>CAZKHY010000067.1:0-18343 GCA_964552455.1 uncultured Nitrospira sp.
ACCACTCGACCCCCAGAACTCCCTTGCCGAGCCACTCCATGTCCTTCGGTTCGAGCGACACCTGAACCATGCGTCCACCTCCGCCTCCGCTGATCGAGGCGTACTATAGCCCACCCTCGCTGGCTGCACAAGGAGACTCGGGGTCATCGTTTCGATTCATAGGCCGGTGCGCTCGCTTGCGCCGCCAGAAAATCCACCGGCGGGAGGCGCTTGCCGGCGATGACGGTCACGTAGGCTTCGACGGTGATATCCAGTTCGCGGCGCATCGGACCGGCCACCGTGAGGCGCGTGAGCGCTTCCGGCATCAGTTGCGCCGCTTTCTGCAGGAAAGCCACGCTCCCTTGCGAGAGCATCAACCCTCCATCCGGCCGCCTCCCGGCGCAGGCATCACAGACCAGCCCGCCCGCCACCGGCGAGAAGCGCACCCCCTTCCCCCCCTCACCGTTGCGTGTGTCTGTTCCACAGACCGTGCAGTGGTCGGTTTGGGGTTGGTAGCCGCTGAGCCCCAGGAGCTTGACCTGAAACAGCAGCGCCGTGAGGCCCGGATCATGCCCGGCCTGGAGGGCGCGCAGGCCGGCCAGCAGGGTTTCGAATTTTTGGACGGACTGGTCCCCTTCCGCCGTGATGGCGTTCACGAGGTTGGCAAGGCGTGCGGCTGCGGCCATCCGCTCCAAATCTTCGCGCAGGGCGGTGAAGGGCTCCTTGATATCCGCCTGCGTGACGCGATGCAGGTGGTCGTTCGCCTTCTCGAACAGGTTCAGCTCGCAATGGACGAACGGCTCCAGGGCGCTGCCGAACCGGCTCTTCATCTTCCTGGCCCCCCGCGCCACCCCGCGCAGCTTGCCGAACCGGAGGGTGTAGAACGTGACGATCCGATCGCCCTCCCCCCACTTGCGGCTCTTGAGCGTGATGGCGGGCGTCTTCAGCAGCGGCATCGGTTATTTGAGGTAGTCGATGAGGACGGTCGCCAGGACGAGGTAAATGGTGATGCCGGTGATGTCGTTGGCGGTGGTCACGAAGGGCCCGGCCGCCACGGCCGGGTCCACGCCGAGACGCCGGAGGGCCACGGGCATGATCGTGGCCATGCTGGTCGAGACAAGAAAGGCGATCATGAGCGACGCCCCGACCACCATGCCCAGGAATCCCTGGTCGTGCCAGAGCCAGCCGACCCCGGTCAGGATCAGGCCGCAGGCCAACCCCAGCAGCAGGCCGATCCGGACTTCGCGGAAGAAGACCTTCCAGACGTCGGTCAGCTCGATCCGGCCCGTGGCGAGCCCGCGGATGATCAGGGTCGAAGACTGCAACCCCACGTTGCCGCCCATCGCGGCGATGACCGGAATGAAGGTGACGATCGCCACGACCTCCTGGATGGTGTAGCGGAACCACCAGAGGATGGCGCCGGAGACCAGGCTGCCGACGAGGTTGGTGAAGAGCCAGGGCAGGCGCGAGCGGGCCGCCTCCAGGCTGGAGGACTTCATCAGCGTGTCCTCCTCGGCCGCGCCGGCCATCTTCAGCATGTCCTCCGTGGCCTCTTCGCGGATGACGTCCACCACGTCGTCCACCGTGATGATGCCCACCAGCGTGTTGTCCTTCTCCACCACCGGGATGGCCAACAAGTTGTAGCGCGCGACCTGGCGGGCCACTTCCTCCTGGTCCATGTCCACCGTGACGCTCAGCACGTCGGTCGTCATGATGTTCTTGAGCGGGGTCGCAGGCGGGACCGTCAGGAGCTGGCGCAGCGAGAGGACGCCCACCAGATGGTCCTCCTTGTCGGTCACGTAGATGTAGAAGACCATCTCCGCGTCGGTGGCCTGCTGCAGGCGCCGGATCGCCTCCTGGGCGGTCGCGTCCTCCGGCAGCGAAAAGAACTCCGTGGTCATGATGCCGCCGGCTTGGTCCTTGGGATACTTGAGCAGGTCGGCGATCTCCGTGGAGTCCTCCGTCTTCATCAGCGTGAGGATTTCCTTCGCCTGCTCTTCCGGCAGCACGCCCAGGATGTAGGCCACGTCGTCCGGCCCCAGATCCTTCAAGAGCCAGGCCACGTCGGAGGCCGGCATGTCCGCCAGCACCTGCTGGATGCTGTCCGCGTCCAGCTCGCTCAGCACCTGGGCCCGTTCCGCTTCCCCTCGCACCAGCTCGTACACGGTCCGCTTGTCCTTGGGGGTCGAGAGGTGGGCGATCACCTTGGCGATGTCGGCCGGATGCATGCGGCCCAGCATCTTGCCCAGGTTCGTGATGGCGCCGCGGCGGAGCAGGCGCTGGAAGGAGGCCAGCATCAGGTCGAACTTCGTCTGCCCCTTCTCCGGCGATTCCTTGGAGAGGTCCTTCAGCAAGTCCTTCTCACTCTGTCTTGTCCGCTCGATCGGCTGCATGGCTACTTGGTCACTTGCGATTTGCGTCTTTCCGTTCAGTATCCCAGCTCCGTCAGCACCTGCTCGTCTTCCCGCCAGGCTTCCCGCACCTTCACCCAGAGTTCCAGAAACACTTTCATCCCGAACAGCCGCTCCATGTCGATCCGCGCCTCGGTTCCGATCATCTTGAGCCGCTCCCCGTGCTTGCCGATCACGATGGCTTTCTGCGATTCCTTCTCCACCAGCACCGAAGCCGCGATCCGCGCCAGCTTGCCTTCCTCGACGAAGCGCTCGATCTCGACGGCCACGGCGTACGGCACCTCCTCGCGCGTATGCTGCAGGATCTTTTCGCGCACGATGTCGGCAGCCAGGGTCCGCATCGGCTGATCCGTGATCACATCCTCGCCGTAGAGCGCTTCGCCCTCGGACAGAGCCTTCACGGTCAGTTCCAGGAGCCGGTCCACGTTCAGGCCCGTCTGGGCCGAGAGGGGCACCACTTCCCGCCAGTCCAGCATCGTCCGGTAGGCCTCGATGAGCGGCAGCACGCGGACCTTGTTCACCAGATCCACCTTGTTGATCAGGAGGAAGGCCGGGATGCCGGCCTCACGGACCTGCTCGACGACCAGGCGGTCCGCCGCCCCGGGCGGGCTCGTCGCCTCCACCACCACGTAGATCAGGTCCGCCTCCCGCATGGTCTCCAGGGCGGTGCGGACCATCCGCTTGTTGAGCTGATGTTGCGGCTTGTGCAGACCCGGCGTATCCAGCAGGGCAATTTGCGCCTCAGGATGATGGACGACCCCCAGAATGCGGGTGCGGGTCGTCTGGGGCTTGTCCGAGACGATCGCGATCTTCTCCTTGAGAAGCGCGTTCAGCAGGGTGGACTTCCCCACGTTCGGCCGCCCGATGATCGCGACCGTGCCCGATTTCATTTGGGCTTCCCCGTTTCCTCCACCACCTGATAGACCGTTTCGCCCTTGCGCACGAAGCCCAACCGCTCCCGGGCCACTTCCTCGATCCGGGCCGGGTCCTGCTGCAGACGGCTGATCTCGGTGCGCAGGTCGGCGTTGGCCTTCTCGATCCCCTGGATCTCCTGCTCCAGGTGCCTGGCGTGGTCCTGCATCGACAGGTACTTGAGGAGTCCCATCTCGCTGAAGAAGAACGAGACCGCCAAGACCAGCCCGATGGCCCCGCCCACCACCCAGAGGACCTGCCGGACGGTCCGTTGCCGTCGTTGCCTGGCCATCTGGCTGCGGTTTTTCCTCGTCATTGCTGCTTGACCCTTGTAAGGCGGGTCACAAAGTCATCGCGTCGTAAAGTCTTCAAGTCCCCGGCCGAGGTTTCTGACTTTTTGACTTTCAGACTTTCTAGACTTTCGACTGGTGAAGCGCGTCCCGCCCTCGATAGACGGCCCCGTCGCCCAGCTCCTCTTCGATCCGCAGGAGCTGGTTGTACTTGGCGACACGATCGGTCCGCGACAGGGAGCCGGTCTTGATCAGACCCGTGTTCAGCGCGACCGCGACGTCCGCGATCGTCGTGTCCTCCGTCTCGCCGGACCGGTGCGACACCACGGCCGTGTACCCGGCCCGCTTGGCCAGCTCGATCGCCTCCAGCGTTTCGGTCAGCGTGCCGATCTGGTTCAGCTTGATCAGGATCGAGTTCCCGATGCCTTCCGTGATGCCCTGCGAAAAGATCTCCACGTTGGTGACGAAGATGTCGTCGCCCACGAGCTGCACCCGCTGGCCCAGCCGCTCCGTGAGCATCCGCCAGCCTTTCCAGTCCAGCTCGCTCAGCCCGTCTTCGATGGAGAGGATCGGATAGCGGTCCACCAGCCGCGCGTAGTAGTGGATCATCTCCTCGGAGGACCGCTCCGGCTGTTTTTCCGCCTCCAGCCGGTAGCGCCCCTTTTCGTAGAACTCGCTGGCCGCCGCGTCGAGGGCCAGGGCGATGTCCCTGCCAGGCCGATAACCCGCGGCCTCGATCGCCTGGACGATGAGGCTCAGCGCTTCCTCGTTCGAGCTCAGGTCCGGCGCAAACCCGCCTTCGTCGCCCACCGCCGTGTTGAGCCCGCGCTTCTTCAGCAAGGCCTTGAGCGTGTGGAACACCTCGGTGGCCATCCGGAGCGCCTCGCTGAACCGCGGGGCGCCGACCGGCATGATCATGAACTCCTGCAGGTCCAGGCGGTTGTCGGCGTGGGCCCCGCCGTTGATGATGTTCATCATCGGCACCGGGAGCACCCGTGCGTTGGCTCCTCCGATGTACCGGTAGAGCGGCTGGGATGACTCAACCGCCGCCGCCTTGGCCACGGCCAGGGACACGCCGAGGATCGCATTGGCCCCGAGCCGGCTCTTGGCCTTGGTCCCGTCCAACGTGATCATGGCCCGGTCCACGGAAGCCTGGTCGAAGGCTTCCATGCCCAGCAGCTTGGGAGCGATGGCCCTGCTGATGTTGGCCACCGCCTTGGAGACTCCCTTCCCCATCCAGCGTTTCTTGTCCCCGTCCCGCAGTTCGATGGCTTCCTTCTCGCCGGTGGAGGCTCCGGAGGGCACCGCCGCGCGGCCCCGTGCCCCGCTCTCCAGCACCACATCCACCTCAACCGTGGGATTCCCCCGCGAATCCAGAATCTGCCGCCCTTTCACCTCCCGTATCGCACTCATCCACCTTCCTCCAGGCCAGAAAAAAGCCAACCCATTCATTCGCTAGGCTTAGCAACCATTTATTTGCCCTGTAGAATCAAAGCACACCCGAAACGACCACTCATTGGGATATAGAACATTAAAGTCGATAGGAGACTTATTCGTCTGCCTCTGAATTTCCTTATCTATGATTTCAACTGTAGCGTCTGAGGCCACTTTTGTTTTGCTTATGACAAGTCCGGGTTTCGGCAAATCCCCATTTGGAAGAGGCTCATCATAATCATGTTTAACTCTGCAGATCATTTCGTCTTGGGAAAGCCATTCACTTTCCTCTAGAACTGCGAAAGGACCTTTCGCATCTTCACCTATCTCGGCAGCCTTGATTTCGAGTCTGATCAACTCTGCAGTCAAAATGAATCGATCCCCTTCTATAAAGCCAGAAACGCGAAGCTGTTGCCCGTCAAGGGTACATTCCCGCTCAAATGGCCTGACTTTTCCAGCCATCTCTCATTGCCCCTGGTGGCATGCGGTCTGGAGCGGACGTCCGCCGGAGAGGCGGGGTCCCCGCCCGCCGACCGAAGCCGGAAAGCCGGTACTGACCGAGGCGACACAGTCAAAGACTGTGGCCGAGAGAATACCGGAAGGCCATTCCGGTTCGAGCGGCGTGGCAAGGGGTGCCGCGGGAGGCGCGGAAGCGAGAGACTGTATGCCACCGTTTCCTTTCATCCCGCCAGCTTCCTTTTCAGCAGCTCGTTCACCTTGCCGGGATTCGCCTTGCCGCCGGAGACTTTCATCACCTGCCCGACGAAGAAGCCCAGCACCGTCTGCTTGCCGCTCCGGTACTGCGCGACCTGGGCCTCGTTCTTCGCCATAACCTCGTCGATGATCTTCTCCAATGCGCCTTCATCCGAGACCTGCGTGAGTCCCTTTTCCTGCACGATCTGCTCCGGGGATTTTCCACTCGCCGCGTTCGCGTAGACTTCCGGGAAAATCTCCCTGGCTACCTTCAGGCTGACGGTGCCCTTATCGACCAACTGCAGCAGGCTCACAAGCCGCTCCGGGCTGACCGGGGAATCGGCGGCGGAGAGGCCGGCGTTGTTCAGCTCGCGCAGCAATTCGCCCATGACCCAGTTGCTCACGACTTTGGGCTGATCGTACAGCTTCACGCAGGCCTCGAAGTACTCGGCCAGGGCCTTGGAGGAGGTCAAGACCCCCGCGTCATAGTCCGGCAGGCCGTAGTCGGTCACAAACCGCTTCTGGCGGACGGCCGGCAATTCCGGCAGGGTCTTGCGTAACTCCTCGATCCAGTCACTGGCAATGCTGAGCGGAACCAGGTCCGGGTCCGGGAAATACCGGTAATCGTGCGCCTCTTCCTTGCTGCGCATGGCGGCGGTCTGGCCTTTCTCCACGTCCCAGAGCCGCGTCTCCTGCCGAATGGTTCCGCCTTCGTTCAGCACCTTGGTCTGGCGCTTGATCTCGTATTCCAGCGCGTCCTTGACGAACCGGAAGGAGTTGATGTTCTTCAGCTCGACCTTGGTTCCAAGCGTCTTCTGCCCGACCGGTCGCAGCGACAGGTTCGGCTCGCACCGCAGGCTGCCCTGCTCCATGTTGCCGTCGCAGACTTCCAGGTACATGAGGATGTCGCGCAGTTGTTTGAGGTAGGCCACCACTTCGTCGGCCGACCGCATGTCCGGTTCGGTGACGATTTCCAAGAGCGGGGTGCCGGCCCGGTTCAGGTCCACCATGCTCACGGCGCGGTTGTCCCCCTCATGGACGTTCTTCCCGGCATCCTCTTCCAAATGGGCGCGGCGAATCCGGACCCGCTTCCTGGCATCGCCCGCCTGCACCTCCACCAGCCCGCTCTCACAGATCGGCGCCTCGTACTGCGAGATCTGATAGCCTTTCGGCAAGTCCGGATAAAAATAGTTCTTGCGGGCGAACCGGTTGTGAGAGCGGATGGAGCAATTCAGCGCCAGCCCCGTCCGGATCGCCATCTCGACGGCTTTCTGGTTGACGACCGGCAACGTCCCCGGCATCCCGAGACAGACCGGGCAGGTCTGGGCATTGGCCGGCAGGCCGAACTTCGTCCCGCAGGCGCAGAACATCTTGGACTTCGTCAGCAGTTGGGCATGGACCTCCAGCCCGATGACGACTTCATAAGTCACGCTTTTTTCTCTCCCGACAGCCGCTCGCGCTCCCGCCGCATCGCTTCACGGCCCGCCTCGAAGGCTTCGGTCAGGACGGACTTCTGCTCCTGCACGAATTCGCGTCCTTTCTCCAAGGCCTTCTCATACGCCTCGCTGGCCTTGCCGGCCAGGTCGTGCATGCTCTCCTCCGTCTTCCTGGCGTAACCCCGCAACTGCTCACGGGTCTCGCGTCCCGACTGGGGCGCCAGCAACAGCGCCGCCCCCGCGCCCAACAAGGCGCCGCTTAAAAAGGCCAAGACTACGGTTCCCGGTGAAAATCCCCTGTCATCGTCTGCCATTTGAGTCTCCTCCTTCTTTGTTGGCCATCCGCTCCTTCACCACCGCCGACGCCGCCTTGACCCCCGCCACCATGCTGGCCAGGCTCATGAGCAGCGTCCCTCCCCTGCCGCGGACCGTCTGGTGAACCTGCTGCACCGTTTCCCCCACCTCTCCCACCGCGTGGAGGAATACCGAGGCATGCTCGACCCCGTCGCGCGCCTGGGAGGCCAGGTCGTTCACGTTTTCCGTCATCACGCGCAGGTCATGCAGCAACGTCGGCAACTCGGCGTTCATCCTGGCCAGCAGTTGGGCCGATTCCGCCACCGTCTTCCTGAGCTGGATCAACGTGGGCACCAGATACCCGACCAGCACCGCAAACGACACCGCGACCAGCACCGCCGCGACATCGACGATCATGCTCCCTCCGACGAACATGTCTGCTACCTCCATACCAAGCTTGCTAGAACCGCCCCCTTCGATCAAAAGGGGGCGGAGAGTTCCCTTGCCACCGGAAAATATAAACCGAGCTTGCCAGTGCCGCCGCGTTCGATCACACCGCGGCGGAGAGTTACTTGGCCTCCGGTGATCCTACCGAACGGCCGGCCGCTTCGCCCGCCAGCCGGTCGCCTGTTCGTAGGCATGGGCCCCGCGCAGGACCGTCTCTTCCTCAAACGGCCGTCCGATGATCTGCAGGCCGATCGGCAGACCGGCCCTGCTGAAGCCGCAGGGAATCGAGATGGCCGGATTGCCGGCCAGATTCACGGAGATCGTGTAGATGTCCGACAAGTACATCTGGAGCGGGTCCTCGACCTTTTCCCCCAGCTTGAACGCGGGCGTCGGCATCACGGGCGTCACGATCAGGTCCACCTCGCGGAAGGCCGCTTCGAAGTCCCGCCGGATCAGGGTCCGCACCGCCTGGGCCTTGCCGTAATAGGCGTCGTAATAACCGGCGCTGAGGGCGTAGGTGCCCAGCATGATCCGCCGCTTCACTTCCGGCCCGAACCCTTCCTGCCTGGTCTTCAGGTACAGTTCCAGCAGGGACTTGGTCTGTTTCGACCGCAGCCCGTACTTGACGCCGTCGTAGCGTGCCAGGTTGGAGCTGGCTTCGGCCGTGGCGATCAGGTAGTAGGTCGCGACGGCCGCATCGGTGGCGGGCAACGTGACGTCTTTGATCTCTCCGCCCAGGTTCTTGAGCTCCTCCACCGCCGCCCTGACCGCCTGTTCCACCTCCGGGTCCAGCCCCTCCGCAAAATACTCCTGCGGCACTCCGATCTTCAGCTTCTTCACATCCTTCTTCTTGAGGGCCCTGGTGTAGTCCGGCACGGGCAGCTTGGCCGAGGTCGAGTCCCAGGGATCGTGGCCTGCGATCACGTTCATCAGCAGCGCCGCATCGGCCACGTCCTTGGTGATGGGACCGACCTGATCGAGCGAGGAGGCGAAGGCCACGAGCCCATAGCGGGACACACGGCCGTAAGTGGGCTTCAGGCCGACCACCCCGCAGCAGGCGGCCGGCTGTCGAATGGACCCGCCCGTGTCCGACCCTAACGCAGCCGCACATTCGTCCGCCGCCACCGCCGCGGCGGAGCCGCCGCTCGACCCGCCCGGGATCATGCCCAGGTTCCAAGGGTTGCGACTCGGGCCGAAAGCCGAGTTCTCGGTCGAGGAGCCCATGGCGAATTCGTCCAGGTTGGTCTTGCCCAACAAGAGATAGCTCTGGCCGCGCAGCCGCGCGATCACCGTCGCATCGTAGGGCGGCACGAAATTCCCCAGCACGCGCGAGGCGCAGGTCGTCAGCACGCCCTGTGTACAGATGTTGTCCTTGACCGCCAGCGGCATCCCCATCAGCGGCATCGTCCGGCGCCAGCCCTTGAGTTTCTGGTCCAGCGTTTCCGCCTGGACCATGGCCGAGTCCTTGACCTGGGTGATGTAGGCCCTGATTTTCGGCTCCACCTGGTTGATGCGCAGGGTATAGGCGCGGACGATCTCGCAGGCGGAGACCTCCCCCCTGGCGAATTTATCCGAGAGTTCGCGGAGCGTGAGTTTGTGCAGCGCCATCAAAGATCTCCAGGCTGACAAGTCGCGAGTCGGCAAGCCGACAAGACGATCTCAGATCCGGATTTTGCCACTTGCATCTTGCCCACTTGCCACTTCATTTGCTCAGAATGCGGTTATGCTCGTCCACCCTGATGATCTTGGGCACGTGGCGCTTGATCTCATCCTCGGCATAGTACTCGTAGCAGAAGATGATGATCTGGTCTCCGACGGCGCCCTTCCGGGCGGTGGGACCGTTCAACACCACCTCGCCGCTGCCCCGCTTGCCCGCCATCGCGTAGGTCGTGAACCGTTCCCCGTTGTTCAGGTTGGAGATCACGATGGCCTCATAGGGCAGGATGCCCGCCGCGTCGAGCAGGTCTTCATCCACGGTCAGACTGCCCTCATAATCCAGGCAGGCGTCGGTCACGGTCGCACGATGTATCTTGGCCCGCAGCATTTGTCGAAACATCTTTCATTCTCCGTTAATTGTTAAACGTTGACCGTTAAACGAAACGACTCAAGGTCAGCAGCGAGCATTCCCCTCGTTTAACGAATACCGGTTCGCGTTTAACGTCCTTGCTAGCGATCTTCCAGGATCTTCGGCACGACGAAGTAGCCCCCTTCGCTCTCCGGTGCGTTGGCCAGCGCCTTCTCGACCGGCAGGCTCGGGCGCGATTTGTCCTCGCGAAATACATTGGTCTGTTCCAGCACCGTGGCGGTCGGCTCTATTCCGTCCGTGTGCAACTCCCTGAGCTTTTCGACATAGGTGAGGATGCTGCTCAACTGCTTGGCGAAGGCTTCCTTCTCGGCCTCGGTGATCTCCAGCCTGGCCAACTGCGCCACGTGCTCGACTTCTTGCTTGCTGATTTGCATCAAAAGCCTCGTCTGGAAAGTCTAAAGGTCCGAAGGTCGTAAAGTCATCAAGTCCGCAGACTCGACGACTTTCAGACTTTTCAACTTGAGAGACCTCATTTGCTATTCGACCGTGACGCTCTTGGCCAGATTCCTGGGCTGATCCACGTCGGTCCCGCGCAGCACGGCGATGTGATAGGCCAGCAACTGCAGCGTCACCGTGAACAGGATGGGCGTCAGCAGGGCCGGCACATCCGGAATCGTGAAGACCGAGTCGGCCACCTTGCCGAGATCCTGTTCCCCCTCGCTGACCAGGGCAATGACCGGCGCATTGCGGGCCTTGACCTCCATCAGGTTGCTGACCGTCTTCTCGTACAGCCGGTCCCTCGGCGCCAGGACCACGACCGGCATGTCCTGATCGATCAGCGCGATCGGCCCGTGCTTCATCTCCCCGGCCGCATAGCCTTCCGCATGGATGTAGGAAATTTCCTTCAGCTTCAGCGCCCCCTCCAGCGCGATCGGGTAGTTGATCCCCCGCCCCAGGTAGAGGAAGTTCTGTTTCGCATGATACCGCTCGGCGATGGCGAGGATCTCCCCATCGCGCGCCAGGATCTGCTTCACCAGCGCGGGCAAGGCCGCGAAGCGCTCCAGCCAGACCCGGCCGTCATTGGCGTTCAGGACGCCGCGCACGCGGGCCAGATGCAGGGCCAGCAGGTAGAGCGCGGTCAACTGGGCGGTGAACGCCTTGGTGGAGGCCACGCCGATTTCCGGCCCGCAGTACGTATAGAGCACCCCGTCGGACTCGCGCGCCAGCGTGCTCCCGACGACGTTCACGATCGAGAGGATGCGCGCGCCCAGCCGCTTCGCCTCGCGGGCGGCCGCCAGCGTATCCGCCGTCTCGCCGGACTGTGAGATCGTGATGAACAGGTCGTTTTTCTCGACCAGGGGATCGCGGTAGCGGAACTCGGACCCGATGTCCACCTGCACCGGCGTCCGGATCATCTCCTCAAACAAGTACTTGCCCACCAGGCCCGCGTGCCAGGAGGTCCCGCAGGCCACGATCCAGATCCGGCCCACCTCGGCGAGCTGTTGCGGCGTCAAGCCGATATCCGGCAAGTCCGCCTGGCCCGTCTCATAGGTGTAGCGGCCGCGCAGGGTGTCCAGGATCGCCTGCGGCTGCTCGTGAATCTCCTTGAGCATGAAATGGGCATAGCCGCCCTTCTCCGCCGCCTTTGCATCCCAGGTGATCCTCGTGGTGGCCCGCACCACCGGACGCCCTTCGGCATCCGTGATCGTGACGCCGGACGCCGTGACGACCGCCACGTCGCCCTCTTCCAGGTACGTGACATCGCGTGTATGGGCCAGCATGGCCATGACATCGGAGGCCACCAGTCCGGCCCCCTCCTTCCAGCCGATCACCAGCGGACAGCCGGAGCGGGCCGCGACGAGGCGATCCGGCTCGCTCTCGCAGACGGCGGCGATGGCGTAGCTGCCACGGATGTCTTTCGCCGCAGCCCGCACGGCTTCCGCCAGGGTCCGACCCTGCCGCACATACCGTCCGATCAGGTGCGCCACGACTTCCGTGTCGGTCTCGGACTCGAAGCGACACCCCTCCTTCTGAAGCTGTTGCTTGAGGAGGAGGTAATTCTCGATGATCCCGTTGTGCACGAGCACGCAATTGCCGGAACGGTGGGGATGGGCATTCTGCTCGGACGGCTTCCCATGGGTGGCCCATCTGGTGTGGCCGATGCCGACGGTGCCGCTCAGGCTTTGCCCCGCCAGGGCCTTCTCCAGGTTGGCCAACTTGCCCACGCTCCGCCGCACCTCGATCTTACCCTCCTGGAGGACCGCGATCCCGGCCGAATCATAGCCGCGGTACTCCAGCCGCTTCAGGCCGTCCAGCAGGACCGGCACCGCCTGCTGCGTACCCACGTATCCGACGATCCCGCACATATCCTCAGTTCCGAGTTATCGAGTTACAAGCCGACAAGGCGGATTTGACCTATCGGCGGGATTTTGATGCGCGCGCCGCCGTCGCGTTTCCGTCCCGCGCCCTTCGACCTGACTTGTCAACTTGCCCGCTTGCTGGTTTGCTACTTGCGCCCGCAGCGGCGCTCGCCACCAGGGCTCGCCGACGGGCGGCCCACCCGGGGCGATTGACTTGTTGGGAGCGGGCGATCGCCAACGCGTCCGCCGGCACATCGTTCGTGATCGTGGAGCCGGCCGCCACGACCGACCCCCGTCCGACCGTCACCGGCGCGATGAACTGGCTGTCGCTGCCGACGAAGACCTCGTCCTCGATCACCGTCTCGTGCTTGTGCACCCCGTCGTAGTTGCAGGTGATCGTGCCGGCTCCGATATTGACCCCTCGGCCGATCTTGGCATCCCCCAGATAACTGAGGTGATTGGCTTTGGACCCCTCGCCGAGATCGGCTTTTTTCATCTCGACGAAGTTGCCGACCTTGGCGGCCCGGCGCAGGACCGCCCCGGGTCGGAGATGGGCGAAGGGCCCGACCGTGCTGTCGTCGTCGAGACGCGCCTCCCGGATCACGCAGGAATCCTGCACCACCACCCGGTGGCCGAGCAGGCTGTCGGTAATCCGGCTATGGGACCGGATCACGCAGTCCTCGCCGATGCGGGTCTTCCCCTCCAGCGTCACGTGCGGATGGAGCACCGTGTCCTTGCCGATCTCGACATCGGCGTCCAGGCAGGTCGTGGCCGGATCACGGAGCGTCACCCCCGCCTCCATCCACTTGGCGCAGAGCTGCCGCCGCACCACGGCTTCCGCCATTGCCAGTTGCTGGCGTGTATTGATCCCCAGGCATTCGTTGGCATCCCGAGCCACCATCGCGGACACGCGCAGGCCCCGCTCCACCGCCAGGCCGACGATGTCGGTCAGGTAATACTCCTTCTGCTCGTTCTGCGGCTCGAGCTTATCCAGGGCTTCGAACAGGAACGAACCGTCCACCGCGTAGGTGCCCACGTTGATCTCGTGCAGCCGGGCCTCGGCCGGCGTCGCGTCACGATCTTCGACGATCCGCAGCACTCTCCGGTCCTCCTCGTCGCGGACCACCCGCCCGTATCCGCTCGGGTCATCCAGCACCGTCGTCAACAAGGTCACGGCGGCCCGCTCGGCCTCGTGCAGCTTCAGCAGACTGCGGACGGTCCCTTCCGTCAGCAGCGGCGTATCCCCGTTCAGGATCACGTAGGTCGAGGCGGGGCCGCCGCGCGCACGGGCGAAGGCGGCGCGGGCTTGCATGACCGCATGGCCCGTTCCGAGTTGCTCTTTCTGCTCCGCAACGAGCATCGCGGGAGGCTGGGCACGATTCTTGACGTGGGCGGTCAGCCCCTGCTCGCGCTTTGCGCCCCCCCGCAGCCCGGCCAGGCCGGAACGAGCCGCCCAACGTTCTTCGATGGCCGCCTTGACTTGCGCCCCTTGATAGCCCACAACCACCGCCACCCCGGCTCCGGCCAGCCGATCGGCCAGCTCCACGGCATAGAGCACCATCGGGCGGCCGGCCACCGGGTGCAGGACCTTGGCCAGCTTGGATTTCATCCGCTTGCCCACCCCCGCCGCCATCACGATCGCGGCCAGGCCTCTGACTCGGCCCCCCAGCCTGCCCCCACGGACGGCGGCACCGGGGCGCGCCTGATTGCGTTCGGACGTCATGCGATCGGCACCTCCAAGTTCCGTCGCGACACACTGGAACCTTCCGACTTTCCGCCGGACGCCGCGGGCGGCGAATAGAGGCCGCCGGAGACGATCAGTTTCATCGCCTCTTCCACGCTGATGTTCAAGGGCACCACTTCCTTTTCAGGCACCAGCAGAAAATACCCGGACGTGGGGTTGGGCGACGTGGGCACATAGACGTTCACGAGCGGCTCGGAGGATACTTCCTGGACCTCCCCCTGCGTCATGCCGGTCACGAACGCAAAGCAATAGTGGCCGTCCTTGGGGAACTGAATCAACACCACCCGGTTGTACTTTTCCTTGTCCTTGAACGAGAGAATATCCATCATGGATTTCAGGGTCGCATAGATGCCCCGCACGACCGGCACCCGGTGCAGCCAGTCCTCCCAGAGCTTGACGATCCGCCCGCCGATGAAATTGGTGGCCAGAAGTCCCGTGGTGAAAATCAACAGGATCAAGGTCAGGATGCCGAGCCCCGGCACATAGTAGTCGGGAGTGACGAACTTCGCCAGCACGTCCCCCAAGATCCCGTCCACAGTCACGAACAGGGTTTTCAAGATGAGCACGGTGCCCCAGATGGGGGTAATGACCAGCAACCCCGTGAGGAAGTAGCGTTTGAGGGAGGCTCTGAGTGTTTTCACCGGGGCGCTCTCCTTGCGCGCTCATCATACAAGCTTTAGGGGGGTGCCGCAAGCCTTTTCTTGCTATTTTCAACCACTTGGAATAGGATCGGCCCCTCCGGTTCAGGGCGGTTCAGCGGGTCAAAACGAGGGGCTTTGCGAGGGGCATTGATGGGAGATAAAGGGAGGGGGCGCCGCGGCGTCCTGATCACCTTCGAAGGGGTCGAGGGAAGCGGGAAATCGACCCAATGTGCCAGGCTTGCCAAACGACTCAGGGAAGCGGGGTACCGGGTCCTGGAGACCCGTGAGCCGGGTGGCACTCCCCTCGCCGAACGGATCCGAGCCGTCTTGCTGGCTCCCCACTCGTCACCGTCGGGCGAGCCGATCGACCCGCGCTGCGAGACACAGCTCATCCTGGCCTGTCGCAGCCAGCACGTGGCCCAGGTCATCGAACCGGCGCTCAAGGAAGGATCGGTGGTGCTCTGCGACCGCTTCGTCGATTCCACGCTTGCCTACCAGGGCTACGGCCGTGGTCTGAGCCTGCCGGCCCTGCTCAGCCTGAACCGCTTCGCTACCGGCGGGCTGAAACCGGACTTGACGCTGCTCTTCGACGTCCCGGTCAGCACGGGGCTCGCAAGACGCCGACGAGAGCGCGGGATGGAGCTGAACCGGCTGGACCGGGAGACCCGGAAATTTCATGAGCGTGTCCGCAAGGGCTTTCTGGAGTTGGCCAAGCACAACCCACGCCGGATCAAGGTGCTGGACGGGAGGCCTGATCCTGAGGCCGTCGCCGCCCAGACCACAGCGATCGTGACGCGCTTCCTCAAGAGACATTACGCGATACAAGGTCGGTGACCATGCCCTTCAGCGACCTCATCGGACACGAGAGACCCAAGGCCATCCTCAAGGCTTCGATCCTGCATGACCGGGTAGCCCATGCCTATTTGTTTTACGGAGAAGAGGGTATCGGCAAGAAACAGGCCGCCTTCTTGTTCGCCCAGGCGATCAACTGCGACCGGGACTATGGACCGGACGGCCCCGACGCCTGCGGCGCCTGCCGCTCCTGCCAGCAGATCGAGAACCGCACCCATCCGGACTTCATTCTGATCGAACCGGATCGTGAACTGGCCAACCCGCAAATCAAGATCGAGCAGGTGCGCGAACTGGAGGAGCAGATCGTCTACCGGCCCTTGCTCGGCCGGCGAAAGATTTGCGTGATCGACGACGCGGACCGGCTGACCCAGGGAGCGGCCAACGCCCTGCTCAAGACGTTGGAGGAACCCACGGCCCACAGCCTCTTTCTGTTGGTCACCAGCAGACCGGCCGCCCTGCCGGCCACCGTGCGATCGCGCTGCCAGGGCATCCGCTTCGTCCCGCCGGCGCGCACCCAGGTGGAAGCGGCCCTGATCGTGAAGCGGGAACTTCCCCCCGCCGACGCCCGGTTTCTGGCCATGGCCACGCAGGCCCGGATCGGCCAGGCTCTGCAGGCCGAAGTGGCGACACTGCGAACCCAGCAGGACGAATTTTGCCGCCTGATGTCCCCTCAGTCCCTGCGATCCGCCGCGACCGTCTTGACAGCTGCCGAAGCCCTCCACAAAGCGGATCGCGCGCCGGAGGCGTTGGAGTGGATCGAGCAGTGGGTCCGGGACCTGATCCTGGTCGGCGCGGGCGCCGACCAGGACTCGTTGCTGAACCTGGAGCATCTGTCCGAGCTGCAGCAACTGGCCGGGAACCTTCACCTCGCCCCCCTTTTGGATCTGCTCACGGAACTGGAAACGATCCAACGCGCTTCGACGAGGAACGTAAACCTCCAGATGGCGCTCGAAAACATCCTGCTGCGGCTGCGCGACGCGGTCTGCGTCCCAAGCGGGCACCATTCCCCAGGCTCAACCTAGCTTTCTGGGCCACCCGCCTGCTATCTTTAGGTGCCATGGCAAAAACCTTCTACATCACGACCCCCATCTACTACGTCAACGACGTCCCCCACATCGGCCATGCCTACACGACCATCGCCGCCGACGTGTTGGCGCGCTACCGGCGCCTCTGCGGCGACGATGTGTTCTTCCTGACCGGCCTGGATGAGCATGGACAAAAAGTGCAGCAGGCCGCAGCGAAAGCCGGGGTCGAGCCGCAGGACTACTGCGACAAGCTGGCACCACAGTTCAAGAAACTCTGGCTAAAACTCAACATCTCAAACAATGGCTTCATCAGAACCACGGATGCCAGGCACAAGCAGGTAGTCCAACGATATCTTCAGGAGTTGTTCGACAAGCAGCTCATTTATAAACATTCTTACACGGGCTGGTATTGCACCTTCGATGAGCGGTTCTGGACCGAGAAAGACGTCACGGATGGACTCTGCCCCGACTGCAAGCGTCCGATCGAGCAGCTCAGCGAGCAGAACTATTTTTTCAAGATGGGGCAATACCAGGACCGCCTGATCGCTCACATCAAGCAACACGAATCGTTCATCCACCCCGAATCGCGCCGCAACGAAGTCCTGGGATTCCTCCAGACGCAAACGCTCGGAGACCTCTCCATATCGCGGCCGAAGTCCCGGCTCTCATGGGGTATCGACCTACCCTTCGACAAGACCTACGTCACCTACGTCTGGTTCGACGCCTTGGTGAATTACATTTCCGCCTTGGAGTACCTGCGCCCACAGCCCTCGTTTGATCGCTTCTGGCCCGCAAACATGCACCTCATCGGCAAAGACATTCTGACCACCCACGCCGTCTACTGGTCCACCATGCTCATGGCCCTCGGCATCGAGTTACCGACCACTATTTTTGCCCATGGCTGGTGGACCGTGAACGGCGAGAAGATGTCCAAGAGCCGGGGCAATGTGGTGGACCCATACGCGATGGTTGATGAATTTGGCGCCGATGCATTCCGGTACTTTCTCCTGCGCGAGGTCCCGTTCGGCCATGACGGCGACTTTTCCAAGGAGGCCTTGATCGGCCGCATCAACACGGACCTCGCCAATGACCTGGGGAACCTGTTAAATCGCACCTTGACAATGATCGAGCGATTCGCAAAGGGTGTCGTGCCTCAGCCGCAAGAAACCGCCAGGGTCGATCACCTGCTTCAGCGTCAGGCCTCTCAGCTTCCGGACATGGTGGACAACCACCTTGCCAAGCTTGAATTCAACAGAGCCCTGGAATCGATGTGGGGGGTGGTCCAGGTCGCCAACCAACACATCGACAAAAACGCCCCCTGGAAGCTGGCGAAGAAAGCAGAGAACAGACCGGTGCTCGATACGGTTCTCTATGATGCGGCCGAAGCGCTCCGTATCGTGGCGCTCATGCTGTTTCCCTTCATGCCGACCACGGCGGCAGAGATTCAATGTCAGCTTGGGCTGACAGTTGCCCAGATGCCTTCCGCACTCAACTGGGGAGGCTTGCGGCCTGAAACCAAGATCGCCAAGGGCAACCCCCTGTTCCCACGTATCGTGACGACCATCAGCCAAGGAGATTCACGCGTGAATCAGGAACAACCAACGGCTTCGACTCCACCATCCCAGCCGACCGTGGCCGCCCCCCTTGCTCCAGCGACACCTGCCCCAACCCAGATCACGATAGAAGAATTCCAAAAAATCCAACTGAAGATAGCCAAAGTGCTCAGCGCCGAGCGGGTGCCGAAGTCCGAGAAGCTGATCAAGTTGCAGGTGGACCTGGGCGGCGAGCAGCGTCAGATC
>CAZKHY010000068.1:0-18284 GCA_964552455.1 uncultured Nitrospira sp.
TTCCTAAAGGCATCCTATCCGCCACCCCCGGCAAAGTCAAGGCGCGGCGGGAGAGAGCGGTGGCCCACATCACCCGTTGTGCTCGCGCAACGCGCATACATCTGCACCCACCCGCCCAGGCGCGCCCGGGGACCCATTGCATTCCCGGAGCAATGGGTGCCCGTCCCTTCCCGATCGAAGGCCTCGTGTACCCGTTGCTCTTTCAGAGCAATGCGATCGGTGATGAGGCGCGCAATGAAAGACGATCCGGCCCCCGCTCCGAAAAAAAGAAGGGGCATCGAGATCACGATAAGGCAGGAGGGGAGCAAGAGGGGAGATTGTACGGAGGAACTGCTTCCGTCTCGTGACAAGGTTGCTTGAGCGTGAGGGTTCCAGTATAGTGACCGAACAGTCTTGGATAGGGGGCAAATGAGCAAAACCGTGAACAAGGCCGCGGAGTTGGCCGACATTTTGCATCGCCGCATCGCCATCATCGACGGGGCGATGGGGACGATGATCCAGACCTACAAGCTGGACGAGACCGCCTTTCGCGGGAAACAGTTCGCTTCCCATTCCCATGACCTCAAGGGATGCAACGACCTGCTCTGCCTCACGCAACCGGCCGTCGTGGAAGCGATCCACCGCCAGTTCCTGGAGGCGGGGGCCGACATCATCGAGACCAACACGTTCAACTCCACGTCGATCTCGATGGCGGATTACAAGCTGGAGCCGGTTGTCTACGATCTGAACCGGGCCGGCGCCGCCGTCGCGCGCAAGGCCGTGGACGCGGTGATGGCCGAGGATCCGACGAGGCCGCGCTTCGTGGCCGGCGCGATCGGGCCGACGAACCGCACGGCCTCCATGTCGCCGGACGTGAACAACCCGGCCTTCCGGGCCGTGACCTATGATCAACTGGTGGAGGCCTACACCGAGCAGGTCCGCGGCCTGATGGACGGCGGGGTGGACCTGCTGCTGGCCGAGACGGTCTTCGACACGCTCAACCTGAAGGCTGCGCTCTTCGCCATCGACCAGTATTTCGAGGCCCGGGGCCGCTCCGTGCCGGTGATGGTCTCCGTGACCATCACGGACCGGAGCGGGCGCACGCTCTCCGGGCAGACCGTGGAGGCCTTCTGGAATTCCATCGCCCACATGCCGCTCCTGAGCGTCGGGATCAACTGCGCGCTGGGCGCCAAGGACATGAGGCCCTACATCGAAGAGCTGTCCCGAATCGCTCCGGTGTCCATCAGTTGCTACCCCAACGCCGGCTTGCCCAACGCCTTCGGCGGTTTCGACGAGACCCCGGAGATCATGGGCGCGGACCTGCGGGACTTCGCGTCGAACGGGTGGGTCAACATCGTGGGGGGCTGCTGCGGGACCACGCCGGCCCACATCAAGGCCATTGCCGAATCGGTCCGTGATCTGCCGCCGCGCGTGCCGCCCGTGGTGGAGCCCCACACCCGCTTGAGCGGGCTGGAGCCCCTGACGATCCGTCCCGAAGCCAACTTCGTCAACATCGGGGAGCGCACCAACGTCACCGGGTCCCCCCAGTTCGCCAAGCTGATCCTGAGCGGCGATTACGAAGCCGCGCTGAGCGTGGCCCGGCAGCAGGTCGAAGGCGGGGCGCAGATCATCGACGTGAACATGGACGAGGGGCTGCTGGACTCCCAGGGGGCGATGGTCACGTTCCTGCACCTGATCGCCTCCGAGCCGGACATCGCCCGCGTGCCGATCATGATCGACAGCTCCAAGTGGTCGGTCATCGAGGCGGGCCTCAAGTGCGTGCAGGGCAAGCCGGTCGTCAACTCGATCAGCTTGAAAGAGGGCGAAGAGGCGTTCACGCGGCAGGCCAGGCTCGTCAAGCGCTACGGCGCCGCGGTCGTGGTCATGGCCTTCGACGAGGCCGGGCAGGCGGACACCCTCGAGCGCAAGGTCGAGATCTGCATGAGGGCCTACCGGCTGTTGACCGGGGCGGTCGGCTTCCCGCCGCAGGACATCATCTTCGATCCCAACATCCTGACCGTGGCGACGGGGATCGAGGAGCACAACAACTATGCGGTCAATTTCATCGAGGCGACCCGCCGGATCAAGGCGACCCTGCCCCACTGCAAGGTCAGCGGCGGCGTCAGCAACATTTCCTTCTCGTTCCGCGGCAACAACGTGGTGCGGGAAGCCATGCACAGCGCCTTCCTCTACCACGCGATCAAGGCCGGGCTGGACATGGGGATCGTCAACGCCGGCCAGTTGGCGGTGTACGAGGAGATCCCCAAGGACCTGCTCGAACTGGTGGAGGACGTGCTCCTGAACCGGCGCCCGGACGCGACCGAGCGGCTGGTGGCGTTTGCCGAGACGGTCAAGCAGAAGGGCAAGGCCGCCGTGCAGGACGACGTCTGGCGGCAGGGGCCGGTCGAGGAGCGGCTGTCCCATGCGTTGGTGAAGGGGATCGTGGAGTACATCGAAGCGGACGTCGAGGAGGCGAGACGGAAATACGCGCGGCCGCTGGACGTGATCGAGGGGCCGCTCATGGCGGGGATGAACATCGTGGGCGACCTCTTCGGGGCCGGCAAGATGTTCCTGCCGCAGGTCGTCAAGAGCGCGCGCGTCATGAAGAAGGCGGTGGCCTACCTGCTGCCCTACATGGAAGCGGAGAAGCGGACGTCCGGCAACAGCCGGGCGCAGGGGAAGATCCTCCTGGCCACCGTCAAGGGGGACGTGCACGACATCGGGAAGAACATCGTCGGCGTCGTCCTGGGCTGCAACAACTACGAGGTGACCGACCTGGGCGTCATGGTGCCCTGCGAGAGGATTCTCCAGACGGCCAGGGATCTGAAGGTGGACCTGATCGGTCTCAGCGGCCTGATCACCCCGTCGCTGGACGAGATGATCCACGTGGCGCACGAGATGACCCGCGAAGGGTTCCAGGTCCCGCTGCTGATCGGGGGTGCCACCACCAGCAAGGCCCACACGGCGGTCAAGATCGCTCCGGTCTATGGCCGGCCGGTGGTCCACGTGCTGGACGCCTCCCGTGCGGTCGGGGTGGTCGGCAACCTCATCAGCCGGGACCAGAAAACGGTCTTTGCCGAGAAAAACCGGCTTGATCAGGAAGCCATCAGGCAGGCGCACCAGGGGGGGAAAGCCAGGAAGCTGCTGACCCTGGAGCAGGCGCGGGCGAAGAAGCCTCCGATCGAACGGCGGGCAGCGGACATCCCCAAGCCTGCGTTCACCGGCGTCCGGGTGCTGGACCGGTTGCCGCTCGATCAGCTCGTGCCCTTCATCGACTGGTCCCCCTTCTTCCACACCTGGGAGCTGAAGGGGCGCTACCCCCAGATTCTTGAGGATGGGAACATCGGGAGCAAGGCGAAGGAACTGTTCGACGACGCGCACAAGCTCCTGAAGGAGATCGTCGCGAACAAGCTGCTGACGGCGCGGGGAGTCTACGGGTTCTTTCCCGCCAACAGCGTCGGGGACGACATCGAACTGTACCACGACGAGTCGCGCCGGGAGGTGCTCGCGACCTTCCACACGCTCCGCCAGCAAACGGAGAAGCCGGAAGGGCAGTTCAACCAAGCCCTGGCTGATTTCATCGCCCCCAAGTCGTCGGGCCTGGCCGATTACCTGGGCGCGTTCGCCGTCACGACCGGCATCGGGCTCGAAGCCCTCTGCGAGCGGTTCGAGAAGGACCATGACGACTACAACTCGATCATGGCCAAGGCCCTGGCGGACCGGCTGGCGGAGGCCTTTGCGGAATGGCTGCACAAGAAAGCCCGGGAGGAGTGGGGCTACGGCAAGAACGAGCAGCTCTCCAACGAGGAATTGATCAGGGAAAAGTACCGGGGCATCCGTCCGGCCCCCGGCTATCCGGCTTGCCCGGACCATACGGAGAAACGGACCCTGTTTGATCTGCTGCAGGTCGAGCGGCAGGCCGGCATCCGTTTGACCGAGACCTTCGCCATGTATCCGGCCAGCTCGGTGAGCGGGCTCTATTTCGCCCATCCCGAAGCCAAATACTTTGCGGTGGGCAAGATCGACCGGGATCAGGTGCTGGAGTACCACCTGCGCAAGAAGATGGACCTGCGTCAAGTGGAACGATGGCTCGCCCCCAACCTGAATTACGATCCGGACCGGTTCCCGGCATCACCCGCACCTGGCGGGGAGGAGTCCCGAAAGCTCGGCGCCTGCTCCTGCGGCCACCCTCATCCGGTCGCCCCCTGACACCTGTCTCTTGAGAGCCGCTCTACGCGAAGCGTGCCGAATGAAGCCGGTCGGACGGGCTTGAACAAAATCCGGACCGGCGGCGGGCGCTTCCTGGAATAAGCCCGCCGCCAGTCCATGACGTGTGAATCGGACGTGTGGATCGAGGGAAGAGAAACCTACGAGACTCAGGAGCCAGGGGTCAGACGCAGGCTCCCGCCACGGCGGCCGGCTCGGCCTGCACTCCGGTTGCGGCCGTTTTCAAAGCTGCCTTGATCCAGCCGTACCGTTCTTCGGCCCAGTCGTTGAAGGAAGCGGCATCGGGAAACACGAGGTCCCAGGCCCGCACTCCGTCCAGCATCAGCAACTGGTGCGGCTTGTTTTCTCCCGGAAAATAGACCACGAGCACGGCCGAGTTGCCGATCAGGCTGATGTCCGTGAACACGTGGATCATCGAAGAAGCCGGCAGGTCCACGGCCCGCTGAGCCGCTTCGACGATGGGGTGATACACCCGCTGCAGGAACAGGGAAATGGCTTCGTAGGGGGCTTTGGATTCGTGCAAGCGCGGGTTGGGCGCATCGCCGAAAAGGTTCTCGGTGAAGTAGTCGGCGGCTTCCCAAGAGGGCATGGAACCGGCCGAGACCGTCGATTCACACAGGTACGCGATCCAATTGCGACTGGCGGCAGACGTTTGCATGGCACACTCCTTCTCTCTGAAGAGCAAGAGATGACCGTCACTGTGATGCTTTGACTGAGACCGGATTCAGTGCCTGGCAGGACGACCCTGAGGACTCACCGGCGTGAACGCGTTCAAATATACGTGAACACGGGCGTTGCTGTCAACGAACATGAGCCGGCCAACCCCTTCAGCGGCCACCCTCGCCGTCGTTATATTGTCCCATGATGGCCAAGGCATCGGCCATGGAACCGACGAAGATGTCCAACAGATCGGGATCGAAATGCATCCCGCGCTGCTGGCGCATCAGGTCGATGGCCTGTTCCGGAGGGAAGGCGGGCTTATACACGCGTTTGGTGGTGAGCGCGTCGAAGGCGTCGGCGATGGCTGCGATCCGGCCTTCCAGGGGGATGGCGTCGCCGGCCAGGCCGCGGGGGTAGCCGCTGCCGTCGAACTTCTCGTGGTGGGTCAAGGCGATCAGGGCGGCCAGTTTCAGCAGTTCAGCCTCCGAGCCGGCCAGGATGCGGTAGCCCATCTCGGTGTGCCGCCTGATGGCGTCGAATTCCTCGCTGGTAAACTTGCCGGGCTTCAGCAGGATGTGGTCGGGGGTGCCGATTTTGCCGATGTCGTGCATGGGGCTGGCGATGCGGATCAGCTCGCAGCGCTCGGCGTTCAGGCCATAGCGACGCGCCAGCAACTCGCAGTAGTGGCTCATCCGTCTGATGTGCTGGGCGGTCGCGTTGTCCCGGAATTCGGCTGCGATCGCGAGCCGTTGAATGGTTTCCTCCCGGGACAGGCGGATTTCTTTCTGGGCCTGCTCCAACCGCTGGATGGCGAGCCTGAGCGCGGCCGTACGTTCCTGGACCGTCTGCTCCAGTCTCTCGCGATGGGCCTCGTTCTCGATCTCCAGGCGACGACGGCGCAGCGCATTGGCGACGTTGATCAGCACCTCGTTGGATTCGAAGGGCTTGATGATGTAGCCGTAGGCGCCGAGTTCCAGCGCGACGTTGGCGAGGTGATGATCATCCAGCCCGGTCACCATGACGGCGGCGGTGCGGGGATGCTCCTTGAGGACGTGTCTGACCAGTTCCAGCCCCGATTCCCCGGGCATGTTGACGTCGCAGAGGATCAGCGCGAACTCCTCTCCGCCGAGCCGTTTGCGGGCCTCGTACGCGTCGCCGGCCAGGACGCATGTGTAGTGATGGCTCTCGAGCAGATGCCCCAGCATCCGTCGGGTCGGCTCTTCGTCGTCGACGATCAGGATGCGCGCTGTACCCATAACCCTACCGAATCCTATCGCCCCCAAGAGTCTCTAGGAAAAGCACGTTCTATGCCATGTGCCGCCGCTGCCCAAACGCCAGTACCTATGCCGGGTTCAACGCTGGAGCGACGGTGCCGAAGGGGCGCGTAACAAAAATAGGGCATTTTCTGAACAAAAGCGTACAACGAAGTCGCTCGAATGAAAAGGCCTCCTCGGTTCCAGGCAGAACGACGGCTGAACCCCATCTCCTGAAATCATTGCCAAGCGGATGGGCAAAGGGTTACCCTGGCTCCCATGCCTTATCTGTTCCCGTACGAAAATCTATTCATCGCGGGCACCAGCCTGTTGATCGTCGCGCTCCTGATGATGCGGTGCAGGCTCGCCCGCAACAGCCGCCGGCAACCGGCTGCTTCCGGCAGCCCCGCTGACTCGGATCATGCGGTACAATCCAACCGGACCACCCAGGCCAACCAGGCCGACAAGGCAAACCGGGCAGACCGGGCTCAAGAATAAGGTTCCTTCGGCGTCCGCAGCGGCGGTTTATTTGATCTTTTCTCATCCCCTCCCTTATAATCCGATGCGCTTGATTTGAAGAGGAAAAAACACTGGAGGTACAACAACGATCCGCGCGCAGCGAAGGAGAAGTTGTCGGTCCCCGGTTTTCGATTCTCGGTTTCATAGCCGAGGACTGGTGATTGAAAACTGACTGCCCTCTGGCAAGCGAGGTATGGAGATCGGCATGAATCAAGGCGCGACCCTTCTGCGGCCGGACGGACGCCGGCGAGACCAGCTCAGGCCGGTCAAGATCTCCCGCGACTTCATCAAATACGCGGAGGGATCGGTCCTGATCGAAATGGGCGCGACCAAGGTCATCTGCACCGCATCGGTGGAGGAGAAAGTCCCGCCCTTTCTGCGGGACAAGGGGCGGGGGTGGGTCACGGCCGAATATGCCATGCTGCCCCGCGCGACGCACGACCGGACCCAGCGGGAGTCGGTCAAGGGCAAGCAGGGCGGCCGCACGCTGGAAATTCAGCGGCTGGTCGGGCGGGCCTTGCGCGCCGTGACCGACACGGCGGAAATGGGCGAGCGGACGATCTGGATCGATTGCGACGTGATCCAGGCCGACGGAGGAACCAGGACCGCCTCGATTACCGGGTCGTTCATCGCGCTCGCCGACGCGCTGGCGGTGCTGAAGAAGAAGGGGCTGATCAAGAAACGTCCCCTGACCGACTACCTCGCGGCCGTCAGCGTGGGGAAAGTGGGAGGGGAGGTGCTGGTGGACCTGGCCTACGAAGAGGATTCGATGGCCGAGGTGGACATGAATCTGGTGATGACGGGACGGGGGCGCTACGTGGAAGTGCAGGGGACTGCCGAACGGACCCCGTTCGAAAAGAAGGATTTCGACGAATTTCTGGCGGTCGGGTGGCACGCCATTCAAGACTTGGTGATGCTGCAAAAGGAATTGATCGGCGGCCTGGGGTGAGGAGGAAAGCTGTCAGCCCCCAGGTCTCAGCTTTCAGTTAGAAGCTGATCGCTGATGGCTGAAGGCTGAGTGCTCATGATCAAAGAGTTGGTGCTGGCGACCAGGAACCCTCACAAAGGAGTTGAGTTGTCCGCCTTGCTGGGCGACCTGGGGGTCACGATCCATACGCTGGCCGAATTTCCCGATGCGCCGGAGGTGGTGGAGGACGGGGAGACTTGCCGAGCCAACGCCGTCAAGAAAGCCACGGCCGTTGCGCGGCACACGGGGCTCCCGGCCGTGGCGGACGACACGGGGTTGATGGTGGAGGCGCTGGGAGGCCGGCCGGGAGTCCATGCGGCTCGGTACGCCGGCGATGGCGCGACGTACGAGGACAACTGGCGCAAGCTGCTTCGCGAGTTGGCCGGGGTTCCAATAGCGAAACGGCAAGCCCGTTTCGTGACCGTGGCGGCCATTGCCACTCCGGCCGGGACCGTGCAAGTTGCCGAGGGTGTCTTGGAGGGTATCATCGCCGAAGCGCCAGCCGGGAGCGGGGGATTCGGCTACGACCCGGTGTTTTTCATCCCGGAACTGGGCAGGACCCTGGCGCAGCTCACGCCGGATGAGAAGAATCGAATCAGCCACCGCGCAAAGGCATTCGCCAAGATCAAAGAACTCTTGGCAAAAGCTTCGTAGTAAATGAAATCGATGGGCTTCAACCTTTAACGGCCTGGAAGTATGTCGGCCTGTACGATGGGTTAGCGAGCGTCGGTGGTGAAATCGCCACTGCCCATGAACGAGCTAGGAACGTCGGGGCGTAGCGCAGCCCGGTAGCGCGCCTGCTTGGGGAGCCATTCTTGGGGGATTGCCTATGTCGTTGATGACATGGGCAATCCCCTCGTCGTCTCTGTCGAAACGTCATGTTGCTCACTTCTCTGTCTTTGTCTCCCTCTGCCGCTAATCCTGCAAATTTGTCTTTCTAACACCTATTTAACACCTGGTATCTCCTCTTGTTTATCACATGCCTGTCGTCCTGGTTAGGGCTAGGACAGGGACAAAGCTGGTTGAAACTATGTGTGCGAATCACACAGGTGAAGGAAGTCGCCAAGCTTTCAGGGCTGGTTCGATGATTTTTCCTTCCTGCCTTTTCGCTTTTTCAGTTTGTTGAGTTCAGCTTCCTGGTCGGTCAGTTTTTGCCGGAGAGTTTTTATTTCTTCCTTCAGGGCCTCGTTCTCCATGTCTTTCTTGATGGCATACTCCTTGAGCGCACGCAGCTCTTCCAGCTTGGAGGAACCCTCTGAGACCTGCTTTGCCGAGTTGGTCGTTGATGGCTCAGCCGGTAGTGTTTGGTTGACGACCCTGGCACTCTTTGAACTCGATTCAACTTCCGCCTGCGGAGCCGGTAGCTGGGATAACAGTCCGTAGTCAATAGCTAATGTGGCATGGTCCATCCTGCCGAAAGACCCGTGGCTCTTGCTGTAGTCCTCGGGAGCCCGTGCAATCTCAGGAATGAAAAGTACCTGGCGCGAACCAAGTTCCGTGGGATCGGGTAAGTGGCGACCAGGCTTAGAATCGGGGCTTAATCTCGCTGGGTTATACCGATAGTGGGTCAAGGACACGTAGAGGAAGCGCCCAGAGGCGTAGAGTGTACCTCCGGTTGTTTCGGCACCCGAGGGGCTGGGTTGCAGCACCCGAAACTCAACCTGCTGCTGCGGAGCTGCCTTGGACAGGGCGATCGTTATAAGCGGAGCGAGAAAATCCGCCTCGTCGTCTGAAAAGACAGGGATCGTTTGGGGCGTCCCGGAGAGGAGTGTTTGGAGCAGTCGTGGCTGTTCCCGAACCTGTAGGCCACGCAGCACTCGATTGATGATAGCAGGTTCCAACGATAGCGGCTGGGTCGCCTTGACTGACCGATCAGGCAATTCGCGAAGATAGACCGCTCCTCTTTGACTTACATGGACCGCCACTTCCGATTGCGGTGCCGAGGTGCAGGCGACTAGGAAGGAGTTGGCAGGAATGGCCGCGAATATCAACCACGCGAACATGGCTCGATGGCGGGGGGCCTTTGGGGGCTGTATGGCATCCCCGCAATTTTTGGATCTTAACAACGACATAGAAAATAGGATGGCCGGCTGGTCTCCCACTGGTTGCGTGGGGAGAAAATCATTGTTGACAGGATAGAGGAGTTTTGATAGAAAGACCATACATATTGCAATGACTGAGATGGGGGGACAATGGCGTCCCGCTTTTCTTGGTCATGGATGAGGACAACGGCGTCCTTTTGGTCCGGAAGAAAGCGGACTGAAAGGGCGTTTTTTTTACCTCATCGCTGTCGTAAGCGAATTTTATCCGTATCTGTTAGGAAACAACGAAGTTTCCGCCTGTGCGGTGCAGACTGCCGCACACCGGACAATGATGTCCTCGGTCCCGAAAGGGATCGGGGACTTTTTTTATGTGGCCGTTGGTTTGGACAAGCGTGGTTTGGGAGAGCGGAACCGTTCATAAGCTCATATGCGCATGAAGACTTCGAGTAGGCTGCTGCGTTCACGAAACCTAACGCCGATGCCAACGAGGATTACGATGAATGCTTGGGCTCTTGTTCACGGTCGCTTGGCCGTTGCCATCTTCCTGGGCCTGCTCATAGCAGGTTGTGCGTCATCCGCTGGGACAGGGGGAGGCTCAGTTGTGTTTCGGTCTTATGATCTTCCCGCACACCTTGATTCCAATGTGGTGATCCATGCGGTCGAGCGTTCGTTTTCTCAGGCCCTTCAGGCTCCCCCTCGGATCGATGAGGGCAAGGTTCCATCACCGTTGCCGACAGCGCCTGCTCAGTTCATGGTGGGACAGCGGCGAGTGCATCTGGATCGAATAGGTGTTGTGACGATGCCTCACGTGGTCTGTCCTGAGAGCATGGCGGTCCTTCATGGATTTGCATCTGATCCGCAAGGCCCCCCCGATCTACGAGCGTATACCGGGTGCATTCAGCTTCATGCCGGTGGTTATCGAGTGAACATCGTTGCCAGCGCAATGGCTTCAGGGGATCAGGGGCGCCTCACTTCATCGGGGCAATCCAGGCCGAATTCCGAGAATGTTGGTGAAGACATGGTGTCTCAGATTGCACGAGTGCTTGTCGAGCAAGTTTCCGAGGCGCGACTTGTGCCTGCCTCTCATGCCCAAGAGGTGACGGCATTTGCTCTGCAGGCTCCTGCGACGGCATCTAAGCATCCAGCATCTTCCTTAGGAGAGACGGGGACATCCTTTCCAAATCTCCTCAAAGAGCCGACTGTCAGTCGTCTGAGACCCAGAGAGGGAAGGGCGTTGCCGAGTTCACCCTGGGTATGCCTGGCGCCAAAACGCGAGTCCATCACCGTGATATCACAGCCTGGAGAAGGAAGCGTGGTCGGTACGCTCCACTCCGGGGCGGTCCTCATCGCGGCTGAACCCGTGCATTTTTCCTATTTTCGTGTGGAAACGGAGGAAGGGCCAATTGGATGGGTGAACCGATCGGATGTGGAACGACTGGCCTGTCCGATCGGCTGATCGCAGGGGGCCAAGAGCGCGATGTTACTGAATCGCTCTTGGTCCCCTTACCGTACCCTACTGGAGTTGCTGTTTGCCAGTCAGGGTCTGGGCTTTTGTGTAGTGCACGGCGTAAAGCTGTTGCATCTCGGCGGCTTGCGTCCGGCTGCGCTGTGCGGCGGTTAGGAGGCCATTACGGCGGAATCCTTTCGGATCTTCGAGGGGGTCGATGGCTGCGGCCTCCTGTTCATATCGGGTCGCCTCGGTCTGGAGCCGCTGGGCCTCTTGTTGGTAGAGCATGGCCGCCAGCATATGATCATCGGCGTTTCCGTTTGAAGTCACCCGGTTTTCCAACGGAGCCGGCAGCACACGATCGGCGGCAAGGGAGCATCCCATCATTCCCCATCCGATGGCACCCAGTACAATCGCGACGATTCCGAGCGTGGACCGAATCGTGACAACTACCCCTCCAGGGAGTCGCATCGCCCACCTCCTTTGCAGGAATCCTCGGTGCTCATTTTTTTTAATTTTAGCATGTTTTCTCCTCAGAAATCATATTGCACATCTCAGATCTGATGGGGGCGTTGGATAGGAGAAGGAGCGGGCGCCATAGCCTGCCCGCCGGGGTGACTATGGCAGCTCTCACAGTTGTCCTGCTGGGCAATGGCATCCGCATCCTCAGAAGACAGGGGCCACATGGGCGATTACGGAGAAGGCGCGAGCCGCGTAGTCCGGCTGCTTCGGGAATACCAGCATCGCGCTCAGAAGCTGTACGAGGTGAGCCAAGCGCTCCATCAGAAAGAGTATGCACTTCCTGCCATCCTCGACATGGTCCTGACGGCGGCCGTTGAGCTGTCGGGGGCGAAATATGGAGCGCTGGGGAGGTTCGAACAGGACGGGAGACGGCTCGCTCAGTTTTTCACGGTCGGGGTGGATGACGCAACAAAGCAGGCGATCGGATCTCTTCCGGTCGGCCAAGGCCTGTTGGGGCACTTGGACCACGAGCATATGGTCGTCCGGCTGAACGATCTCGCCGAACACCCGGCCTTCGTTGGATTTCCTGAGCATCATCCTCCGATGCACAGTTTCCTGGGTGTGCCAATCCGGGTGCATGACCGGCTCTTCGGTCGGATCTATCTGGCGGAGAAGCAGGGACCCGAGGCTGAGTTTACGGAATTTGATGAGCAGACGATCGCCGCCTTAGCCATTCATGCCGGTCTGGCCATCGAGACGGCCTGTCTGCTCAACCACGTTGAGGCAGCTCAATCTCAGTACCGCGCGTTGCTGGAGTCCACCAGCGAAGGGATCTACGGGGTTGATCTGGAAGGAAACTGCACATTTCTCAATAAGGCTGGGGCGGCCCTGTTGGGGTACCGGCCGGAGGACGTGATCGGCCGGTTCATGCACGGGTTGATCCATCATACGAAGCGGGAAGGTGCCGCTTACCCGGTCGAGGAATGCCCGATCTATGCGTCCTTTCGAACAGGGCAGGCCTGTCGCCTGGATGGCGAGGTGCTCTGGCGCCGGGATGGGACGTGTTTCCCGGTCGAATACTCCTCGTCTCCCCTCTACGAGGGAGGCGTTTTAAAGGGGGCCGTGATCACCTTCACCGACATCACCTTGCGCAAGCAGGCGGAAGCGGCGCGGCAGCAGAGCGAGGCACGACTCCAGACCATCCTGGACTGTAGCCCCGCCATGATCTTTCTGAAAGACGTGGAGGGCCGCTATCTGCATGTCAATGGTCGGTTTGAGCGAATGTTGCATCTCCCTTGTGCGGAAATCGTCGGCAAGACGGATCACGAGCTATTCCCGGCAGAACAGGCTGCCGTCTTCCGCGCCAACGACCTCAAAGTACTGGAAGCCGGCATGCCGCTTGAATTTGAGGAAGTCGCGCTTCACGGTGATGGCCCCCACGTCAGCATTGTCTGCAAATTCCCGCTGCACGATGCAACCGGAACACCCTATGCGGTCGGCGGCATCGTGACGGACATCACGGAACGGAAGCTGGCGGAAGCGGTCCGAGTCCAACTTCTCGATAAAATCATGATGGCCCAAGAAGAAGAGCGGCAACGGATCGCACGGGAACTTCACGATGAAACCGAGCAGACGCTCGCCTCCCTGCTGATTGGTCTGCGCGCGATGGAGGATCTTCCAACTCTGGAACTGGTCCGCCAACGTGCCCGGGAACTGCGACCGATTGCGGCGAAATCTCTTGAGGAGCTTCAACGTTTGGTGTGGGGGCTCCGTCCGAGTCTGTTGGACGAATTGGGACTGGCGGCGGCCGTTTCCCGCTTGTGCGATGAGTTTGCCCGAGTCAATGGAATCCGCGTTGAGGTCCAGATCGGCAGCGTGGCGGATTGCAGGTTGTCTCCAACGGTGGAGACCACACTCTACCGAATCGTGCAAGAGGCGCTGACGAATACGGCGAAACATGCGACGGCGACTGTGGCCAGTGTTCTCATCCAACCAATGGGTGCATCGGTCCGGATGGTTGTGGAAGATGACGGTTGCGGGTTCGATGTGGAAACGGTTCGCCTGACCGCCGGGCCGGCCGCTCGGCTGGGACTCTACGGTATGCAGGAGCGAGCCGCTATTGTCGGCGGAACGCTCACGATTGAGTCGACCCAGGGACGGGGGACGACGATCTACGTGGAAGTGCCCTTGGCTTCGGAGACCCTGCCATGACCATTCAGGTTCTCATTGTAGACGACCATGCCATCTTGCGGGCTGGTGTGCGCATGTTGGTTAACGCCCAGTCGGACATGGCTGTAGTCGGGGAGGCTCCCGACGGGGATGAGGCGATCCGCATGTCGGAGCAGATGCAGCCGGATGTGGTGCTCCTTGACCTCTCGATGGCAAATGCTGGTGGGCTGCAGGCAATCCCATCGATACGACGGCGGTGTCCCCAGACGCGAGTGCTGGTGTTGTCGATGCATCAGGATGCGGCCTGCATTCGCGCCGCGTTCGATGCGGGCGGGGCCGGATATGTCCTCAAGAAGGCGGCTGACATCGAACTGTTGACTGCGATCCGAGCCGTGGCCAATGGGAAGAGGTATCTGTGTACGCTTTGCCGGGAACTCTTGAGCGAGGCCGCCCTGGCTCTCTCTTCGACGGGGCAAGATCCGCGCGGTCGCAGCGGGACCGGTCTGCTCAGCAAACGTGAGCGCGAGGTGCTTCTGATGGTGGCGCAAGGATATACAAACCGACAGGTGGCTGAGCACCTGGAGCTCAGCGTCAAGTCGGTGGAAAGCTATCGAACTCGCCTGCAGGACAAGCTTGGCCTGCAAACTCGTGTTGAGCTACATCGCTATGCGCTAGCCAGCGGCCTTCTCCGTCCTGACGGTCTCACAGAGCCGGCCTCGCCGGCCGGCATGTAGCTGTCATCCTTCCTGCATGCCAGGTTTTTCCTGGCAGCCACTCAATTGGCTTCTCGTTTCCCCGCTTCCGCCTCTCCGACGGTCTTGTTAACAGAGAGCCTCCGCTCATGGGGGCATTTTTAGAACAGCTCCCACTTTGTGACGATGGGGTACAACGGCGTATCCCATCGGCTGCGATGATCGGACAATGGCGTCCTATTCTCCCTCATGGGGGAAAGGGCGCTTTTTTTTTGGGGGGCGGGGGAGCGGCCATGACAGGACTGTTCCTTAACCGACGCGAGCGGAAGCGCGGAGCAGAGTCGAAGCCGATGCAAAGGCATCGGCAGGACGCTGACGGTGAGCGCGTCGGCGGTCTGCGCGATCATCGCACGCCGCCTCGACGGTTGGTAGCCAAGGGTAATCATGCAGTGCTGTCAGCCCAGTCTGAGAAGGAGATCACCATCAAGGACATTCCTACTGGCGAGGTATCTCAGATGGACACGCGATCCAGGCGGTATGCATGAAGCGAGGAACGGTCATGTGGCAACGGTGGATGGTTCGATTTCGACAGGGGCGCCCCTGGCAGGTGCTGGTCCTCTGCGTCATGCTCAGTGCGGTCCAAATTGATTGGGTGTCAGGCGAAGAACCGGCGGCACCGCCAAGCGTCTTAGAGCGGTTGGAGAGGTTAGAAAAAAAGGTTGAAGCTCCGGCGCTGTGGAAGACGTTGGGCTTGAAGCTCTCAGGCGGCGTCGACATCGCGTACACCCAGAATTTCAACAATCCCAACAGCAATCTCAACCAGCTTCGTATCTTCGATACGGATGCGAATGGATTCATGCCTCATTTGGTGCAGGTCTTGCTGGAAAGGCCGGCTGAAGCCGGGGGAGGGGCCCTTGATCGGGCGGGCTTTCGTGCACGATTGAATTTCGGCCTCGATGCGCGGGTCACCAAGGCCCGAACGAATCCTCTCCCCGGCGTCAGCAACAGCGAATTTGACTACCAAGAGCTGTACATCCAGTACATCGCCCCGGTCGGAAACGGACTTGACGTGAAGTTCGGGAAGATCAATACGCTGATCGGCTACGAAGTGATTCAGAGTTGGGAAAACCCGAACTTCTCCCGGTCGTTTATGTTCGGGTTAGGCCAGGCCTTTACCACCACCGGCTTGCGCGTGACGTATCAATTCAATCCCGTGGTGTTGGCCTCGGTCGGCGTGATCAATGGATGGGACAATGTCGACGACAATAACCGAGGCAAATCGATCGAATGGCTGTTGGCCTTGACGCCTCACGAGCGGTTTGGGCTGAGCTTTTATGGGTCCTATGGCCCTGAGCAGCCCAACCGAACGTTCGGCGGAACGTTTACCCCTGGTCCTCCCCTAGGAAACAGCCCCTCGGCCAACCGGCTGGCCGCTGGGACGATCGTCACCATCAAAGTCACCGATCAGGACACCGTCGTGCTGGAGCCCTACTACGTCAATGAGACGAACAACCCCGCGCGCGCGAGCAACTCGGCGTTGAAAGCGAACGCACGCTGGGACGGGTTTGCGGGGTATCTCATCCATGACTTCACTGACCAATGGAGCTTCAGGTTCCGGGGAGAAATCTTCGAGGATGCCGGCGGCGCGCGCACGTGCAGCGGGACCTTCGATAGCGCGGGAGGGGTGAACACCTGCTTCGGAGCCACCAACACGACGCCCGCCACGCCGATCGCCCAGACGCTCTGGGAGGTGACGCCGACTCTGCAATACAAACCGGTGCCCTCGCTGATTACCCGCATCGAATTCCGGCACGACAAGTCGAATAAGAATGTCTTTCAGTACGGGGGGGTCGCCACGAACCACCAAGAAACCCTCTCCATCGAGGCGATTTATCTGTTTTGACGGTTGACGGGAAGGAGGACAGGATGACAGCACTGGAACGTTGCAGAATCGGGCTTCGATGGATGCTTCTCTGTATCGCCGTTTCCCTTACGTCGGCGAACGGACTCTTGGCCGAAGAAGCGCCTCCCGCAGACTCTCCAGCGGCCCCCGCCCTGGTGCCGTCTCCTCCTGCCGCCGCGCCCCCACCCAAAATTGATACGGGGGACACAACTTGGCTGCTCACGTCTTCGGCCCTCGTGTTAGCGATGACGGCGCCAGGCCTGGCCCTGTTCTATAGCGGGATGGTACGAAGGAAGAATGCCCTGAGCGCGATGATGCAGTGTTTTATCATCCTGTGCCTGGTCAGTTTGCAATGGGTCCTCTGGGGGTATAGCCTCGCCTTCGGGCCTGATAAATGGCACGTCATCGGAGGGCTGGAATGGCTGGGGCTCAGCGGCGTGGGAGGAGACCCCTATCCGGATTACGGAGCGACAGTTCCCCACCAGGCGTTCATGATTTTCCAACTCATGTTCGCGGTGATCACCCCGGCGTTGATCACCGGGGCGTTCGCGGAACGGATAAAGTTTGGCGGGTTCGTTGTCTTTATCCTCCTGTGGACCACGTTGATCTATGACCCCTTGGCACATTGGGTGTGGGGGGTCGGGGGGTGGTTGCGGAATCTCGGGGCCCTGGATTTTGCTGGAGGCACGGTGGTCCATATCAGTTCGGGGGTCGCCGGATTGGCCTGTGCGTTGGTCTTAGGGAAACGTCATGGCCATGGCCATGAGCCCATGCCACCGCATAACCTGCCGATGACCGTAATGGGGGCAAGTCTTCTCTGGTTTGGCTGGTTTGGATTCAATGCAGGCAGCGCTCTGACGGGAGGGGCCTTGGCCACGAGTGCATTTGTGGCCACCAATACTGCGGCCGCGGCAGCGGCGCTGGCATGGATAGTTTCGGAATGGATCTACCGGGGAAACCCCACGATGTTGGGAGCAGCCAGCGGAGCCGTTGCGGGGCTGGTCGCAATCACGCCCGCAGCGGGCTTTGTGGGGCCGGTGCCCTCCATTTTGATTGGAATCGGGGCCGGGGTCATCTGTTACATCGCGGTCTTGCTCAAGGATAAGATGGGATACGATGATGCCTTAGATGCCTTCGGCATTCATGGTATTGGGGGGACCTGGGGCGCGCTGGCCACCGGACTCTTTGCATCCAAGGCCATTAACCCTGCCGGGGCGGATGGGTTGCTTTTCGGAAACCCAGGGCAGTTGGGTATCCAGGCTCTCTCGGTCGCCATTTCCTGGGTGGTGGCATTTGGCGGAACGTATGCTTTACTCAAGCTGGTCGATGTGACTGTCGGCCTCAGAGTCACGAAAGAGGAAGAGGTAACCGGGCTTGACTTGAGTCAGCATAATGAGACGGCGTACTCATGATGAGAGCCCGCCGGTATCGCGCACAGCACCGCCTGTCGGACACGCAGGAGAATGGACAGGGCTGGATGGCAGACGACTCCGTCGACAGAGGGAGGGATGCCCATGAAGTTGATTGAAGCGATCATCAAGCCATTCAAGTTGGAAGAGGTAAAAGAGGCCTTGGTGGAAATCGGGATCCAGGGCATGACGGTGAGCGAGGTCAAGGGGTTTGGCCGACAAAAAGGTCACTTTGAAACTTACCGAGGAACCGCGTACAAGAGCGAATTTGTTCCGAAGGTGCAGATCAAGGTGGCCGTGGCTGACAGTCAAGTTCAGCGTGTGATCGAGGCGATTGTGCGTCATGCGAAAACCGGCAGCATCGGAGATGGGAAGATATTCGTGCGACAACTTGACAGCGTGATTCGCATTCGTACAGGCGAGGTAGGCGAGGCTGCGCTGTGAAGCCGCTCTTGGGGAGCGCGGCGCAAGGAATGAAGGGGCATTTTGAATCGGAACGAAAAGGAGGCTCGGAATGAATCCCCGCGAGGTACTGGAATTTGCCAAGAAGAACAA
>CAZKHY010000069.1:0-18209 GCA_964552455.1 uncultured Nitrospira sp.
TGGTGCCGAAGCCGGGATTTGAACCCGGACACCCTTGCGGGCGCTAGACCCTGAATCTAGTGCGTCTGCCAGTTCCGCCACTTCGGCTTACCAAGAGGGGAGCTGCATTATCACCGATTGCCGCGGCAGCGTCAAGCTGTGCGAAGCCACGTTGCTCGTAGCGCGTCATTCGTGAAACACTGGAGAATTCGATCTTCCCGGTTAACGTTTAACGGTTAACGAGGAACGATCTCCTCCCCAGGCTTTTGCTCTCGCGATATCGTTCGTGTCCCCGCTCAGGACGATCCGTTCGCGCACGAGGCCGGCGCAGGCCAGCAGGAAGGGGGCCGGGATGAGCGGAGCCTCGTCGGCGATCAGTACGTCGAACCGGACCCGGTTGAAAAGGGGATCGGACACGATCCGGGCGGCTGTGGTGGCGACCACGCGCTTGTTCTGGATGAAGGCCTGCCGGTTGGTCCCTTCCTCGGCGGCCAGCAGCTCCCTGATTTGTTTCGTTCCACCCAGCCGTTTGATCTCTTCCTTGAGCTCGTTGTATTCCGGCCGCAGGTCCTTCGGGATCGCCGCTTCGGGGGTTAGCTCCTCGATACGGTGCTTGGCCACCTCCAGCTCGCCGAGGAGCCCCTGTACTTGTTGCTCGTAGATCGTTCTGTACTCGCCCAGCGACTGCACGTTTTTCCCCGTCGTTTGCATGGCCAGCCGCTTCCAGATCGGGATCGACTCATATTCGGCCAGGGTGGCGTTGATCTCCTTGATCTTGCCCTGGAGCTCGCTGAGCTGGGCCAGGAGCCGCCACTCGAGCAGCTTGACTTCGTCCAGGTCGCGCTGCTTCTCCGCTTTGTAGGCCAGCAGCGGCGTCAACTCACGGAACCGGTCGTACTTGCGGCGCAGGGCTGCCTTGTCGGCCCTGGATCTGGCGTAGAACTGGTGCATCTGCGCTTCAAAGCCCAGCTCGTGCACCGCGATGTCCCCTATATTCGTCTGCAGCGGCATTTCATAACGGCAGAGCAGGCTTTTGAAGGACAAGCCGGCGGCGCGCATGGCTCGGGCGAGGACCGCCAGGATCTCATCCGAAGCCCGGTGCGTCGGGCTGATCAGGAGCAGACGCTTGTTGGCCCGGACCAGCTCGATGGCCTGGGACGCGAGTTTGGTCCGTCTGGCCGTCAGATCGTCGCTCCAGATCGTGCCGAAGACAGAGGTGGCGGCGGTTGATCGGGCCGATGGATCGGCCCCCTGACTGTCCGGGTCCAGCCAGGGTACGAGGCGCTCCGCCGGTCCCAAGGTATAGGTATCGGCCTTGAGGGCCATCTCGGCGAGTCGCCGCGAAGCCTGGTCGAAGAAGGCGGTGGCGTCCGGCACGATGGTCGCGGACTCGACCTGCTGGCCCAAGGCGTCGAAGGTCTGGATGAGGACGGATGCGTTATCGCGACCGACCACGAACCCTTCGGTCGGCTCTTGCTGGTTGTTCGGGGGAATGATCGTGACCGGGAGGTCTTCCCCGAGGCCGGCGCTGCGGGGAATGTCGAAGGCGTAGAGGTGCAGGGTCCCGGCTGTGGAGAGCTTGCGGCCACGGGTCACTTGGATCGGAGCATCCAAGCCATGGCCAGCAGCCTGGGCCCGCTCTTGACCCAGCGCCTGGGCAAAATGATGGAGCAGGTCAATCAACTTCATATGGCAACTTCATATGGCAGCTTCATCGTGGCGGGTTCATAAGGACGGCATCATGGGCGCAGGGCCTCGACCAGGCAGAAAGCCACGCAGCCAAGCCCGCCGACGCCGGAGGTCCGGTCCTCGGCGCAGCGTCGGTGGCTGCTGCAGGCGGTAAGCTGGGGCAGGCGACTCTCCAGGTCCATGTCATACAGTAGGTACGCGTGAATCTGGCCGCTCCCATCCTCTTGGGGGGCCGACAGCACGATCACGCGATGACGGGCATCGTCTTCCAGGATCACCGATCTGGTCGGCTCGCCGGTCAAGGGCCTGGCCATCCTGATGCCTCCCAACAACAACACCTTCTTGACCACTTCGTCGGGCGGCTTGATCGCATGGGTGCTCAGTCGGACGTTCAACGAGGACAAGTCCGGCCCCGTGGAAGGGGCCTGATCCGTGCCGCCCACGCCGGTCCCGTCTCCAACGAGAGGGGGTTCCGCGTTCCCCGTGTCGGCAAAGGCGAGCAAGAGCAGTAGGAATAGCGCTCTCATGGTGCAGGCATCTTAACGTAGGACCGCCGGACAGTCCAGCAGGAGCGGGGAGGGCTGGTTCAGGGCTTTGCACCCACCCCAAGCCTACCAAGACAGGCTCTTTTCCCGTGGACGCGCCTTTTCCCGTCCCGTCGTGCTCGCGCAACGCACCCGTTGTGCCTCTCGTCATGTGCCCGCGCTTCGTTGTTCATTGACTTTTCCTCGCCCGGTCAGTATGATTTTCTCTTTCTAACAGAGGGGTTAGCACCATGAAAGTGATTCTGCAGGAGAATGTCGAAGGGGTCGGTCATCTGGGGGATTTGCTGGACGTGTCAGACGGCTTTGCGCGGAACTATTTGCTGCCGCGGCAAAAGGCGCTGGAGGCCAATCCACGCAACGTCAAGGCATTGGAACATGCCAAGCGGGTGATGGCGGAAAAGGCCAAGAAGGAGAAGCTGGAGATCGAGGCCCTGGCCAAGAAGATGTCGGCTGTGTCCCTGACCATCCAGGCTCAGGTCGGGAAGGACGACAAGCTGTTCGGCTCGGTGACCACCAAGGACCTCGCCGAGGGGCTGGCCGAGCAGGGCTTTACGGTGGACCGGCGGAAAATCCAACTGGCGCATCCGATCAAGGAACTCGGCACCGTCGCCGTGCCGGTGAAACTGCATCGGGACGTGACCGCCACCGTTTCGGTCCACGTGGTGAAGAAGCAGGAAACTCCGGAGACAACTCCCGCAGAGAGCGGGGCCTAAGGGGAGCTCATTTCACTCCGGCTGCCGATGGGAAGGGTGAGGGGACAGGATGAGTAGCAACGCAGTAGGCTCCATGAAGGCGTTAAAGGCGACCGATCCGGCTGTCTTCGAGGCGATCCGCAAGGAAGAAAAACGCCAGAAGGAGAAGCTGCTCCTGATCGCCTCGGAGAATTTCGCCAGCCCGGCGGTCCTGGCGGCCCAAGGCTGCCTGATGACCAATAAATATGCCGAGGGCTATCCGGGGCGGCGCTACTACGGCGGCTGTCAGCACGTCGATACGGTGGAGGACCTCGCCATCCAGCGGGCCAAGCAGATTTTCGGCGCCGAGCACGTGAACGTGCAGCCGCACTCCGGTTCGCAGGCCAACATGGCGGCCTATTTGTCGGTGCTCAAGCCGGGGGACGCGATCCTGGGCATGGACCTGGCGCAGGGAGGGCACCTGACCCACGGCAGCAAGGTGAATTTCTCCGGCCAGCTCTTCCACTCCTTTTTTTACGGGGTGGACCGCCAGACCGAACAGATCGACTATGACGCGGTCCAGCGCATCGCGGAGGAATGCCGTCCCCGCATGCTCGTGGTCGGGGCCAGCGCCTACGCAAGAATCCTGGATTTTCCCCGCTTCCAGAAGATCGCCCAGTCGGTGAATGCCTACCTTATGGTGGATATCGCCCACATCGCGGGGTTGATCGCCGCCGGTCTCCATCCGAATCCGGTCCCCTACGCGGACTTCGTGACGACCACCACGCACAAGACTTTGCGGGGCCCGCGCGGTGGGATTGTGATGTGCAAGGCGGAGCATGCCAAGGCGGTGGACAAGTTTATCTTTCCGGGGATGCAGGGAGGGCCGCTGATGCACGTAATCGCGGCCAAGGCGGTGGCGCTGCAGGAGGTCCTGTCGCCGGGCTTCAAGACCTACCAGCAGCAAGTGCTGGCCGACGCCAAGGCCCTCGCGGCGGGGCTGACGGAGCGGGGCTATCGCGTGGTGTCCGGCGGCACGGACACGCACCTGATGCTCGTCAATCTGAGCGCGAAGGGGGTCACCGGCAAAGAGGCCGAGACGGCGCTGGATGCGGCCGGCATCATCGTGAACAAGAACACCGTGCCCTACGACGAGAAGCCGCCGGCCGTGGCGAGCGGGATCCGGCTGGGGACGCCCATCGTGGCCACGCGCGGCATGAAGGAAGCCGAGATGGGCGAGATCGTGGGGCTGATCGACCGGGTCTTGCAGAAGCCGCAGGACAAGCGGGCGCAGCGGGAGGTCCGCAAGCAGGCCAAGGCCCTCTGCGGCCGGTTCCCGATCTTCTACCCCTACGAAGCGACGCCGGCCTGATGAAGCCGATGAGGATACCGCGCCGGTGAAATGTCCCTTCTGCGATGAAAACGAAGACAAGGTCGTGGATTCGCGGACGGCCAGGGAAGGCGAAGTCATTCGCCGACGCCGGGAGTGTCTCGCCTGCAAGCGCCGCTATACCACCTACGAACGGGTCGAAGAAAGCCTGCCGGTGGTGGTGAAGAAGGACGGGCGGCGCGAACCCTTCGATCGCATGAAAATCCTGGGCGGTATCAAGAAGGCGTGTGAAAAGCGGCCGATCAGCACCGCCACGATCGAGGCCGTGACGGACCGGATCGAGAAGCGCATCCAGGAAATGGGGGAGACCGAGATCACGAGCACGGCGATCGGGGAAGAAGTGATGAAGGAGCTCCATCAACTGGACCAGGTTGCCTACGTCCGGTTCGCGTCGGTCTACCGGGAATTCAAGGACATCGATCAGTTCATGGACGAGTTGAAAGTGTTGGCCCGTGAGCGGCGGGAGAAGTAGGCCGTCCCCGTCCCTTTCCCTCACCCCTCCCCTCCGCGTGCCGTTGGTTGTGGATCAGGCCAGCCGGCTCATTCTCTGACCCAGTCCCATGCGAGGGTGTGCGTGCAAGCGATGAAGCACAAGACTCGGCAGCCCAGGCGGACGAAGCCCGGCCCGGTCCGGAAGCGGCCGCAGGCCGCCGCGACTCACGTGGCCATCATCGGGGCCGGCCGCGGGGGGACCGCCTTGATGGAGATCTTCGCGCGGGACCCGCTGGTGCAGATCGTGGGGGTCGCGGAGGTGAATCCCGAGGCGCCCGGCGTCGCCCTGGCCCGCCGCCTCAAGGTGCCGGTGACGCGCGATTACCGCGAGTTGCTGGCGATGGAGCGCGTGGACCTGATCATCGACGTGACCGGCGACGCGGAGGTGGGCCGCGTGCTGCAGGACTTTCACCGCATGGGCGTGGCGGTCATCGGGGGGGCCAGCGCGAAGTTCATGTGGCAGTTGATCGAGGCCCGCATCCGGGCCACGGCCGAGATCGAAAAGACGCTCAACAAATATCAGTCGCTCTACCGGCTTTACGTGAAAGAGGCCGGGGCGGCCGTGACCGAGGAGCGGACCCGCATCGCCTGCGAGATCCACGACGGCCTGGTGCAGAACCTGGCCGGCATGAACTTCAAGCTGGACCTCTGCCAGGAGCTCATCCGGAAAAATCCGAAAGCCTGCCAGACCACGCTGCGGGAGACCAAGGCCCAACTGAAGCTGGCCATCCAAGAGGCCCGGCAGGTCATCTTCAACCTGCGCCCCCTGCATTACGACCGGCTCGAGCTGATCCCGGCGCTCACGAACTATCTGAAGTCCTACGAAACGCAATACCACATCAAAACCGAGTTCGCCGTGTCCGGCGACGAGACCACGCTGTTCCCGCGCACGAAGATTTTCTTGTTCCGCATCGTGCAGGAGGCGCTGAGCAACGTGCAGAAGCACGCGAAGGCGGACCGCGTGGCGGTCCAGTTGGCCATCGGTCGCGATGCCCTGACGGCCACGATCACCGACAACGGGGTGGGGTTCGACGTGGAGGCGGTGGCGCGGGACCCAGAAAAGTGGGATCATTTCGGCTTGCGTGGCATCTTGGAGCGGGCTCGCCTGGTGGGCGGAGAGGGGTTGATCGAATCGAAAAAGGGACGCGGCACGAAGGTCGTGATCGAGGTGCCGCTGGGGAAAAAGGAGACGGGAGCCCATGGAACGGATTAAGGTGCTCATTGCGGACGACCATCGGGTGGTGCGGGAAGGGTTGGCCGCCATCCTGAAGACAAAGGAAAACATCGAAGTCGTGGGGGAGGCGCAGGATGGGCAGGAGGCGGTCGAAAAAGCCCGGTCGCTGCTGCCGGATGTCATCCTGATGGACGTGAGCATGCCCCGGATGGGCGGCGTGGAGGCGACCCGCATCATCAAGCGGGAGTTCCCCCACATCGGCATCATCGCGCTGACGATGTACGAGGAGCAACAGTACATTTTCGATCTGGTGCGGGCCGGCGCGACCGGCTATCTGTTGAAGGATACGGACTCGGCCCAGATCGTGGCGGCGATCCGGGCCGTCTACCGCGGGGAGTCCCTGATTCACCCGTCCGTGGCCAGCAAGATCCTGGCGGAATTCTCACTGCTGGCGCAGCGGAAAGGGAAGAAGCCGGCCTGGGTGGAGCATGATTTGACCGAGCGGGAAATCACGGTCCTGCGGCTCGTGGCGGACGGAAAGACCAACAAAGAGATCGCCAACAGCCTGGACCTCAGCGAGAAGACCGTCAAGAACCACGTGCGGAATATCTTTCACAAGCTTCAAGTATATGATCGGACGCAGGCGGCCATCCTGGCGATCCGGAAGGGGCTGATCGAGCTGGAACCGAGGCCCTAAGACCGGCACCCGGTATGCGTCGCTCGATACCCGCGATGACGTTGAACGGTTCACGTTTAACGTTTTTGGATTTCAGGCGTAGCGGTCTTCGTCCCACGGCCGCGCGGTGTTCGAATAGCCGCGCACTTCCCAGTAGCCCAACCGGTCTTGTTCCAGAAACAGAATCTCCTTGACCCATTTGGCGCCCTTCCAGGCGTAGCGTTTCGGCACGATCATGCGGACCGGTCCGCCGTGCTCGCGCGGCAGGGGTTGGCCGTTCCACATACGGGTCAGGAGCACATCGTCATCGTCGCAGGCCTCCAGCGGCAGGTTCGTCGAATAGTTGTCGTACGACGTGAAAGAGACGAAGCGGGCTTCCGGGCGCGGTCGTACGATTGGCAGCAGGTGGCGGAAGGCGACCCCCTCCCAGGCATTGTCGAAGGTGCTCCAGGTCGTGACGCAGTGGAAATCGGAGAGGAGTCGGACCTGCGGCTGGGCCATAAAGTCGTCCCAGTTCCAGGTCACGGGGGCTTCTACCAGCCCGCCGATCCTCAAGGCCCACTGTTCCAGTGGGATGGAAGGATGGTTTCCCAGATCGAGGACCGGCCAGCCTTTCGTTACATGCTGGCCAGGGGGGAGCCGATCAGCCCTTGGGCGGTGATCTTGCATGACCCCGTCTTCGGTTAGCCCTCGTTTATATTTTGCCCATTCTTCCTTTTTGGCGATGAGCTTGTCGTTGTATTCCATGACCTATTCTATGCACCTTTCTCCAGCTAGCTCAGCCTCACAAGTTCAAGGCGATGACGCGCGGCACTGTAGCATGTCTCGATGGCCCCGACAATGTTACACAGCCTGATCGCATCGGCCATTTCTCAGGCTTTACAAGATCCGTTAAGGTGCATCTGTCCCACACCCGCGAGCCTGTTTAAAAGCCACACTTGTTGTGTTTTAACAACAATTGATGTGTGACTCGTTAGCGTAATTTAAAATATTCAATTTAAAATCAATAGCTTGAAATATTTTTAAAATATGTACATGGTGGCATGGTCGTTGCGTTAATCTACATGCGCTCTTATTGTGGATTAAAGGGAGACATATGCGTCAACAGCAGACCATCGGCCGTTCGATCACCTGCTCGGGAGTGGGCCTTCACACGGGGCAGCCGGTTACGCTCACGCTGAATCCGGCTCCGCCGGATACCGGCATCATGTTTGTGCGTCACCAGGCAGGCGGAGCGGTTTCGCTGAGCGCCTCGATCCGTCACCTGGTGCCGACGGAGCTTTGCACGGCACTGAGCGCCGGAGGAACGCAGATCAAAACGGTCGAGCATGTACTGGCGGCGCTGGCCGGGCTGGAAGTTGACAACGTGTTCGTGGAGGTGGACGGCGGAGAAGTGCCGGCCATGGACGGAAGCGCCAGCTCCTTTGTGCGCCTGATTCGCGAGGCCGGTATCGTTCCGCAGGAGCGACGCCAGCCCTATCTGAAAATCATGCGGCCGATCGAGGTCACGGACGGCCGTCGGCGCGTGGTCATCGAGCCCTCAGCAACTTCCCGCATCACCTGTGCGGTGGAGTTCGACCATCCGATGATCAAGAGGCAAGCCTACGCGTATGACTGGTCCGCGGCCGCCTTCGAGCAGGACATTGCGGATGCCCGCACCTTCGCGTTTCTGAAAGAGGTCGAAGGACTCTGGGCGAGGGGGCTGGCCAAGGGGGGCTCGCTCGAGAACACGATCGTGCTGTCGGAGCAGGAGATCCTCAACGAGTCAGGGCTGCGCTTCCAGGATGAGTTCGTCCGGCACAAGGTCCTGGACGTGATCGGCGACCTGGCTCTGCTGGGGGTTCCCTTCATCGGGCACCTCATTGCCGATCGCTCGGGCCATGCGCTCCACACGAAACTGGTGGAGAAGATTCTCGAACAGCCGGATAGCTGGGTCCTGCTGAGTTCCGATCAAAATTCCGCTGCTGCTCCGTCGAATTCAGCCCGCACCGCCCATGCCCTTGCGCCGGGCGCCTCTCTGCAAGCGGTTCCCGCGGCCTAAAACCTCCTCCGGCACTCCTTGAGCAGGTTCATTCCCGGCAAGGCCGGTCGCCTGTGCTGTTTTTTTCGATGAAATTGAATGGAAATCGCGGGGGAGCCTGGAAATGAAGCACCGGGTGCAAGTGGCCTTGCACCCGGTGCTGTAACCATGGAGGGGTTACTTCTTCTTCTTCTTCGCAGCCTTCTTCGTCGCCAAAGCACTCACCTCCTTTCACGGGCTAAGAGTAGAGACCTCAGAAATCCTAGACGGCTTTCGTCAACACCTCTTCGAGAACGTCAAAGGTGTTGGGTCCGACCTTCCTGAAGCGCTTGTCGCGCTTCAGCGAAGTGGCGACCGACGTGAGGGGGGTCTTCCCCTTGATCTGCATCCCGCCTTCGATCAGCCGCTGCAACAACTCCTTGGCATGCATGGGGCGCCGCGCCTCCCGCAGGATTTGGTACGCCGCTTCCGGGACGCTCATGGCGACGTATTTGCTGCGCCCGAGCAAAATTTCTCTGGATTGATCGGTAACGTCGACGGGGAGAAGTCGCGGACCCTTGTCATCGGTGATGATCTGGCTGGACAAGCTGGCAAGTTTGGCTTTGTCGGCTTCAACACGATAGAGAGTTTCGGCAAGCTCCAGGTATTTCTTGATCGTTGCGATTTCCTCTTCGAGACGGCCGCGCTTCTTTTCCAGCTCTTGGAGACGGTTTTTATAGGCACTGATGCGCTGTTCGAGGCCAACCAGTATGTCTTTGAGCTCTTCCACAAGCAAGACCTCTTATGAACATGCTTGCTTTGTAGCATAGCTTTGAAATACTGTCAAGAAAAAACAATGCAACTCCATTTCGCAAGAAAAATCATACACGACGCTCACGAAGAATTCACAAGATCAGTGAGTTTCGAAGGCTTGTCCAAGTAGTGTCGTGTTTTTATAACCGGCTGGTTTCGCAGAAAAAAGACTGTGTCAACGAGCAGGCCATGCTTTCATTTGCCTTCAGCAAGGGGGATGAACGCCGCTCCGATTGCTCGAAATCGGGGTCGGCCTATGCTAGAGTGGCGGAGGTGCCGACCCATTCATCATCCGCATTGAATGAGAAGAGGGGGAAGGAACACCGGCGGCAAGGTAACTATCCGCCGCGAATTGATCGAACGCGGCGGCTCAAACGACGTTTGGTATGGAGGCAAGGAATGAAAAAAGCAACATGGCTGGCGGGACTGTTTGCGTTGACCATCGCGGCGACGACTGGCTGCCATCATGGCATGGGCTACCATGGGCGCGGCGACATGGACTATGCGGCCGAAAAAGGGTCCAAGGAAATGGCCGAGCTGATCGACAAGACGGTGCAGGATCCGGAGAAAGCCAAACAGGTGCAGGCGCTCGTCGGAGACATCATCACAGAAGTCAAACAAACCTATCGGCAGAACCGGCAATACCACCAGAAGCTCTACGAGCTGAACGCCAACTACGACGCGGCACCGGAAGACTTCACGAAGATTCTGGACGAGATGAACAACAACCGCATGCGGTCCTCGAGCAAAATCCTCGGGCTGCGTTTCAAGATGAAAGAGCTGTTGACGGCTCAGGAATGGAAGGCCTTGACCGACGGCATGGCCAGCCTCCGGAGCCGCTATGGGCATGGCAAGGACGCTTCTGAAGGCGGAAAAGAAGGAGCCTGAGGAAGGGGCGGGCCATCCGGCGCGACCGATTGCTTCAGCCGGCCGGCCAGAGGCTGTTGAAGTCGGGCGTGTAGTTCAGACAAAGCAGGTCCACGAGAGCCCCGTTGATGTGGAGGGCGGTCAAGGACGCGTGGTCGATGCGCAGCCGACGAACGGTCTGCAAGTCAAACCGGAGATAGTGGGCCAGGATGGCGCGCACCACGTCCGCGTGGGACACGAAGAGAAGCGGGCCGGCCTCGCCGGCCCGCGCCCGCTCCACCGAGGCCACCGCACGAGCCTGCACCTCGCGGAGCGTTTCGCCGCCGGGCGGGCGCGCTTCCGCCGGATTGCTGTAGAAGTTCCGCCGCACGATCTCCTCCGCCAGGTCTTTCCAGAACCGTCCTTCCCATTGTCCGACTCCGATCTCGGTAAGCCCGCGGTCGGCGGTGACCGGCATCCGTAGGACCGAGGCGAGGATCTCGGCCGTTTGCAGCGTGCGGACGGCCGGGCTGGAGTAGACCGCGCGGACCGGTCGATCCTTGAGGAGCGCCGCCAGTCGGTGCGCCTGGGCTTCTCCCTGCCGGTTCAGCGGGACCGGCCGTTCCCCCATGATCTGCCCGCTGCGGTTCCAGTCCGTCTCACCGTGCCTGACAAGAAAAATCGTGGCCATCTCGAATCCTTATCGGCCGGCAGAAGGGGAGCCCGTGGTCTCTTTGGCGGTCAGCGGCATCCGGGTCCAGGTGCTCCCGCCGTCGCGGCTGCGGTAGAGTCCGCTGCCGTTGGTGCCCGCAAAGAGCGTGCGCGGGTCGAGCGGGCTCATCACGATCGTGCGGATGTTGGTGGTTTCCAACCCGTCGTTCACGACCTGCCAGGTCTGGCCTCCGTCGACCGTCTTCTGAATGCCGGCTCGCCCTCCCGCGTACAGGATGGCGCCGTTGGTCGGGTCGATCACGATGCAACTGATGTACTGGTCCGTCATGGATTGTCCGATGCGTGTCCAGGACTCACCCATGTTGGTGCTCTTGAAGAGACCCTTGTTCGTGCCGGCGTAGACCGTGTCGGGCTGTCGGGGATCCACCGCCAGGCTGCTGACGCCCAGTGCCAGCGAGGCGTCCAGGATCTCGTCGGGAATGAGCCCGTTGTTGATCTTCTGCCAGGTGGCGGCGGCGTCGGTGCTGCGGTACACGCCGCCGGAGGTGCCCGCGTAAAAGACCCGGGACCTCGTCGGATCCATGACGAGGCTGAACACGATATGCACCTCTTTCATCCCGGTCATCCGCTCGTCCCACAGCCGGCCTCCGTCCGTGCTGCGGAAAACCCCGACCGTCGTGGCGGCGTAGACGGTCTCGCTGTCGCGCGAGTCGAACACGAACTGGTTGACGACCGAAATATGCTCCTTCAGTCCGGCGTTGTGGGCGATCCAGCGCTGCCCTCCATCCGGGCTCTTGTAGACGGCGTCCCCCATCGTGCCGGCGTAGACCGAAGCCGGACGTTTCGGGTCCAGGGCCAGCGTGATGACGCGGTAGGAGCTCAAATCGGTCGCCATGCGTTCCCAAGTGGTGCCGCCGTCGCGCGTCTTGTAGACCGATTCGTTCGTCGCCACGTAGAGGATGTTCTGGTTGGTCGGGTGCAGGGCGATCGACACGATGGTGTCGCTCTGCTTGCCGCAGCCGGACAGCAGAGCCGGCAGGGCGAGGCAAGCCAGGACGGGCACTATCGCGGCGAGAAGCCTGCTCATAGTTTCTGCCTGAACCGTTCGGCGTAGCCGGTCAGCTCGACGTAGCCCAGACCGGCGACGGGAGCCTCCCGGAGCTTGCCGGTGATGTCCACGGCTCCTTCCCAATAGGTGACCTGCGTACTGCGCCGGGTGATCAATTCCTGATTCGAGAGCCGGGGGACCAGGTCCAGCAGCAGACCAGCCGCCGGCACCTCGATGTGCCAGCGGCTTGGGTAGCGGGCCCCGCTCGAACCGCTGGTCCAGTGGTCCAGGGTTTCGATCCGGACCTCCGAGGGCGGCAGGCGCTGTGAGCGGCCGTCCGGAAAGATCAAGGTTCCGCTGGAGGCCGCGTCGGCGGTTCCGTCGGTCCGGCGTAACCGGTAGAACATCAACTCGGTTCGGTTCTCGAGCTGGATGCTGAACCAGTCCCATCCGACCTGGTCCGGTCCCAGGTCGCCGGAGCCGAACTCGTGGTCCATCCAACTGGTGCCGCTGACGGCCAGGGGCTCTCCGTCCAGGGTGATGGTGCCGGTCGTGGCCAGGCGGGTCAGGGAATAGTAGTGAGAGGCCTGGCCCACCGAGCTTCCTTTTCGGCTGATTCCTCCTTCGCCGTGAATGACCGGGGGTTTTTCGGGCGTCACGAAGAGATCCAGCGAGAAGTCCTCGGCCGAAGCCCGGAGATGCTGGCGGTCCCCATCTGAGAGCGTCTCAGCGCTCCAGCGGTCGATCCAGACGCGTAGGTGTCCGGTCTCGGCGCCGGCCTTTCCGATGCCGGCGCGGCTTAGTTTCTCGGCATAACGGAAGCGGGCCTGGCCGTGATCCGACAAGGCCGCGTGGGCCAGGTAGAGGTGCCGGATCGCCCAGCGGGAGGGATTCGACCGGACCGAGGCCTGGTCCACTCCCCTTCTGAAGAAGGTCACTTGATAGCCAAACTGCCGGCCGCTCGTCGTGGCGAGGTGCCCCGTGTAGTACCACCACTCGGTCCGGAATTCGTCGTGGGAGCCGTGGTCGTACGGGAAGCCGTACGTATACCCTGCAAGAGCCGGACGGAACGTGGCCGGAGGAGTGGCGGTGGGGCTTCCGGCGGGGGCCGATGCGGCCACGATCAGGTGCGCGGCCAGGCAGGCGCCGAGCAGCAACGGTCGGCTGAGCGGAGCCAGCCTGGTTGTCCGGCTTGCCGGACGACTTGAAACCCCATCGGTCACGGCCTGAGTACAACGCCTCCCGGGCACGAAGTTGTCGCCGAGTTGTTCCACACGGAGGCTTATAACATGAGGGGGGAGAGGACGCAAATCTCCTCTGCTGGAGAGGGTTTTGAGCGGTTTTTTGATCGGTGAAGAGAGCGGATGCGCAGTTGACATCGCGAGGGACCTTCGGCTATCGTGGAGCATGCAAATCGAGCAAGACCGGACTCCGCCCGGCAAAGACCTGTTCCGCGTGCCGGAGCGATTTCCCCTGTTTCCCCTTCCCAACGTCGTGTTCTTTCCCAGGATGTACCTCCCCCTGCATATCTTCGAACCGCGGTACCGGGCGATGGTCGCCGACGCGGCCGCCGGCGGGCGGTGCATCGGGATGGTGTTGCTCAAGGAAGGCTGGGAGCAAGATTACTACGGCAACCCGTCCATCTTCGAGGTGGGCTGTGTGGGGCGGCTGGTCAGCGTCCGGCCCCTGCCGGACGGGCGCTACAATATCCTCTTACAGGGGCTGCAGCGATTCGAGGTGCGCGAGCAGTCGTTCGAGAAACGGTATCGCGAGGCTCGGGTCGCCTTGAAGGCCGGCGAGGCCGATGCATCGTTGGACCCGCCTGTGCGAGCCGAGCTGATCCGCGCCCTGGAACGGTACCTGGCCGCCTGCGAGGATGGTCGGTCGTGGCAGGAACTGGTTCGCTTGGATGTCGATGACGAGGTCTTCGTGAACAGCCTGTCAAGCTACCTGGATCTGACCCCCCTGGAGAAACAGTTCTTGCTGGAAGCGGACAGCCTCCTGCAGCGGGTCCGTCGGTTGCACGATCTCATCCGGTTCAGGCTGGACGAGCGCGGTGGCGTCAAAGGGTGGGGATGATGGAACGAGCGGTCGCCATCGACGCGTCCAAGCTGGGCAAGGTCTATGACGGGGTCACCGCCGTCCAGGACCTCTCCTTTCAAGTGTACGCCGGGGAGATTTTCGGGCTCCTGGGGCCCAACGGGGCCGGCAAGAGCACGACGCTCCGCATCCTCATCACGCTCCTGCATCCGACGACCGGCCATGCCACGGTGCTGGGTCATGACGTGGTGCGGGAAGCCGAACAAGTCCGGCGGCTGATCGGCTACGTGCCGCAGGAGCGGGCCATCGATCGCTTTCTCACGGGCCGCGAGCACTTGCTGTTGCTCGGGGATCTCTACCACTTGCCCAAGGAAGAGAGCCGTCGCCGGATCGCCGAGATCCTGCAACTGGTGGATCTCGAGGACAAGGCCGACCGGCCGGCCAAAACTTACTCGGGGGGGATGAAGCGCAAGCTGGACATCGCCTGCGGTCTCTTGCCCAATCCCAAGATCCTCTTCATGGACGAGCCGACGCTGGGACTGGATGTGCAGAGCCGCCTGCGCGTCTGGGACTATGTCCGGCGCCTCCGCGAACGGGGCATCACGGTGGTGATGACCACCAACTATCTGGATGAGGCGGACCAGTTGTGCGATCGCCTGGCGATCATCGACGGGGGGCGCATCAAGGCGATGGGATCGCCCGGCGAGCTCAAGGCGGCGCTGGGCGGCGATACCGTGTCCCTGACCGTGGGCGAGGACGATATGGGGCGGGTGGAACTGTTGGCTTCCGCCCTCAAAGGGCTGCCCTCCATCCGGGCGGTCAGTACCAGGCCGACCGGCCTGGAGATCAGGGTGGAGTCGCCGGAGAAGGCGTTGCCGGCGGTGCTGGAGGCGGCCAGCCGGCTCGCCTGTCGGCCGGAGTTCATCGAGTACCACCGTCCCAGGCTGGACGACGTCTTCGTGGCGCACACGGGCCACGCGATTCGGGAAGAGTTTCCGAAAGCCGAGGATGAATAGGACGTAGCCACGGATGAACGAATATCGTCAGGAAATCGGCGCGCTCACCATGCGGTGGGTCCGTCGCCTCAGCCGCGAAAAGTTCAGCATGTTGTTCACGCTGGTGCAGCCGATGCTGTTCTGGCTGATCTTCTTCGGCAACTTGTTCCAGCGGGCCGCGGACGCGCAGGTGGTCCAGGCGCCCAACTACATCAGCTTTCTCGCGGCCGGCGTGGTGGTGATGACGGTGCTCAACAACGGGCTGGCGGGCGGGGTGGACCTCCTGTTCGACAAGGAGAACGGCTTTCTGGAGCGGCTGATGTCCACGCCGATCCACCGCACGTCCGTCATCCTGAGCCGGTTCCTCTTCGTGATGACGATCACGAGCTTACAGGTATTGGTGATCCTGGGCGTCGCCTACCTCTTCGGCGTCCGGCCGGCCACCGGCTTCCTGGGCGTGATCGTGATCGTGCTCATCGGCCTCCTGTTCGGCGTCGGGCTCACCGCGATCTCGATGGCCATGGCTTTTTCGGTCAAGAGCCACGGCGACTTTTTCTCCGTGCTCGGGTTTCTCTCGCTGCCGATGATTTTTCTGAGCTCGGCGTTGGTGCCCCTGTCGGCGATGCCGACCTGGATGAGCGTGCTGGCCCGGTTCAACCCGATGACCTGGGCCATCGACGCGGTCCGGCCGTTGATCCTGTCCGGCTGGGCCGAGGCGCTGGGCCCCGTGGCCATGGTCGTGGTGATCATGCTGGCCTTCGACGCGCTCTGTCTCTACGGCAGCGCCAAGGCGTTCCGCCGGGCCATGGGCTGAAACAGCGTGAAACGTGAGATGCGAACAGTGAGGCGGAAGGGGTGAGGCGCCGCTCATGATGTCCTCCAGCGAAAATCAGATTCGGGCGTTGATCAAGCTCCTGTCCGATGAGAACGAGCGGATCGTCAAGACCATCAGCGGCAAGCTGGTCGAGATCGGCGATTCGGCCGTGCCCCTCCTGCAGGAAGCCGAGATCGAGCAGCCCGAGATGGCCAGGCGGATCGAGGAGATCCTGGACGAGATCCGCGGCAGCCGGCTGGAGGAAGAGCTCCGCGACCTGGCCGCTCGCCCGGATGATCGGATCGACCTGGAAGCGGGCGCCTTCCTGATCGCCCGCTATGCCTATCCCAGTCTGGACGTGCGGACGTACCAGCGGCAGCTCGATGCGATGGCGGCCGAGGTCCATGACCGGATGGGACCGCGCGTGTCGGGCGAAGAAACGGTCAAGACCCTGGGCCGATACCTGTTTGCCGAGCAGGGGTTCCGGGGCAATACCAAAAATTACTATGAGGTGGAGAACAGCTACCTGAACCGGGTGATCGAGCGCCGCACCGGCATTCCGATCAGCCTGTCGGTCCTCTACCTGCTGGTGGGCCGCCGCCTGGGGTTGCCCGTCGCCGGCATCGGCATGCCGGGACACTTCCTCGTCAAATTCGACTCGGAGCGTTACAAGGTCTTCGTGGATTGCTTCAACGGCGGCGCCTTGCTGACCGACAAGGACTGCGCGCGGTTCCTGATGCAGGCCGGGTACGGGTTCGAGGAGAAGTATCTGCAGAAAAGCTCGCCCCGCGCGATTTTGGTCCGCATCTTGAAAAACCTCGTCGCCATTTATCAAAAGCTGGACGATCAGGTGAAGGGGGGGCGGTTGAGCCGGTTCATCGAGGTCCTCGACGGATCCAGAGGCGACCGGCAAGAAGGACGGAAGAACAGCGGCGAGCAGTCCGAGTGCGAATAGGGGCGTCACGGTCCGGTCAGAGCTTCTGCGGTCCCCTCACGACAGTTCCACCTCCATCAAGTCCCGTCCCATCGTAATCGTGCCCTTGAACGAACGGCCCGCCTGTCTCCTCACGTTGTAGCGTTCGGCAATCGGATAGAAGTGCGACAGGATCAGGCGCGCGACCCCGGCTTCCTGCGCCACCCTGCCGCAGTCCCCCGCGTGCATGTGCCCGGGGCCGGGCCGGTTCGCGGGAAACGAACAGTCCAGTACCGCCACGTCCGCACGATGGCAGAGGCGCACGAGGTTCGGGCAGTACTGCGCATCGCCCGAATAGGCCAGGACCTTGCCCCGATGCTCGATCCGATAGCCGACGCAGTGCAGCCGCGGGCTGTGCAGGACGGTGCGGGGGGTGATGCGCGTGCGCCCGAGCTGGAAGCTCCGGTCCGACACTTCCCGGATCTTCACGCGGAACCTGGCGGCCTTGAAACCGGGAAACGTGGTGAGGATCGCACGGAACAGCCGCTTGGTGCCCCGCGGACCGATCACGGTCAAATCCGGACGTCTGCCGACGAACTTGGAAACATAGACGGCGTCGAAGAAGAACGTGATGAAGTCCGAGAAGTGGTCGGCGTGGAAATGGGAGAAGAGCACGTGCGTGATGCGGTGCCGGTCCACCCCCGTCTTCATGAGGTTCACGAGCGTGCGGGGGCCGAAGTCCAGCAGGAACATCCGGTCGGTTCGAACGAGGTAGCCGGCCGCCGCGCGTGCGGGGTGGACGTTGGTGCCAGATCCGAGGATCGTCACGCGCATGGGGAGTGCCGTCGATGCGGGAGCCGCAGGGCGGGAAGGCCTGAGCGGAGGAAATCGAGCGTCACGATCGGACTCACCGCGCCGTCGGTTGGAAACTGTCGCGAACGCGCAACAGCAGCGTCTGCAACTGCTCCGCCTCTTTTTTCGTCAGGGCCCGCTCGAAGCGCGGGCGCAAGAAGGCCGCATGGGCTGCGAAGGTCTTGCGGAACAGGGCCTCGCCCTTGTCCGTCAGGCGGATCTTGATGCACCGCCGGTCGCCGGCCACCGCGTCGCGAAGGATCAACCCCTTGGCTGCCAGTCGGTCCAGCACGCCGGTGAGCGTGCCCTTGGTCACCAGCGTCGCCGCCGACAGCTCCGAGCAGGTCATCCCCTCCGTCCCGCCCAGCGTGGCGATGACGTCGAACTGGGATGGAGTCAGGTGCATGGACCGGATGTGGCGGCTGTCTTCCCGCCAGAAGGCGAGGTAGGCCTCGACCAGCGGCCGCAAGACTTTCAAGTAGGGGTCGTCTTGGAAGTCCGGAACATCCACGATCACGACCCATGATAGTCCTAGTTAGAATGACTGTCAAGCGCGGGCGGGTGCAGGTTTCCAGAGCGGGAAAATGAAAGGGCCGCCGGG
>CAZKHY010000070.1:0-3752 GCA_964552455.1 uncultured Nitrospira sp.
CCTGACCGTGTTCGCTCCCCGCGAGGCGCCACTGGCGTTGGCATCGCCCCCGGCAACGGCGACCAGCACCTCGCGACGCCAGAGGGGCGACTCCACCGCTCCGCCCAGGCCGCCGTTCAGGTTCCCGCTGCTGCAATAGCTGCAGCCGGGCCGATTCACGGTCTCCATGCCGGCACTGATCTTCCAGGAAGGCGACAGGAAGAGCGGATCCAACGGCGAGAGCGAGATGATATTGGCCAGTGTGGCCCGCTCCAGCCTCGTCTGGTTGCGCTGCTGATAATGGCGGAGACTCACGGCTCCCAGCTCGATCTGCGCGTCAGGGTTGTAGCCCTTGTCCGGGTCCAGCAGGTCATGCACGCCGGCCCGCACCGTCAGGTCCTGGAAGAACTCGCCCCCCCGCCAGCCGACGCCGAGTCCGGCCCGCGAAGTCTTGTGGCCCTGCTCCGGCGACGCGCCATAGGGTTGAATGCGCAGATATTCCGACTGGATCTTGAGACGACTCCGGTCGAGCAAGACGGACCGGTTTCGCTCCTTGTGCAACTCCGCCTTCTCCTCGTCCGTCACGCTCTTGTAGCGCAGGTAGTCCGAGACCAGATCCAAGACGAAAGCCTGCCGGTCCAGCGGCAGACTGGTGAAAGCCTCAGACCTAGCTTGCCTTGGGTCCTGCATGATCCGGTCGAACCAGCCCTGCTCGTCCTCCGACAGTCGCTCGCGCTTCCGCTTGATCTGCGTGCTCCGGGCCGGGCGATAGACGACGTCGCCCACCAGACCCGGTTGCTCCGTCAGGGCCCGCACCGTGTCGGCGGGCACGGTCCAGAACAGAAACCGGTCCGTGAGATGCCAGGTCGGATCGGCGACCTCCAGCAAAGCCAGAATGTGATAGGCGCAGTTCTCCTTGAAGAAGTAATAATCGAAGTGCGTGTTGCCCAGCTCCCAGGCATGCATCAGCAGACGCCTGATCTGCTCGTCCGTCAGGTTCAGCCGATACTCCCAGATGTCGCGGTTCTCGATGTCGCGGTACTCCTGCACCTTGAGGTAATAGGGAGTGGTGGAGAAGTTGCCCTTGTAGCCGCCCGTCATCCCCTTGATGGCATATCCGATGCCCGCGTCGGGCGGCACGTCCGCCGCAAAATTGACCGTGTAGGCCAGGATGCGGGTCTGCTCGGTCTGGCCCTTCTGATCGATGCGCAGGAGGGTATGGCCGAACATGGAGGCCGGGTTGTTCATGAAGGCGGAAGGGAAGATCATCGTGACCGACTGGGCGTTCAGCTCTTTGAACCAGGCGTCGAAGCGGTCGCAGCGCTGCGGCGGCAGCCGGCGGTCGTCGAAGGCCAGTTTGGCTTTGAGCCAGTGATAGCGGGCCACGAAGGCGCATTGCGCCGGCTGGCGGGATCGGCCGACCAGCTCGGATGAAAAGAACTGAGCCAAGGTGGTTTCCAGCTCGGCCTGCGGGTCGGTCTTGCCGGTGGGGGCTTGAAAAAACCCCGGGTCATCGGCTTCGCTGGTCACGCCCCCCCAGGTGTTTTTCCGGTAATGCAACAGCAGGTGCCACTCCCGCTGTTCGGCGAGGTGCAGTTGGGTGGCACGCTGGACGAGGTCATCCAGATAACCTTGGTGTGCGGTCTCAACGGCCACCGCTGGGGCAGCTACAGTCAGCAAGGCGAGAAGCAGCAGAGCCAGCACATATCCCCAAGACCTTCGCAGTTTTCTAAAGGTCATGCAGGGATCGTCAGGCAGAATAAAGGAAGAGCTTCACCTGCGGCACCTGCCGGGACAGAATCATCCGCGATCTTCCAGCACGGCCTCGGCGAGAGCAGCCGGGCCATTACGGGGTCTTATGGGACGGACGAGCGGCTTCCCGCCATGCCACTCCGCCAAGCCGGTTTTGACCAAGGTCTCGGCAATGCACTGGGCTTTTGAAGGCTTGCGTCTCATAGGTCTTCGACGGATTGCCACGGTGCCCCTAAGCCAACTTCAACTCCCGCACGACCGACGCGATGCGAACGTAGTCACGGTCGTTGTGGAGCAACATGATGTCGTGCTCAATGGCGGTTTGTGCCACCAAGCAGTCAATGGAACTGCGAATTGTCACACCTTGCCGCCGACATCGGAAATACAGGCCGGCCGCGTGTCGGTAGCTTTCGACCGAGTCTCGAGGCTGGTAGAACCGTTGGGTCCCCAGGTAGGCGGCGAGACGGGCAAATTCTTCCTCCGAGGCGGCTCCTTGCAGCACCTCCTGGTAGATGATCCCGCTGATCCCGAAGGGAACTCGCTGTTCGATAATCTCGTCGAATCGCCGAACCGCCGCGTTTCGTCGGTCGCGGAAGAAATCGAGCCAGACCGAGGTGTCCACCAAGTACATGGCTAGCGGTTCCCAACACGCAGTTTCTTATGATCATACCCGCGCCTGATGTGCACGGTGCCGCGCAGATCCCTGACATCGAGCCGACGATGCTGTTCCACAAACTCGCGGAGAGCCTTGTCAACCAGCTCACGCTTGGTCCTGACGTGTGCGTATTTGAACGCTTCTTCGACGAGTTCTTGATCGAGCACGATGTTGGTGCGCATGAGTCTACACCTCCTGTAGTGTATAACCTTATACCTGATGGACCGGCACGGTCAAGGGTCATCCTCGTGGCCTCCGCAGACGTCGAAAATCAGGCAACGGTATCAGCAAAAGAACCTGGGCTGAGAGGGAAGGGGTCGCCTGAGAAGAGGGGCTCCCGGCGTCAGAGCCGGGAGCCCCATGAGGCTTAGCGAGTAGAGACCTTGGCCAGAACCGGATGCGTCGCCATCACCTCGTTGAGCGCGGTCAACAGCGCGACCGGGGATGTCGCCCCGGCTTGCATCAGCGTCTGATACTTCTCTTGGACTATCGCGAAGAACGCAGGCTGTTGCTCGGTCGGCACGCCCAGCAGGGTCGCCAGCGAGGCCAGGTGCTCTCCCCGCCCTTGCGCCATTTCCTGCGACAGGTTCTCGAAGTTGAGCTCGGCGAACACCGGCGCCTTGTACTGGGACATGATCGTGCCGTCGTTCGTGCAGCCGGACGTGCCGCTGCTGATCCCAAAGGTATTGCTCCCGAAGGTGTCGTTGGTCGTGGCCATCATGACCTGCGGTGCAATACTCTTCTGGTTCTTGTAATCACTCCAGGCCAGCTTGCCCAGGCCGCAGCCGGGACCGTTATCCGGATGAGCCGCCAAGGCCAGACCGGCCTGAGCAAGGGCAAAGACGACTGCTATCTGTAAGACCGCAAGCTTCTTGATCATCGCCATCCCTCCTTCAGCGTTAAAGGAAAAACGAAAATCAATAAGACTCACCGGTTCATGGAGACTTTGGCCAGGACCGGATGTTCCGCCATGGCCTCCTGCAGCGCCTTCAGCATCGCCACTGGCGACGACTCGCCGGACCGGACCAGCGTAGCGTATCGATCTTGGGTCATGGCGAAGAACTCGGACTGTTGCTCGGCCGGCACGCCCAGCAGGGTCGCCAGCGAGGCCAGGTGCTCTCCCCGCCCTTGCGCCATTTCCTGCGAGAGCGTGTCAAAGTTAAGCTCGGCGAACAGCGTGGTCTTGTGTTCCGCCATGATCGTGCCGTCGTTCGTGCAGCCGGACGTGCCGCTGCTGATCCCGAAGGTCGTGCTGCCGAACGTGCCGTTCGTCGTGGCCATCATGACCTGGGGTGCGATATTCTTCTGATGCTTGTAATCACCCCAGGCCAGCTTGCCCAGGCCACAGCCTGGCCCGTTGTCGGGG
>CAZKHY010000070.1:3852-18031 GCA_964552455.1 uncultured Nitrospira sp.
CTTGTAATCACCCCAGGCCAGCTTGCCCAGGCCACAGCCTGGCCCGTTGTCGGGGTTTGCAGCGAGCACCGAGACCGCCGGGACACAGATAAAAGCCATGATGATTACCAGGACCAACAACTTGCTCATCATCATCGTAAATCCCCTCCTTTGATGAATGTTGACGCATGACACCGCGTGCTTGCGCAGCACGAGCCAGTATAGCAGAGCGCTTACTGGAAAAACGAATTGCATGAACGGGAGCAGTGGCCGGGCAGACGGAAGGACGGCGGCCGGAGGAGGCCTGGAATACCGCTCAACGAATCACCGGAGGAGGAACCGTCAGCTTGGCGGCCGTGCCCTCGATGGCTACCTCGGTCTTGTAATAGATCGCGAGATACGAGATCAGGGTCATGGCAATCTCCGCATGCCTGTCGCGCTTTGCGGCGCTTAGGCATCCTCCTCTTTTTCCACATTGACTGCCAGCAGCCCTTCCGCCGCCGCAGCCCGGAGGAGTCTGTCGTCAGCGGCTGCAAAGATCATGTCCTCTTCCAGCCGAACCCTCAATCTCAGCGCCGATGCCAAGTGAATCGCGTCAAAGGCTCTGAGCGCGTGCCGCCGCAGAAGGTCGCGGGCCAGTTCCAATACGTCTTTCTGAAGTTCTACTTGGATACAGGTTGGCCAGTCCTGCTCAAACTGACCGGAGATGCGGACATATTGAGCTTCGGTGACAGATCTTTCTCGCCGCCGCCTGACCAGCCCCGAATAGACCTCCGCATAGGCAATGGTAGCGGCGCCTGGAGTCCCTTCATTCTGTACAAGCGCAATGACGGCTGCCGACCCCTTTTCGGCCACATAAAGCCTGATGAGCGCGCTGGTGTCGAGATAGATCACCGACGATCTTCAAGGATGGCCCGAGAGACCGGAGGACCGGAAATCCTCACAGGACGAATACGTTTCCGGAACTTTCGTGTTGGCAGGGTAATGAGCCCCTGCGCGGCAAGCTTGGCGAGCCGCGCCTCTCGGCTCACCGGCTGCGGCACATGCTGAATCGGCTGCAGTAGGGCAATGGGCCTCCCCCGCTCGGTCACGACCACCTCTTCACCCCGCTTGGTCCGGCGGAGATAATGGGTCAAGCGATTTTTCAGTTCCTTCACTCCAACAGCGCTCATATCTTTACTCCAATGTAGCCATTGTAGCTACCATGATGAAATTGTCAAGCTGGCCGGATGGCTCACCGGGATGCCGGAGGAGGAACCGTCAGCTTGGCGGCCGTGCCCTCGATGGCTACCTCGGTCTTGTAATAGATCGCGAGATAGGAGGTCAGCGTGGTGGTAATCTTGGCGTTGATCAGCAGATCCCCGTTCTTCTGCATGAGCGCGGCCTTCCGAACCTCTTCATACATTTCCCCATCCACTCCCACTGCCCACAAGAAGCGGCCGTTCGAAACCGAGGCCTGCACCCTGCCCAGGGGTTCGACGTGGCTTCCGGGCGCAATCACGCGGTCCGTCGCGATGTTGGTCCCGAGCTTGGTCGTACAACCGGCGACCGTGACGACAAGCCCAACCGCCGCCATCCGGAGAAACTTCATCGTGCCTCCGACTCCGGTCCCTTCCCAGGATCGGAAAGCGGAACAGGGTTGACCACCTCAATCTTTGCCGCCACCCCTTCGGCGGTCCAGGACACCCACCAAAAGTCTAAGCCAGGAATCAGGAAGATCGGAACTCTAGTGCCACGGAGCGAGAGGGTATAGTCCGTCAGGAGATCGGCCTTCTTCTCCTGGAGGGCTTCCCGCACCACCTCCTGGGAGATATCCGGATGCATGACGTCCGCCAGACCCCCAAACGTAAAAATCCAGTCGCCGGCCGTGCCTTTGACAGACCCCAAGGAGACGATCTTGTCATCCTGATTGGTGTAGTGGGACTGCGTGACCGGCCAGACACCGAGCGCCGAGGAACAGCCCTGGAGGAACAGTCCCAGGAGCAGCAGGGATCCGGCCAGCCGGCTTTTATGGTTGTCGCGCATCTCTGCTTGCCTCGAGGGTACAAGCCTTCTAGCGAGAACCCGGTGGCCTGTCAAGACGCGCAGCCGGCTTTTCCGGTTCCGGCCGGTCTGCCAATCGGATCAGGTTGGGCGTGATCGTGTCACCGGCTATCACAAGCAGCCCCAGCCCGCGGGGCAGCGCGAACCGTTTCGGCCCGGCCGAGCCGGGATTGAACAGGAGCGTCTCGCCGCGCCATTCGGCTTTGGGTTGATGGGTGTGGCCGAAGATGCAGACATCGGGCCGTTCCCGATCCAGGAACGCCAGCCCTTCCTTGGTCAGCTTGCCTCCCTCGTAAACGATGTGCCGGATCGCGATCCGCCTGCCGCCTAGTTCGACGACGGCCTCTGCTTGAAAGCCGCTCCGCTCATAGCCATCCACATTGCCGGAGACAGTCGTCACCGGAGCGATCAATCTCAACAGTTCAAGTACGGACTTGTCGCCGATGTCACCGGCGTGGATGATGTGATCGACCCCCTGGAAATGGCGCAGAATGGCCCGGTCGAACAGCCCGTGCGTATCGGCAATCACCCCGAGACGCATGCTTTACAATCCCGCTTGCACCGCCTGCCAATCGAACGTGAAGGGTACCGGCTTGGCAAGGTACCCGCCTATTTCCTACCCAAGCTCTGGATAAACAACCCATCGGCCGAACTGACGAAAATCCTGATCGAAGGCAAACGCCTCGCCGATGCCATGCCGTTTCATCAGCACGAAGCTGGTACAGTCCACGAAACTGAACTGCTTGTCACGATACCGCCGGAAAGTCTCCCAGGCTTTTCGCTCATCAGCAGGTGTCACGCGAATGACAGGCATGACGTTGTCATCGAGTAGCCGTTGTCCAAACCTCATCGCCGCTTCGTGGCTGAGACGCATCCTGAGTAAAGTGATTGTTTCATGGACGACAAGGTTGCTGGTGATGAGGAGTCGGTCGTTAGACTCGACAAACCGGACGGCGAGACGGTGAAAGCGATCGGTTTGGTCAGCCAGGGCGAAGAATGCGGATGTGTCAATAAAGATTGCCGTGCGGAGCAGGCTAGCTGCCGGTTTCACGTCTTCACATGCAGGTACTTGTCATGGTCCACACTGATGTCTGTGAACCCGCTTGCACCAATGCCTGCTAAGGACAGAAGCAATGTCCTCTGACGTTTGAGTTGCCGCTTCATCCTCTTCCGCATCAAAATGGTAGGGGGTTTTCGAGAGGCTAACTTTATTTTCGAGGGAGGCTTTGCTTCCATTGTTTCACCACTGATCTTTGAGGTCTCACTCTACACCGAATCTTCGCTCTAATCAAACCGACAGCGGCATCGAACCGACGCACTCCCGGTGGATGCGGACCTACACTATCACAGCCCCGCCTGCACGGCAGCCCACTCGAAGGTGAACGGTACCGGCTCCTGTTTGGGGAGCGACGCCGCTTCCGCCTTCAGCCGTTCCGCGCGCGCCGCGCTCATCGGATGAGTGCTCAGCATCTCCACTTGCAGCTTGTCCGATTCCGACAGACGCTCGAAGAAGCGGATCATTCCCTCGGATGGAATCTTCGCGCGATGGAGCAGTTTGAGGCCTTGGAGATCCGCTTCCGCCTCCTGCTCCCGCCCGAACTTGAGCGTGACCAGTTCGATGCCCAGCTGTTTCGCCAGCCCGACCAGCCCTTCCTGGTTCCCCACGAAGATCGTCACGACGGCCACGACGCCCAAGGTCTTCACGATCCGCTCCAGCCCGTGGCGCAGCAGCATATGGTTCAGCTCGTGGCCCAGCACCCCCGCGACCTCATCAGGGCTTTCCGCTTTTTTGAGGAGTCCCGTGAACACGATGACGGAGCCGCCCGGCAACGCGAAAGCATTGACGACGTCGCTCCGAACCACCGTCACCTCGAACTTGTAGGGATTGTCCGGAACCTGGTCTATAAGCCGCTTCGTGATTTCAAGGACCGCCGCCACGGCCGGCCCTTCTTTCACCACCTGCTGCCCGGCCAGGAACTGCCCCCGCGCCGCCGCGCCGATGGGCCGCTCCCATTCCACGGGAATACGGCTCACGGCCATCCTGACGAGGACATCGGACGCAAACCATAGAATGAGCACCAGGGCGACGACGGAGCCGACGGCAACCCCCAGCAGGGTCCGGCGGCCGAATCTGGCACGGCGCACATGCTCCGCCGTCCGCTCCAGATGGGGCATCAGGTCTGGCGGAGCGGACTGGCGGAACGACCGGATGATTTCCGGATCCTTGAGGTAGACCGTGCGACCTGAACCGCCGTGGGTCCACTTCACGACCAACTGGTCGTGATCGAAGCCTCCCGCCGTCACCGAGAGCGCGGCGAAGGGGATGGTCTCCTCGGGCAAGTCCGGGAACGTCACGTTCAGGCCGGCGGAGGAAACTGCGACGTGACAAGGCACCCCCGCCGCCGGCAGGTCCTCGCCGAAACAGAGCGCGTTGGGAGAGAAACTCATTACGTCGATAACGTCCTAAAGTCTAAAAGTCATCAAGTCAAAAAATCATCGCTGCTTCGACGCTCAGACTTTCTGACTGTTGTCATTCCGAAACCGGGATGAACTGTCTGATCCAGTTCCCGAATCCGCCGGGATTGCGGCTCTGGATGTAGACGACGCCTGGGCCCCGGAAGCGGCAGACGAAGCCTTCGCCGGAGGTGAAGCTGGCGATCCAGCCGGCCGATGCTTTCTCGATGTTGTATGAGGTCGTGGCGGTCCAGGCCACCAGGTGGCTGTTGTCCACGATGTATTCCTGATCGGGCTTCAGCTCGACCTTGTGAATGGCTCCGAAGCTGTTCAAGATCAACTGGCCCTTTCCGCTCATCCGGAGGATGAAGAACCCTTCGCCGCCCAACAGCCCTCGGCTCAAGCTCTGCATCCGGCTCTCGATCGCGACGCTCTCGGCTCCGGCCAGGAATCCGTCCTTCTGCACCAAGTATTCGTTCACGCCGTCCATCTCCAAGACGATGATGTCGCCGGGAACCGTCGGGGCCAGCAGCACCTCCCCTGGCCCTCGGCTGGCCCGCAGGGTCTGGAAGAAAAATTTCTCCCCGCTCAGCATCTTGCGGGACAGGGCGCCCAGGAACCCGCCTTCCATCTTGCTTTCCACGTCCACCGTGGGCGAGCAGGCCACCATGGCCCCGGACTCGGCCTTGATGCTTTCGCCCGAAGCCAGGTCGATGCGCACCATCGGAAACGCCCCCGGATACAAGATTTCACTTTTCATTTTTCCGTTCTCCTCTTCTTTTTAATTCCAATATCGACCGCGAGAGGTGGTGTGGCCGGGAGCGGACGTCGCCGGGGCGGCTGGGTGCGCGACGCGAGGAATAACGAGCGTCACGTTTGCGCACGCCGGCGAGTTGGTGAGCCGGCCGGGTCTTCCCCCGCCCGGCAGAAGATACAAGGGAAGCCGGCACTGACCACCGCGCCATGGTCTTCGACCATGGCGACGGGAATACCGGAAGGCTTCCGCTTCGGATTGCCGTGGAAGGGGTGCCGCGAGAGGCGCGGGGGCGATCGGCCATGCCACCCCTCACCCCACAACCCAGCCGTAGAACCGGTGGCTTGGTTCGGAAACTCCATCGCGATAGGCCATCTTGATCCGGCTCAACACATCCTTCGGCAACTCGTTGCGCTTTTCGTTCACGTCCACCCCGAAGATCCGCGCGGCGTTCAGGCCGAAGATCCGGGCCTTGGCCTCGCGCGTGAGGGGCCGGTAGCCCTTCTGCTCGATGAGCTCGTCCGGAATCTGGAACCGCCGGAAGGCCTCGATCTGCCACTGCGGCGAACCGTACCAGATGGAGTCGGTGCCCCAGAGGACGTGATCGACGCCGAAAGCCCCGATGATCTCCCCGATCACGTGGGCGCAGAGGGAGGGATGGGTCGTCACCAGTTGCGCGAACGTGGAACCCAACTCCATATAAATATTGTTGATCCGTGGCTCCGCCCATTTCATCTCGCAGAACTCGGAGGTCCAGGGAATCTTGCCGGTGCGCGCAAAGGTCTCCGTGATCCCCAAGGACGTCCGGAACCCCGCGTGATAGACCAGGAAGGTGAGGTCCGGAAAATCCTTGGCGGCCTTGATGAGGTCGCGCGGGTGGTTGTAGTCCTCCACCGGGCCCAGGGGCAGGCCTTTGTGGACGCAGACCCGCGGCACCTTGAGCGCCCGCGCCTTCTCCAGCATCGGGTAGGCCACTTTTTCATCGTCCATCCACCAGCCTTCCTCCATCCCGCGGGGCGGGGCGCCGGTGTAACATTTCCAGGCGTCTATCTTCAGAGCGGCGGCCTGGAGCTCCATGAACTCCCGGTCGGCCCTCCCCAGTTGCGGAGTGACCAGCCCGTGCGCCAGCATCCGCTGAGACCCGGCCACGCGGTTGATTTCATCCCGGATGTGCGTCATTTCCTTCGGGGGCACGACCGCCAACTGGGGATAAGGGCCGGGCGGCGTGCTGATTAATCCGATCGACGTTTCACTGTCCAGGAACACTTCCCGGATGAAATTCTCCCAGGAAAGGTCTTCCATGGTCCCGCGGTCGGCCAGAAGCCGGGGATTCAGGCCGGCCTCGCGCGCCCGCTTGCGGAGCGCCAGGAGCCGGTCCTTCGTCACCGCGCCCTTGCGCTCGGCCTCTTCGTTCAGCGGATCGTAGTTCGAGCTGACGTAGTGGGTCTGGACATCGAATATGAAGAACGGCTCGCCGTTCCGCTCGGTGAAGGCCGCGGCTTCCGCCAGTTCCACGTCCAGCACGTCGAAGAACCGGCCGAAGACGGAGTTCATGGCCAGCAGGGCCGCGGCTATCCCGCCGGTGGTCTTGAGAAACTCCCGGCGGTTCAGCCCCAAGCGGCGGCCGGCCCGCGCCGCCGTCGAGTCGATCAGCCGTTCGACCAGCGCCTGCTCTTGCGTCCGGGGGATCGGCATGAACTCCTCGTTCGAGACGAGGCGCAGAGGTATCGGGCCCAGACCGGTTTCCCCTTGCTGCATCCCCGGCCTGATCGCAAATCGATGCCGATTGACCATGGCACCCTCCGTGGAAAGATTGTGGCAACTCGATTCTGTGGAAATGCCCGGAGGGAGTCAAGCGGGAATAGCCGTCAGCTCTCAGCTATCAGGCCAATAGTTGAAGGCTGACCGTTGAAGCCTGACAGCAATCCAAATTCTGGCTGAACTGCAGTTGACAAACTCGGACCAGGGGGCGCATGCTGGATTCCTCGGTCACAATTACAGAAGGTAAAAACCTCTCCGCCGCGAGTTGATTGAACGCGGCGGCTCACGCAAGCGTGAAGAATTCAGTCTCCTGGAGGCAAAGTACCTATCCGCCCGCAGGTGATCGAAGCGGGCGGCTCACGCAAGCGTGGTATGGAGGGCTGGCCATGGCACCGGGGTAACAAGCCACGGCTCTTCGGTTCGAATTCTCCGACAGACCTGTACTTCCATCCATGCCTTCTCGCGCTCGGCGCGAGAAGGCATTGTTGTTTTCTGTGAAAGGAGGGAATGCCATGAACGCTTTTCGGATCGCCCTCACCGCAGCTTTGATCGTCGGGGTCGCTCTTGCGCTGGCCTATGCGAACCCGGCCTTGCTCCCGAAGCATCCGGGGTACCCGGCCGGGAATGCCGTGTCCCCCGTGACCGGCCAGCCGTTGGCGAATGATCCGGGCCAGACCAACGCGAGCGGAGAGAAAGCCTTGGTGGAAGCCGCCACCGTTGATGATTCGCACACGGCTCAAAATCTAATGGACGCGAACAATCAACGGATCCTCCAGAAAGAGGGGGCCGGCCGGCTGCCGAAGGTCCAGGGACCGGATATCAAGGTCGAGCCGCCGGTGAAGGAAGCGACCAGGATGAAGTAAATTGACTCGTTGGCGAGTGAACCGTTGAATCGTTGTCCGATGGAGCAATGATTCAATTCTTGGAGCGGATCGGGGGAAGCAGGTTGTCGAGACGGCTCTGCTGATCCCGCAGAGCCGCTTGCGCCTCGGCCAGGGTGACGATCGAAAACCCGATCCCATCTCCCGGAAGGAGCTGGGCCGCGAGGGGCAGGTCGGCCGAGATCACAACCGCAATCTTGGGATAGCCCCCGGTCGTTTGACAGTCGGCCATCAAGAGAATCGGTTGCCGGTTCGACGGTACCTGGACAGACCCGCAAGGGGTCGCGTCGGAGATCATGTCGGCAACGCTCGAACGGGCCAGCGGGGCACCGACCAGGCGATAGCCCATGCGGTCCGATTGAGGCAAAAGGCTGTACTGAGTCGTCTGCAGCATGTCCACCGCCTCCGGTGCGAAATCGTCCGCTTGCGGACCGAGAACGGCGCGCAACGTGGGGGTTGCACGATAGGGCGGTCTCGCGACAGCCGAGACCGATCGTCCGATCCATTGCCGGGTTGCAGGGTTGGGCGTCCCTCCGCACAATTCGTCGCCCTTGACCAGCGCGCGGCCGGCAACGCCGCCGGTGCGGCTCCTGGTATGGGTTGACCGGCTGCCCAGCGACAAAGGCACATCCAGGCCCCCCGCCAGCGCCAGATAGGCACGGGCCCCGGACCGCCGGTCGCCAAAGGCCAGGGTGCCCCCCCGCCCGACTTTGATTGCTGTCCAGCCTTGCAGGGGGGTCCCGTCGAGCGACGGCGAGAGGTCCGCTCCGGTCACCGCGATCACCGCTTCGTTGTCGAAGACCAGTTCAGGCCCTCGGACCGTGATCTCCAGCGCCGCGGCCTCGTCGGGATTGCCCACGAGCCGGTTGGCGAAGCGGAGCGCGAGGCGGTCCATGGCCCCCCCCACAGACATGCCGAAGCGCTGGTAGCCGAATCGACCCAAGTCCTGCACGGTCGTGAACAACCCCGGCCTCACAACGCGGAGTCGGGCCACCCCTTCAACCATCGCTCCCCGCCCCACTTGGAGACACAGCCATGACAAGGACGCCTGCTTCATCCAGCGCGGACCTGATCAGCCGGGCCAGCCGATCCGCGCCCGGCGTATCACCATGCAGGCAGATCGTCTCGGCATGGACGCACATCTCCCGCCCGTCCACGCTGCGCATGACTCCTTCCCGGACGAACTGCAGCACCCGCGCGACGACCTCATGCTCTTCCCGAATGATTGAACCGGCCCGATCGCGCGGCACGAGCGTTCCGTCCGACGCATAGGCCCGGTCGGCGAAGGCTTCTTCCGCAGCGGCCAGCCCAGCCGCGCGAGCCGCCTCAATCAGGACCGATCCCGCCAGCCCGTAAACGATCAGCCGGCGGTCGATGGCGACAACGGCGCGCACGATCGCCTCCGCCAAGGAGCGGTCCGCGGCCGCCATGTTGTAGAGGGCTCCATGGGGTTTGACGTGGGTCAGCGTCACCCCTTCAAGAGCCGCAAGGCCGGCCAGCGCACCGACTTGATAGGCGACCAGATTTTCGATTTGTTTCGGCGGCAGCGCGATGTTCCGGCGTCCGCCCCCCTGGACATCGGCAAAGCCCGGATGGGCGCCGACCGCGAGACGATGCCGCCGTGCCAGGCCGATTGTCCGCCGCATGACTTCCGGATTGCCCGCATGGACCCCGCAGGCCACGTTGACCGAGGTCACGTGCGGCATGATCCGCTCCTCCGCCGCCAGCCGCCCGGCATCGGACGATTCACCGACATCACAATTGAGATCAATGCACGGCATGACCCCGAGACCTCGATAGTCATAAAGTCGTAAAGTCTAAAAGCCTCGGACGTTATGACTTTCGACTTTCAGACTTTACGACTCTATCTGTTTTGCCGACAGCCGTTCAAATTCAGAGCGACCGATCGCAACGAATCGCACCAGATCTCCCGCCTCGATCAGGAAAGGTCTCGCGCGTTTCGGATCGTAGAGGCGCACCGGCGTCCGACCGATCAGGCGCCAGCCTCCGGGGCTCTCGATCGGGTATACACCAGTCTGCGAGCCAGCGATGCCCACGGAGCCGGCCGGAACCGATGCCCGTGGTTCGGCCAGGCGCGGCATCGCGATCGCCTCGGGCACCAGACCCAAATAGGGAAATCCGGGGCTGAAGCCGAGCATGTAGCAGCGGTAGTCGACCGATGCGTGCAGCGCAGTGACGTCCTCGATCGGGAGCCGGGCATAGGCGGCGACCTCCGCCAGGTCCGGCCCGAACTCTCCGCCATAGACGACCGGGATCTCCACCCGCCGCAGCTCGCCGGCTCGCCTGGACGGCACTGTATGAGCGAGCGAACGAAGACGTTCGGCCAACAACCCGACTTCCACTGTCGCCGGATCGAAATAGACGGTGGCCGACCGGTAGGTCGGGACGATCTCGACGATCCCTCGGCGCTCATCACGGTCGAGCCTCTCCACCGCCTGCGCGAAGGCCAGCACTAAATCGTTGATCTCTGGCGCGATCCGGTCGCCGAACTCCACCGTCAAGGCTGCGTCGCCCACCGGCAGCAGACGGGGGTAGCGACGGTCGTGATTCGTCATTCATCACCCGTCAATCGTGAAGACATCTTTTTTCTCCGTTCCTACCGACGGATGACGAGCGGCGTTCTTCACATGATGAGATACCGCAACAGCAGCAGCGCGGCAAAGAGGTGAATCAACCAGGGCACCTCCCGTAGACGGCCCGTGGTCAGCTTGAGCAGCGAGTAGGAAGCCAGGCCGAACGTCAGGCCATCGGTGATGCTCATCGTGAGCGGCATCAGCAGCATCGTCAAGAACGAGGGGATCGCTTCGGTGGGATCGGCCCAGGGCACGTCCTTGACGCCGCGCACCATGAAGCTCCCGACCAGAATCAGGATCGGGGCGATCACCGGATAGAGGTGCGTTCCCTCCGGGGTCACATACCCGCCGCCGACCATCTTGACCAGGGGCGAGAAGAACAAGGCCAGCACAAAACAGATCGCGGTCACGACGTTGGCCAGCCCCGTCCGCCCCCCCGCCGCCACTCCGGCCGCGCTCTCCACGTAACTGGTGACCGTGGAGGTCCCCAGCAGGGCGCCGGCGGTCATGCCGGCCGCATCCGCCGCCAGGGCCTTCTCGGCCCGCGGCAACTTGCCCTCCTTGAGGAAGCCGGCCTGTTCGCTGACTCCCACGAGGGTGCCGATCGTATCGAAGAGGGCCAGGAAGAAAAAGATGACGACGATCGTGAGCCCCGCTTGCGAAAAGAGCCCCATGAGGTCGAGTTGCAGGAACGTGGGAGCCAAGGACGGCGGCGGGCTGACAAGGCCCTCATAGGCGACGAGGCCCAAGGGAACACCGGCCAGGGTGGCGGCCAGCATCCCCCACAAGAGGGCGGCCCGGTTGCCCCTGGCCAGGAGTCCGGCGGTCAGGATCAGACCCGCGAGGGAGAGGAGGACCGGTTTCGTGCCAAGGTGACCCAAGCCGACCAGGATGCCGGGCCTGGCCACCACGATCCCGGCCCATTGCAGGCCGACGAAGGCGATCAAAAGGCCGATGCCGACGGCGGTGGCCTGCTTCAGCGACTCCGGCACCGCGTTGAGCAAGCGCTCACGGAACCCGAAGCGCGCGAGAGCTAGAAAGATCACGCCGGAGACAAACACGCCGCCGAGCGCCGTTTCCCAACGAAACCCCATCCCCCCCGCCGCCACCGCGCCGCAGACCGCGAAGGCAAAGTACATGTTGTGGCCCATGGCCGGGGCCAGAGCGATGGGATAGTTGGCGTAGAACCCCATCAGGAGCGTGGCCAGGGCGCTGGCCAGACAGGTGGCGACCAGCACCGAACCGAAGTCCATGCCGGTCGTGGAAAGCACCGCCGGTTGGACAAAGAGAATGTAGGAGAGAGCCAGGAACGTGGTGCCCCCGGCGAGCGCCTCGGTCCGGACCGTGGTCCCGTTGGCCCGTAACCGGAACCGCTGCTCCAGAATTTCTCTCACGCGTACATGCACGGATTTGCCGGCAAGAGGAGTCGCGCCGTTACGCCCGGCTTGAGCTCAGCCACGAGGGTCCGTGAGCGTCCAACACCTCCCGCACCCTGCGGACCAGCGCTTCCGGGGTGAAGGGTTTCTGGAGAAAGAACGTGCCCGGGTCCAGGACCCCGTGGTGGACGATGGCGTTCTCGGTGTACCCCGACATGTAGAGGACTTTCAGGTGCGGACGTTGGGCGACCAGGTATTCGACCACCTCGCGCCCGCTCATCTGGGGCATCACCACGTCGGTCACCAGCAAATGGACCGATCCCGAGTGCTGGTTGCTGACCAGCATGGCTTCGATCCCGTGCCTGGCCTCCAGGACGGTGTACCCTTGCAATTCCAGCGCCTCCCGCGCGAACGAGCGAACGCCCGGCTCGTCTTCCACCAGGAGGATGGTCTCCGTGCCTCGCGGCAGCGCCGAGGTCATCGGTTCAACCACGACGCGTTCGACCATCTCCTCCACCCTCGGCAGGTATATCTTGAACGTGGTCCCTCGCCCCGGCTCGCTGTACACGACGATGTGGCCACCGCTCTGCTTGACGATCCCGTAGACCGTGGACAGGCCCAGCCCCGTGCCCTTGCCCTGCTCCTTGGTCGTGAAGAAGGGCTCGAAGATGCGGGACTGGGTCTCCTGGTCCATCCCGACCCCCGTGTCGCTCATCGCCAGCATCGCGTAGTAGCCGGGCGCCATCACGACCTGCCCGCGGACCCTGGTTTCCGTGATCTCGACGTTGGCCGTCTCCAGCGTGAGCTTCCCGCCCTGGGGCATGGCATCGCGGGCGTTCACCGCCAGGTTCATGATGATCTGCTCGAGCTGCCCCGGGTCGGCTTTCACATGCCAGAGCTCCGGCGCCAGCGTGGTGGCCAGATCGATATCCTCTCCCAGCAGCCGCTGGAGCATCGTGCTCATGCCGTCCACGACGACGTTGAGATCCAAGGCCTTGGGGATGAGAACCTGCCGGCGGCTGAAGGCCAGGAGCTGCTGGGTCAGCGACGCAGCCCGATCGCCGGCCTTCTTGATCTCCTCGATGTATTTCCGCGAGGGATCCCGTGGTCCGAGACGCCTCAGCAGGAGTTCGCCGTACCCCGTAATGATCGTCAGGAGATTGTTGAAATCGTGGGCCACGCCGCCGGCGAGCTTCCCCACCGCCTCCATTTTCTGGGCCTGTCGGAGCTGCTCTTCGCTCTGCCCCAACGCCTCCTCGGCCCGTTTGCGGGCCGTGATGCACATGATCGTTCCGCTCATCCGCATCGCGCGGCCCGTTTCGTCCCGGAAGACATCCCCCTTGCAGGCCACCCAGTGGATCGTCTGATCCGGCCACAGGATCCGGTGTTCGATGTCGTAGTCCTTGTCCTCCTTCACCGCCCCTTCGATCGCCCTCACGACCCCCTCCCGATCCTCGGGATAAATCCGGTCCAGGAAGTCCGTATAGGTTCCCGTGAAGGACCCGGGGGCCAGACCGAAGAGCGATTCCACGTTGCCGGACCACATCACATGCCCCGTCAGAATGTCCCAATCCCATACGCCGACGCGGGCGGCCCCCAGCGCCAGCCGGAGCCGTTCCTCGTTCTCGCGCAACGCCCCTTCAGCCCGTGTGTGCTCCCAGTGGCCGAGCATGAGGGAGACCAGGTTGGCCACCGCGACCGCGAACATTTTCTCATCCACTCCCCACCGCCGGACCTTCCCCACGTGTTCGTGACAGAGCACGCCCTCCAGGCCGCTGCCTGAATGAATCGGGGCATCCATCATGGACGTGATCCCCAAGCGCGTTAAGTAGGGCTCGGCGAGCTCGCGGGTCCGGTGATCGAGGCGCGCGTCGTCCGCGGCGACGACCTCCGAGGCGGCCAGGGCGTCGAAGTATCGGGGATATTCGTCGACTTTCAGCTCAAGGCCCGACGAGTGGCGCCGCGGGCCGGATTCGTACAGTTCGAGGCAACGGATGGCGGAACGGTCCGGGTTGAAACGCCAGATCCCGACGCGCTCCACCTCAAGCGTCCGCGCCACGGTTTCCGCCACGTGACGCAAGGCCGCCGTGAGGTCCTCGGCCTGCAGGTGTTCACGCTGGGCGAGAGCGTTCAAGGCGGCGATCTGCCGGCCCATGCGTTCCGTGCTCACCCGCGCTCCTCCGCCGGTTTGTCCCCACCGCGCCAGATCATGTAGCGACCCTTAAGCAACAATCGGGATAGGGTACACAACCCTCATGGAATTGTCCAGCCGGGCGGCAGAGGGCCCGCGCACCGGTTTGCGTTCTGATCGCCTCAGGCATAGAATCCGGGCGGCGT
>CAZKHY010000071.1:0-17968 GCA_964552455.1 uncultured Nitrospira sp.
ATGGAGCCGGACAGACGAGCCGCTTGAAGGTCGAACCGAAGGCGCCGCGCAGCGTGTTGCCGGGATTTCTCGGATGGAGGGCGAGGCGATCTTCCGGCTCCAGCACGAAGCGAAAGCGCGCGAGAGAGAAAGATCGCAACATGGGAATGCCCTGTTAAGAACTTCGCTGAAAAGGTATAAAGTAGGCTAGTGGGAATACTGAATCTTGTCAAGCATTATGATCGGGCTTGCCTTCACGAGCCCAGCCGTGGGGAGCGGTCTTCATGGGCGAGAGAAAGAGAATGGGAGAGGCCGTGCACTGCAACGAAGTTTCTGAAGGTCGGCAAGCAATCCGTGCGGCACCATGATGAAGGAAGACTTTGCCGGTTTAGTCAACGGACGGCTTGGTTGGGCCGGGCATCACGGCTCGAATCAGGCCGGGGAGGCTTGAGATTGTGATCGTGAGATCATCGGCTCGGCGTGAGTAGGTCCGCTCCACATCGTGGGCGACGATACGGAGTTCGGCCTTCGGATATTGATGAGCGAAAGCGTTAAGGTTTGCCACGTCCACATCGGCGGCGGACCACTTGCACTCCACCGCGATCGGCGGTTTGCCTCGTCGCGAGAGAATCAGGTCTACCTCATGCCCTCGCTTGTCCCGCCAGTAGCCGATGCGGCGGGTTTGGAGGTGCGCGTGCAGCTCGTTGAGGACGAGATGTTCCCAGAGCAGGCCGAGGTCTTCCGAACGGAGAGCCTCCCATCCTCGATAGGCACAGACGAATCCCGTGTCGAACGCATAGACTTTGGGGGCGGCGATGATTTCCGTCGGACGATGGGTGGAAAATGGGCGAAGCACGTGGACGAGATAGGTGGATTCGAGGACGGCGAGGTAGTTCACGATCGTTTGGCGGCTGACTTCACAGGCGCGGGTAAAGCGCGTGGCCTCAAACAGCCCTCCGCTTTGCGCAAACAGCAATTCGGCGAATCGCTCGAAGGAATGTCGGCGCTCCAAACGGAAGAGCGTTTGCACATCTTTTGCCCAATACGAATCCATCCATTCTTGGAACGCCTGTTCTGGAAGGGGCGACGACATGAAGAACGGCGGGAGACCGCCGTGCAGCAGACGATGGCGAATGTTGTCATGGCCGAAGGGGGCCAAGTCGGCCAGGATCATGGGCGTGAGCCATACGTCAGCCTTCCGGCCCGTCAAGGTGTCGCGAAATTTGGCCGAGGCGCCCAGCACCGATGAGCCGGTCGCGATGACCTTGGTCGTCGGGTAGTGATCGGCGGCAATCTTGAGCAACTCGGATGGATTAGCCAGGCGGTGGACTTCATCCAGGATGACTCGGCGGCCCCGATGCTGATCGAGAAAGGCTTGTGGGTCATCCAGCATGCGCCGGATGCGCGGCAGTTCGCAGTCCAGGTACTCAATGTTGGGCAGGGATTGGCAGAGCGACGTTTTCCCCACCCGGCGGACGCCGGAGAGCCAGACCAGCGACCGCTTGGCCCAGGCCTGCTCGATTCGCGCTTGCCACCACGTGCGCTTAACCATCGGCACCTAATTTAGCGTAAAGTGATACCAAAAGCAAATTTGATAGCGTTTAGAAATCCTGCTCTATCAGCCAACTTCATTGCCGACTCAAACTTTACCAATGTCTGATTGGATGCTGGGTCAGTTGCAGACGGGACGATGGGGGAGGCGGGCTAGAGCAAAGCGCAGTGCGATAAAATTAGCCGTGAGGTTCCTCTTTGACGGGTTGGAGCCAAAACACCTGGTTCATCAGATCGTGGGTTCGGTAGCGGATGATGAAGCTACGGAAGCGGCGCAGCAGTTCCGGCAGCGGGAGTTCTCTGGAGACGATGAGCCCCGCATGAGAACGGCCCAGAGTCTGCCAGCGGGACACGAGCAGGAGGAAGTCCTTCCGATCGAATGTGACCAGCGCTCGTCCTTCTTGTGTGGCGTAGGCGAGTTGGTCTTCATCGGACAGGCTGCGGTTGCCGGCCGCCTTCGTGGTGAGGCAGTCAACCCCGTGCGTTGAGAGCAATGCCGATAAGGCCACAGGGATGTGTTCGTCGAGGTACAGCTTCATCCGGGAGGTTGAACGGGACAGCTATTGCTGAGCTTCGTGGGCAGAACGTTCCTGATCATCAAGGGCGTCGTTCTCGGCGATCTCGCGATCGATCTCCTCACGGTTATCGTAGTAGTAGGACAGCGCGTCGTATATAGAAGCAAGAGTGAGTTGAGGATAATAGTTAATCAACTCTTCCGGGGGAGTGCCGTGGTAGAGCGCATAGACGACAATGGTACGGACTGTGATGCGCGTACTCTCAATGCGCGGGCTGCCGCCGCAGATGGCGGGATCGGTGACAATGTGCGGGTGCAGAACTTTCGGCATGGCAGCTACTATACCTTAGTGACGGACGCCGAGCAATAAGCATTGCCGTTGCCCGGCGGCGGGATCAAGGGGACTAGCTGCATAGTTTGAGCGAGTCGAAGCTGCGGAGGGCAAAACGTCCGATCCGGAAGTTTTCGATGTAGACGGACGTGTCAAGGACCGCGAACTTAGTCTTTGGCAAAGGCATCAGCCTTTGCCCCGACTCCGCTATAGCGTCGGATGACTTGGTCGTGAGCCGCTTTCTCCGTGACCAAGTCCAGCGCTTTCTGCAGGGTCTCACTGACGGACTTTGCAGCCAATGCCTTTCGGGCTCGCTTTAACTGAACCGGATTGAGCCGGACGGAGACTTGTACGTGTGCCATGAGTGCTCCCTTTTGTCGGACAGAATACGGGGAATCGTCGGGCAATGACAAGGGGATAAGGAGTCAGTTACGGACTGGACAGTGGGTACGGCAGCCTAGAGCAGAGTGTGCTAATCCAATTTGTCTCAACGGAGGGGGGCACCCCAGCGCAGTGTGATAAAATTGTGATAAACAAGAAAACGGACGCAATGGTAACCGATGGAAAAATAAGGAAACAGAATTTCTGAACTAAACTAAGGTGTGTGCGGAGAGCTTGCTCAAAACTATCTGAATTATTTACTGATTTTCTGCCTGCCAGCGTTTCTCCGGCCAAGTTACAAAACCGCTGCTCTGCCGATTGAGCTACGCCAGCCTCCGACGCAGCCTTCTATTTGCCAAACTCGGCTCGGGGCATGATTGAGCTTCCAGTTGGATATTCTCACTGGCGGCAATAAGCCCTCCGCCCGCACGTGATCGTTGCACCCGTTGCACAGAAGAGCAACGGGTACCCGGGTTCAAACGAAGTTCGGCGTTAAATCGCTCAAGACACTTGTGGCAAAGTAACTATCCGCCGCGAGTTGATCGAACGCGGCGGATCACACGAAGTGCGGTATGGCGGAGAGGGCGGGATTTGAACCCGCGACAAGGCTTTTGGCCCTGTGACGGTTTAGCAAACCGTTGCCTTCGGCCACTCGGCCACCTCTCCACCGCGCTCGCGAGGGCGGCCACTTCGATCAAACGCGGCCGCGACTCAATACCTCACGTAATCTTTCTTTTGTTGAGCCAACCCTTCGGTCAGACGGGCTGGAGGCTCAATACTCCGGTGATCTTTTTTACCGACGCCGACGCTTCGAGCACCTGCACCGGAGATTCACCGCCTTCGGTAGTCCGTTAGTGTCCTGCCACACGATGACTGATCAGATGCCCGTGCAGTGTATGACAAGTTCCGGTGTAAGTCCAGGGGGTTGGGCAGGATAAAATCAGGGAGTGCAGAAGGCGGGTCCGTCGAAACGGCAGGTGGTCAAGGCTGCCCCGTCCACGTTGCGGGCGATCCAGGTCCAGGACCCGACGGTTCGTTCAATCGTCACGAAACCGAATTCGGCGACGGCCTTGACCCTTGCTCCAGGCATGTCGCGTTGGTGACGTTCCGTCATTGCCTTGGCGAGCTCGCGATCGAGGGTCGTGCCGCTGTTGCCCACGATCACTTGCGTCAGACGGCTGCCGGGCAGGGTGAACACGCCGAACAGATGGGCATGGCCGCTCAGGATAAGTCGAACGGTTGGCGGAAACGGGTCGTCCGAAGGAATCTGCGGCAGGGCGTTCCCGGCATCAAACGGTCCCGGCGGACGATGCGTCAGGAGCCAGGCCGTTGTCGAGGCCGGAGGTTCCGGCATCGCAAACCGTTGTGAATCGCGTTGCTCCTGATGGGCTCCCTCGCCGTCGGGTTCGGTGGCTGAGGAATCGAAAATCAGAAGCTGGTAGGGGGCCGCCGTCACCGCGTAGGGATCAGAGAAGTCCCGGCAGGCCGTCGGGGCAGGCCGGGGGTCAAGGAAGATAACCCAGCCTCTTCCAGCCCGAAGACAATTTTCATGGTTGCCACGGACGACGACCCAGGGCGAGACCCGCAAGAGTGCGGCAGCCGGAGTGAAGAAGTCGGCGTCCCACGTCGCCCAGGTGTCACCCCATGGGCTGCCGGCACAGCCGGGGTGCTGATCGGGACAGGGGGCTTCACGGTAGAGATAGTCGCCGACGTGAATGACCAGGTCCGGTTTCCAGCGGGCCGCGCTTTCCGCCACCTTTGCGAAAGGCCATGCGTCCGGATCGTTGCAGGCCTGGAACGAACTGGGTGCCTTCATGCGGCAGCCTGTGTCGCCGATCACGACGATCCGTTGGGGGGTGACTTTCGGCAAGGCGAGTGCCTGTCCCTCAACAGAAGCAGCTCTGGTTCCGATCGGGATCGCGGCTTCGCAGACACGGATGGGAAAGCCCGGCTGAGGCAAAGCCCGGATCTGCATCGGCGTCGGCTGAGTGTCGAGTGTGATGGAAGGGCAACGCGATTGAATCGTGACGACCCGGGCGAGGACGAGCCCTGAAGGCCCCATCTCTACCCAGGAGATCGGCGGTTGCGATGGCTCGCCGTCATGGATCGGGACGAAGAGCCAGGCCGCACAGGCAACAAGTGCTTGCAGCACCCACCTGTTCATGCCCATCGCAAGCCCAGCACGTAAGGTATGTATCCAGCCGCGCAAATTGCCAGCGCGGCCGGCCCAAGCGAAGCTTGATTATATTTCACTGGCGGAAAAGAATCTCTCCGCCTCATTTGATCGAAGGAGGCGGCACTCGCCAGCGCCGCCAATACCACAAAAGGCCCAGCAACACCGGAGGTATTGATCCGTCGCCCATAAATTACGATAGACAAGATAATGAGGGCGACGGTTCAACCGAAGGTTGATCGATATTTTACTGGAGGCAAAAGGCCTCTCCGCCCGCAGAATCTGAGCCTACTGGAGGCACAGTAACTATCCGCCCCCATTAATCGAAGGGGGCGGCTCTCACGAAGTGCGGTATGATCGAAGCGGGCGGTTCACGCAAGCGCGATCTATAACAATCGCCCAAGAAACACTGCAGGATTTTCTCCGGCGGCTCAATCGCCTAAACCGATAAAAAGCCGCCGGCTCTAGCAAGCTTGGTATGGCGGAGGGGGTGGGATTTGAACCCACGGTCGAGTTGCCCCGACACCGGTTTTCAAGACCGGCACGTTCGGCCGCTCCGTCACCCCTCCATACCAAGCTTGCTAGAGCCGCCGCGTTCGATCAACTCGCGGCGGATAATTACGTTACCTCCAGTAGGCTTCGATCCAAGCTTGCTAGAGCCCGGGGACCCCTTGCACAGAAGAGCAACGGGTGTAACGATCACGTGCGGGCGGAGAGTTCGTTTGCTTCCGGTGGGTCCATCCCTCGCACGCGGTCACGGCTTGATTGCCTTCGTGATCCGCTCCATACCCATGTACGGACGGAGTGCCTCGGGAATCATCACGGACCCGTCGGCCTGCTGGTAGTTCTCCAGGATCGCCACCAGCGTTCTCCCCACGGCCAAGCCGGAGCCGTTGAGCGTATGCACGAACTCGGTTTTGCTGTCCTTTTTGCCGCCGGAGGGGCGATAGCGGATATCGGCTCGTCTGGCCTGGAAGGCTTCAAAGTTGCTGCAGGAGGAAATCTCGCGGAAGCATTGTTGCGAGGGCAGCCAGACTTCCAGATCATAGGTCTTGGCAGCCGAGAACCCCATGTCTCCCGTACAGAGGGTGACCACGCGGTAATGGAGCCCCAGTCCCTGCAGCACCGCTTCGGCCGCTCCGGTCAATCGCTCGAGTTCCTGATAGGAGTCCTCCGGCTTGGCAAAAGCCACGAGCTCCACCTTGTTGAATTGATGCTGGCGGATCAGCCCGCGGGTGTCTTTGCCGTAGGAGCCGGCTTCCCGACGGAAGCAGGGCGTGTAGGCGGTGTAGCGAAGGGGCAGGCGGTCCTCGGCGAGGATCTCCTCGCGATGGAGGTTGGTGAGCGGCACTTCGGCCGTGGGAATCAGGAAATAGTCGTCGTCCCTGAGCTTGAACAGGTCTTCTTCGAACTTGGGGAGTTGCCCGGTCCCGGTCATGGCGGCACGGTTGACCATGAAGGGGGGGAGCACTTCTCGGTAGGCGTGGTTGGTCGTGTGGAGATCCAGCATGTAATTGATCAGCGCCCGCTCCAGTCTGGCGCCGGGGCCGGTCAGAACGGCAAACCTGGCGCCGGCGATTCTGGCCGCCTTTTCGAAATCCAGGATGCCGAGGGCTTCCCCCAAGTCCCAATGAGGTTTCGGAGTAAAAGCAAACGAGGGGGCCGTCCCCCGGCGCCGTAGCTCGACGTTGTCCGCGGCGTCTTTTCCGACAGGCACGGACTGATGGGGCAGGTTAGGGATGCGCAGGGCCAGGCAGGCAAGGTTCTCTTCCGCAGCGCGCAGGCTCTCTTCACCCTCTCTGATCCGATCGCCCAAGGCCTTCATCTGCGCCATGGCCTCGTCGGCCGGCTGCTTCTCCCGTTTCAGTCTGCCGACTTCTTCAGATCCCTTCTTGAGTTGGTGTCGGAGCTCTTCCACCTGGGCGGTCAGGCTGCGCCGTTCTCCCACCAGCTTGCGCAGGTCCTCCCAGGGCACGTCGGCCCCCCGTGGCCCCAGTTGCGTCCGGACCTCGTCGAGTTTCTCTCTGAGCAATCGTGGATCATGCATGGTGGGCCGATGTTACGTGAGGGCCGGGGAATCGTCAATGGTCTTGCGATGACGGAGCGCGCCCTTGACAACACGGTGGAGGGAGAGGACGATACCCTCGTGCGGACGATTGCCAACCCTCCCAACCCCTTCGAGTCTCAGCACCGTGAACTGCTCGACGCACCCCCTCGAGTCAAACTTGAAGTCTATAGCGATAGCACCAGAGAAATTCTCAGCCGAAACGAGAGCCCGGACCTGCCGTTCCGCTGGAGCCTGAACCCTTACCGGGGCTGTTTCCACGCCTGTGCCTACTGTTACGCCAGGCCGACCCACGAGTATTGGGGGTTCGGCGCCGGCACCGATTTCGACTCCAAGATCATCGTCAAGCCGCAAGCCGCTTCTTTGCTGCGAGAGGCCTTCATGAAGCCTTCGTGGAAAGGGGAGTTGATCGTCTTTTCCGGCAACACCGACTGTTACCAGCCGCTGGAAGCTACCTACGGCCTCACCCGCTCCTGCCTGGAGGTTTGCGCCGGGTTCAGAAACCCGGTCGGGATCATCACCAAAGCCTCGCTGATCGTGCGGGACCTCGAGCTGCTCCGCCGGCTGCATGACGAAGCCTGGGTGCAAGTCTATGTCAGCGTCCCTTTTGCCGATAACGAGACGGCCCGCAAAGTGGAGCCCCAGGCCCCATCCATCACCAGGCGGCTGGAGGCCCTGAGGACCCTTTCCCAGGCCGGCATCCCCACGGCTGTGTCCATTGCGCCGGTGATTCCCGGGCTCAACGAGGACGATATTCCGGAGATTCTGCGGCTCGCGCGCGCCGCCGGTGCGGCCGAGGCGGTCTATGCGTTGCTGCGCCTGTCCGGGAACGTCGAGCCGGTGTTCCTGGAACGGATGACCGTGGCCTTTCCGGACCGCATCAAGAAGATCACCAATCGGCTTCGCGACGTCCGCGGCGGCAAGCTGACGGAAGGCGATTTCTTCAAGCGGCATCAGGGACGGGGCACCTACTGGCACATGGTCGAGCAACTGTTCGAGGCGGGAAAGAGGAAGGCCGGCTTCCCCGATGAAACCGACCGGCCGATCCCTCAAACCTTCCGCAGGCCGGGACCGGAGCAAACGAGTCTTTTCTAGATGAGAAGATCTGCCGGCTGATCGCTGATAGCTGATGGCTCTTGAGGAGCTTCTATGAAGCACAATCCGGGGTTTCTGAAGTTGGTCGGAGAGGCGAAGCGGAGAATCAAAGAATGCACGGTGGCGGAGGTCAAGGCCAAGCTGGACCGGGGCGAGCCAATCCATTTCATCGACGTGCGCGAGGACCATGAATTCGCCAAAGACCACGCCAAGGGGGCCCGGCATGTCGGTCGGGGTATTCTTGAGCGGGACATCGAAGGGCTGATCCCGGACAAACAGGCTCCGATCATCCTCTATTGTGGAGGCGGGTATCGGTCCGCCCTTTCGGCGGACAGCCTCGGGCAGATGGGCTACGTCAACGTCCTGTCGATGGACGGGGGCATTCGTGCCTGGCGCGAAGCCGGCTATCCGCTTGAGAAGGACAGTGGCGTGTGATGCGTGATGAGTGGGGAAAGGCGGTTGACGGGTAACGTCTCACGATCAGCGAGCCGGTCATGTCTTTGAGTCGCCGCGATCTGCTCAATCGGCTCGCGTTCGGGGCGGCGTTTCTCCCGGCCCTGGCGACGGCGCCTCGCTCGGCCTGGGGGAGCCTGCTGTTCGAGCCGGAAGGCCGGCTGGTGCCGGCCAAGCCAATTCCGCCGAATCCCTTCATGCGCGATGGCAAAGCTCTGGTCGCTCTCGTCCATGGAGAGAATCCCCACGAGCTGCTCCGGGCCGGTGTGAGCCTGATCGGTGGGATCGATCGGCTGCCGCTCCAGGGCAAGCGGGTGCTGCTCAAGCCCAACGTCGTCAATGACCGTCCTCCTCCCACCACGACCAGCGTGCCGGTGATCGCGTCCGTGGCCCGGCTTGTCCGTCTCGCCGGCGCGGCCGAGGTCACCGTGGCTGACAGTTCCGGCATCATCCGTTTCCCGACATCGGAGAATTTGACGGCGACCGGGGTACGGGCGGCGGCCGAAGCGGAAGGGGCCAAAGTTCTGGCTTTGGAAGATGAGCCCTGGGTGTGCGTGGAACCGGCCGGCGCCTCGTCGCTGTCCCGATTCTACGTCTCCAAGCCGGTCTACGAGGCTGATGTCTTCATTAACCTGCCGGTGGTCAAGACCCATCGCTTCGCCCATTACTCCTGCGGCTTCAAAAATCTCGTGGGGATCACGCACCCGCGGTACCGACCCTCGGTGACTTTCTTAGCCGGCAACTGGCACGAGCGGATTGCGGAGCTCAATCTGGCGGTGCATCCCCAGCTGACGATCGCCGATGCGACCAAGGTGATGATCGAGGGAGGCCCGACCAGCGGGACCTCGGCGCAAGCCGATCTGCTGCTGCTGAGCGGGGACCGGGTGGCCCTGGACGTGGTTGCAGTCGCCTTGATCCGTTCGTTCGGTTCCTGGGCGAAGGTGGAAGGGCCAAGCCCGTGGGAGCAGCGTCAGATCAAGAAAGCCATCGAGCTGGGGCTGGGCGTGAAAGGCCCGGACCGGATCGAGCTGGTCGCGCAGTCGCTCTCCGTGCGAAAAGGGGAATTTGAAAAACTTGCTGACAGGATCAGGCGGGATATTGGAAGGATCTAGCCCTCCCCCGTGTGCTTCGTCGGCGGGGAAGGGCCGTCGGTTCTTGCTCGGCGTCTGGGGGACCGGAATCCAAGACCGGAACGCTTCCTGCCCGGCCCCCGGTTCTACTTGTTCTGCTTGTCGAACTCCTTGATGACCTCGTTGGTCAGGTCGATGGCATCCTTGTTATAGATGACGATCCTGAGGGTGGCGTCGCTGCCCTTATCCACAACCAAGCTGAAGCCGCCTTTTTCCGCGACGGTCTTGGTCGCGACCGCAATCCTTTTCATGTAGTCGTCCACCAATTCCTTTTGCTTGCCTTGGAGTTCCTGGTTAAATTCCTGGGCCCGCTTCTGATATTCCTGGATTTTAGCCCTGAACCGGCCTTCCTTCTCCCGTTTCTGGGCCTCGGTGAGGGTGCTCTCCTGGTCTTTGAGCTGCTTCTCCATGTTTTTCAGTTCTTCCTCATCGCTCGCGATGAGCTTCTGCCTGGTTCTGGCATACTCTTTCAGCGCCTCCAGGGCGCGCTTCCCGGCTTTGGATTTCTCCAGCACCTCCTGCGGATCAATCACACCCATCTTGAAGGCCTCGGCGGCCCATCCGGATGGGGCGGCCATCAGGACAACGAAGGCGACCATCAGGGCCAGGGTCGCCGTTCCCGCTACTCTCCTTGCCATGACCTTGCTCTCCTTTCGCATGCGGTTCCAAGCCGGCTGTTGATCAGGACCGGCGTTTTTCGAGTCGCGGGAGAATAGCCCCAGCCGTGGCCTGTGTCAAGGGTTTCGGGTCCGCGCGCACGGGCATAGGACGGTCCTTCGCGCCGGCATTGGTTTCGGCGTCTTTTGACGCCGTCTTGACGGGCAACGAGGTAATTTTGACGCGGTTTTTACGGCCCGTCTGTTATAAAAGTCGGCGTAGATCCCGAATGGAGGGTAGATGGACATTCTCTACATCGGTGCGATCGTCTTCTTTTTCCTTGCCTCCGCAGGATTGGTCTCGCTGTTGAAAAACCTCTAGGGAGGTGGCGGTATGCATGTCCTAGGCGGAATCCTGGCGATCGGGCTGCTCGTCTATCTGATGTTCGCACTCGTCAAAGCTGAGAGGTTCTGATGACGGGCAATAGCCTGCTGCAAATCGGGCTGTATCTCATTGCGCTGTTGGCCCTGGTCAAGCCGCTCGGCTGGTACATGGCGCGGATCTACGAGGGGAAGCCGGCTGGACTGGACCGCGTGCTCGGCCCTGTCGAGCGGTGGATCTATCGGCTCGCCGGCGTTCGAGCCGGCGACGAAATGGATTGGAAGACCTATGCCGTGGTCATGCTGCTGTTCAACGCGGCGGGCGTCCTCACCCTCTATGCCTTGCAGCGGCTCCAGGGTGTTCTCCCGCTGAACCCCCAGGGCTTTGGCGCCGTGCCGCCGGACCTGGCGTTCAATACCGCCGCCAGTTTCGTCACGAACACGAACTGGCAGGCCTATGGCGGCGAAACCACGATGAGCTATCTGATGCAGATGCTCGGGTTGACCGTGCAAAACTTCGTGTCGGCCGCCACGGGGATGGCCATCCTGGTCGCGCTCATCCGCGGCCTGGCACGTCGGACTACCGAGACGCTGGGAAATTTCTGGGTCGATCTTGTCCGCAGCACTCTCTACGTCTTGCTGCCAATTTCGGTCATCCTCTCGCTGGTTCTCGTTGCGCAGGGAACGATCCAGACGCTTGACTCGTACAAAACGGTCACGCCGGTCCAACCGCTGACCTACGACAAACCGGTCGCGGATGCCGACGGTCGGCCGGCGTTGGATGAGAAAGGCCGGCCGAAGACCGAGCCGGTGACCGAACAGGTCCTCGCCGTCGGCCCGGTCGCATCCCAGCTCGCGATCAAGCAACTCGGCACGAACGGGGGCGGGTTTTTCAACGTCAACTCGGCGCATCCATTTGAAAACCCAACCCCGTTGTCGAACTTCCTCGAGATGCTGGCCATTCTGCTCATCCCGGCGGCCCTCTGCTACACCTTCGGCCGGATGGTCGGGGATACGCGCCAAGGATGGGCGATGCTTGCCGCGATGACCATCATCCTCGTTCTCTTCCTCGGGATGGGGGTCTGGGCCGAACAGCGCGGCAATCCGGCTTTCACCAGCCTGGGGCTCGATCAGGCGGCAAGCCATCGGCAGCCGGGCGGCAATATGGAAGGCAAGGAAGCCCGGTTCGGCATCGTCAATTCCGTGATCTGGGCATCGGTGACGACGGCCGCCTCGAACGGATCAGTCAACTCCATGCACGATTCCTACACTCCGCTGGGCGGATTCGTGCCGCTCTTCCTCATGCAGTTTGGCGAAGTGGTGTTCGGCGGGGTCGGCTCCGGTCTGTACGGCATGATCGTCTTCGCGATCATCGCGGTCTTCGTGGCGGGCCTGATGGTCGGGCGCACGCCGGAGTACCTCGGCAAGAAGATCGAACCCTATGAGATGAAGATGGCGGCCTTGCTTATTCTGATCATGCCGATTGTGGTGTTGGGGTTCACCGCGGTCGCGGTCATGACCCAGGCCGGCAAGACCTCGATCTTCAATCCGGGGCCTCACGGGTTCAGCGAGGTCCTGTACGCCTATTCGTCACAGGGCAACAATAATGGAAGCGCCTTCGCAGGGCTCAACGCGAATACGCCGTTTTACAATCTGACCGGCGGGATCGCGATGCTGATCTCCCGCTTCTGGCTGGCGATCCCCACCTTGGCGTTGGCCGGGTCACTGGCCCGCAAGAAATTGCTGCCGGTCGGTCCCGGGACCCTGCCGACCCATACCCCGTTGTTCGTCGTGCTGCTGATCGGGGTCGTGCTCCTCGTGGGCGCGCTCACCTTCATCCCGGCGTTGGCCCTCGGCCCGATCGCGGAGCACTTGCTGATGGTTCATTCCTCATGATCCTGTGGCGGTGAGGCCTGTGTCATGACCGGTCATGGAAAGACAATCTCCCCGTTCAGCCCGCCCCTGATCCGGCAGGCGATCCTGGAGTCGTTTCGCAAACTGGATCCGCGCCATCAAATCCGCAATCCGGTGATGTTTGTCGTGGCGGTTGGCAGTGTCCTGACGACCCTGCTCTTCGTCCAGGCGCTGGTCGGGGCCGGCGAAGCCCCTGCGGGGTTCGTTCTCGCCATCTCGCTCTGGCTGTGGTTTACCGTGCTGTTCGCCAATTTTGCCGAGGCGATGGCGGAAGGCCGCGGCAGGGCCCAGGCTGAATCCCTGCGAAGGGCCCGGCGTGAGCTCAGCGCCAAGAAGCTCGGCCGGCGGGAGCCCGGCGTCGAGTATGTGGCGGCGCCGAGTTCGACGGGCCAGGCAGGCGAAGGCTACGCCGTGGTCTCCGCAAGTTCTCTGAAAAAGGGGGACAGGGTCTTGGTGGAGGCGGGGGACTATATCCCGGTGGATGGCGAAGTGCTCGATGGGATCGCGTCGGTGGACGAAAGCGCCATCACGGGGGAGAGCGCCCCGGTCATCCGCGAGACCGGCGACCGCAGCGCCGTGACCGGCGGGACGCGCGTCCTCTCCGATTGGCTGGTCGTCCGCGTCACGGCGACGGCGGGCGAAACCTTTCTGGACCGCATGATCGCCATGGTGGAAGGGGCCCAACGGCGGAAGACGCCCAACGAGTTGGCGCTGAATATTCTGCTCGCCGCCCTGACGATCATCTTTTTGCTCGCGACCGTCACGTTGCTGCCGTTCTCGCTCTACAGCGTGCAGGCCATGGGACGGGGCGTCCCGGTTGCGGTGACGGTGCTGGTGGCGCTTCTGGTCTGCCTGATCCCGACGACCATCGGGGCCCTGCTCTCGGCGATCGGCATCGCCGGCATGGATCGCATGATCCAGGCCAACGTGATCGCCATGTCGGGCAAAGCGGTGGAGGCGGCCGGCGATGTGGACGTGCTGCTGCTGGATAAGACCGGCACGATCACCCTCGGCAACCGCCAGGCGGCCGAGTTCATTCCCGCGGAAGGCGCGACTGAATCCGCGCTCGCCGATGCGGCGCAACTCTCCTCTCTGGCGGATGAGACGCCGGAGGGACGGAGCATCGTGGTGCTGGCGAAGGAACGATACGGCTTGCGCGCGCGCGACATCCATGAATTGGGTGCCGCCTTCGTGCCCTTTACCGCGCAGACGCGGATGAGCGGCGTCAACCTCAACGGTCGCGAGATTCGCAAAGGCTCGGCCGACGCCATTGAAGCCTACGTCACCCAGCAGGGCGGGCGCTTTTCAGACAGGGTCCGAACGACTGTCGAGAGGATTTGCAAGCAGGGGGGCACCCCGTTGGTGGTCGCCGAAGGGGCGCAGGTCTTGGGGGCCATCCATCTCAAAGACATCGTGAAGGGCGGGATCAAGGAACGTTTCGCCGAACTGCGCCGCATGGGGATCAAGACGATCATGATCACCGGGGACAATCCCCTCACGGCGGCGGCCGTGGCGGCGGAGGCGGGGGTGGACGACTACCTGGCGCAGGCGACGCCCGAGGCCAAGCTCACGCTCATCCGCGAGCTGCAGACGGGGGGACGGCTCGTGGCGATGACCGGCGACGGCACCAACGACGCGCCGGCGCTGGCCCAGGCCGATGTGGCGGTCGCCATGAACACCGGGACCCAGGCCGCCAAGGAGGCCGGCAACCTGGTCGACCTGGATTCCAATCCCACCAAGCTGATCGAAATCGTCGAAATCGGCAAGCAACTGCTCATGGCCCGTGGCGCACTCACCACGTTCAGCATCGCCAACGACGTCGCGAAATATTTTGCAATCATCCCCGCCGCCTTTGCCGGCACCTACCCGGCGCTGGGGACCCTGAATATCATGCGGCTGGCGACGCCGGAAAGCGCCATCTTGTCCGCCGTGATTTTCAATGCGCTCATTATCATGGCCTTGATCCCGCTGGCGCTGCGCGGGGTGCAATATCGCGCCATCGGGGCGGAGCCGCTGCTCCGCCGGCACCTCTGGATCTACGGGGTCGGGGGGATCCTGGTCCCGTTTATCGGCATCAAAGTGATCGACCTGGTGCTGGTCGCCCTGCGGCTGGTTTGAGGAGGTGGGACATGCGCGCTCAGCTTCGACCGGCAATCATGACTTTCCTGAGCCTGACGGTCCTCACCGGCTTGGTGTACCCGCTGACCGTGACGGGGCTTGCCCAAGTGCTCTTTCCCTGGCAGGCGAACGGCAGCCTGATTCTCCGGGACGGGAAGCCGGTCGGCTCTACGCTGATCGGACAGCCGTTTGATGCGCCCCGGTACTTCTGGACACGTCCCTCGGCAACATCGCCATTCCCCTATAATGCCGCTGCCTCATCCGGCTCCAATCTCGGTCCCACCAACGAAGCGCTGATCAAAGCCGTGCAGGCTCGGATCGAGGCGCTCAAGGCGGCTGATCCCGAGAATTCCAAACCGCCCCCCGTGGATTTGGTCACTGCGTCCGCCAGCGGACTCGATCCGCACATCAGTCCGGCGGCGGCCGACTATCAGGTGCGCCGCGTGGCAAAGGCACGCGGGATGGACGAGGCGGCGGTGCAGCAGCTCGTTGCCCGGTACACAGAGGGGCGTCAGTTTGGAATCCTGGGCGAACCCAGGGTCAACGTGCTGGAGTTGAACCTGGCGCTTGATTCCAAACGGTGAAAGTCTCTCACCATCATCTCCCTGAAGCCGGTGTTGGGGGGCTTGCTTCGGAAGCAACGGCTTCATTGACGCCTTGTCCTACCTCTTCTACAATCCCATGGTGATCTTTGCGCGGGCCTTGGCGCGCGGGCAGCCGCGCGGCGTCTTCTCACGGGAGCCCAATGGACGGTCAACGGCCTGATCCGGATGCCTTGCTCAGACGCGTGCAGGCCGAAGAGGCCGAGCAGGTGCGCGGCAAGCTCAAAATCTTCTTCGGCGCCACGGCTGGCGTGGGGAAGACCTACGCCATGCTGGAGGCCGCGCACGAGCAGCAGGCCGACGGGGTGGATGTGGTGATCGGCTGGGTGGAGACCCATGGCCGGGTCGAAACAGAAGCGCTCGTGGAAGGATTGGAGGTCTTGCCCGCCAGGACCGTCGAGCATCGCGGGGCGATGCTGCGAGAGTTTGATCTGGACGCCGCGCTCGCCCGCCGCCCGGCTCTGATCCTGATGGACGAACTGGCTCATACCAACGCGCCCGGCTCGCGTCACCCCAAACGGTGGCAGGACGTCCAAGAACTGCTCGGTGCCGGCATCAACGTCTATACGACGATCAACGTGCAGCATCTGGAAAGCCTCAACGATGTCGTGGCCCAGATCACCGGCGTGGTCATGCGGGAAACGGTGCCGGATTCGGTCCTGGAACGGGCCGACGACGTCGAGTTGGTCGACCTGCCGCCCGATGATCTGCTCCAGCGCCTCAAGGATGGCAAAGTCTACCTGCCTGAGCAGGCGGAGCAGGCCCTTCGCAACTTTTTCCGCAAGGGCAACCTGATCGCGTTGCGTGAGATGGCTCTGCGGCGCACGGCTGACCGCGTGGACGAGCAGATGCAGGTGTATCGGCGCGACCACGCGGTGGTCCGGACCTGGCCGGCGGCCGAGTGCATCATGGTCTGCGTCAACATGAAGCCGCGAGGGGCGCGACTGGTGCGCGCCGCCCGGCGCATGGCGGCGGGGCTGCACGCCAAGTGGGTGGCCGTGTATGTGCAGATGCCCCGGCATCTGCGGGCGAAAGAAGCCGATCGTAACCAGGTCGTCCAGACCCTCCGTCTGGCCGAGCAACTGGGCGCCGAGACGGTGACGTTGAGCGGGGAAAACGTGAGCCAGGAGCTCCTGAGCTACGCGCGGACCCGCAACGTTACGAAGATCATCGTGGGCAAGCCGGTCCGGTCCCGGTGGAAGGAATGGGTGTTCGGGTCGGTCGTGTCAGACCTTGTCCGCAACAGCGGCGAAGTTGATATCTATGTGATCACGGGGGAGGCCGGCGAAGGGCGGCCCCTGGCCGCCCCGGTGTTCCAGCGGACCAGCAACTGGTGGGCCTACGGACGGGGGGTGCTGGCGGTCCTCTTGTGTACGGCGCTGGCCTGGCTCATGTTTCCGTACTTCGGCGTGACCAACCTGATCATGGTCTACCTGATGGGGGTCGTCGTCGTGGCCACTCGGTACGGCCGTGGTCCCTCCGTGCTTGCGTCTCTCCTCAGCGTGGCGGCCTTCGACTTTTTCTTTATCCCTCCGTACCTCTCCTTCGCGGTTTCCGATACTCAGTATCTTCTGACCTTCGGGGTCATGCTGATTGTGGCCCTGTTGCTGAGCGGGCTGACCGGGCGCATCCGGCGGCAGGCGGAATTGGCCCGTCAGCGGGAGCGGCGCACATCCGTCTTGTATGCCATGAGCCGCGATCTTGCGACCCGTCGCCGCGTGGAGGATCTGGCCACGGTGGCCGCCCAGCACATCCGGGATGTCTTTGACAGTCAGGTCGGAATCTTTTTGTCGGATTCAGAAGGGCGTCCGGTTCTCCAGCGAGGCGCGCAGCTGTTTTTTGAGTTTGACCCCAAGGAGTCCGGCGTCGTGCAGTGGGTCTATGACCATGGCCAGGTGGCCGGGCTGGGAAGCGATACGCTTCCCGGTGCGGGGGCGCTGTATCTGCCGCTGACCGGCGCACGGAAGCCGGTCGGGGTTCTGGCCGTCCGTCCGGTGCGCCCCGGTCACCTGTTTGACACCGAGCAGCTCCATCTCCTGGAGACGCTGGCGAATCAAATGGCCTTGGCGATCGAACGGGCCCGGTTGGCCGAGGAAGCCCAGCGGGCGCAGGTCTCGGCCGAAACGGAGCGGATGCGCAACGCGATCCTGAGCTCGGTCTCGCATGACCTGCGCACGCCGCTGGCCACGGTCACGGGGGCGGCCAGCAGCCTCTTGGAAGGAAAGGGCGAGCTGGATCCGGCCGCCCGTCATGAGTTGGCTCAGGCGATCTACGGGGAAGCGATCAGGTTGGACCGCCTGGTGAAAAACCTGCTGGACATGACCAGGCTGGAGGCCGGGGCGGTGCAACTGCACAAGGACTGGCATCCGCTCGAAGAAGTCGTCGGGGCGGCCCTGACCAGGCTCGAAGAGCGGTTGCGCGGTCGCTCGGTCAGGACGCAATTCCCTCCGAACTTGCCGCTCGCCCACCTTGACGGGGTCCTGATCGAGCAGGTGGTGATCAACTTACTCGAAAACGCCCTGAAGTACGCGCCGCCGGACAAGCCGATTGACCTGTCCGCCTCCGCAACGGAGGGGGCCATGACGGTTGAGATCGCCGATCGCGGGCCGGGGCTCGAGCCGGGGGACGAGCAGCGCATTTTTGAAAAGTTTTATCGTGGCGCCCGGGTCAGGAAGGGTGGGGTGG
>CAZKHY010000072.1:0-17720 GCA_964552455.1 uncultured Nitrospira sp.
ACGGAGGGGCAGTATATCGGACTGCACGTCTTTTCGCCACCGGCGCGACGTTCGGAATCGGGTCCGCCGCGTGCGCGCCTTGCGCGAACTTCTTGCAAGGGGCGAATCGATGGAACAGCTTGACAGATTCTTGGACGCACCCTAGGCTGAGCCCACGCGTCGCCAAGGGCTTGCGCCCTGATCTCCTGAAGGCGAAGCCGCACGCACGGGGACTATGACCGATTCAGGCCCGACCGAAGGCAGCGAGAGAACGGCGACCCTCCAGGAATCGGCCCCAGGCGGTCTCACCGGCCGCGCGCAGTTGGTGCTCCTGCAGGTCCTCGTCGCGATCGTCCTGTCCTACCACGTACAGTTCAGTCATGAGACGCACGCCCTCTTCGACGTGAAGGAGTGGGTGGTGCTGGGGCTGCTGCTGTTGACCGCCGTCCTGCTGGCGCTGCCCGCCCGGTGGTGGGAGACCAAATGGCTGGTGGGGGGCTGCGTGGTGGCCGATACCTTGATCGTGAGCGGCATCACGTATTTCTCGCCGAACGCGGCCAACGGCCTCCACGTCACCTATTTCCTCATCATTCTGATCGCCGCCTCGGCGCCGACCTTGAAGCAGGTGATCGGGTTCTCCACAGCCATGTGCACGGCCTACGGGATCATGCTCTTATGGGGGCCCTTGCAGACCAGGGAGCTGCTGGAGGGGGAACTGCTGGAGATCCCGGTCTTGCTCATCATGGGCGTGTTTTACGGGGCTGCCGCCGAGACGGTGCGCGAGGTGCGCCGGCGGGCGGAACGGATGCTGCGGGAATCGGAGGTCAAGTTCCGGTCGGTGGTCCAGTCGGCGCCCGACGCGGTCATCCTGATCGACAGCCGGGGGACCGTGGTCTCCTGGAACAAGGCCGCCCAGGCCATCTTCGGCTATACCGAGCGGGAAGCCGTGGGCGAGCCGTTGACGCTCTTTATGCCCGAACGATACCGGGAGGCGCATCTCCGGGGGCTGCAGCGGTTTCTGTCCACCGGCGAGAGCTATCTCCTCGGCCATGCGGTCGAGTTCGAGGGGCTGAGGAAGGACGGGACGGAATTCCCGTTCGAGCTGTCCATCACGTCCTGGAGCACGGACCGCGGCCTGTACTTCAGCGGCATCCTCCGGGACATCTCCGAGCGCAAGCGGGTGGACGAGTGGGTCGCACAAAAGGAGGAGCGGCTGCACCAGGCCCAGAAGATGGAGGCGATCGGGCGGCTGGCTTCCGAAGTGGCGCACGACTTCAACCATCTCCTGTTCATCATCCTGGGGTCCAGCGAACTGCTGCGCCGGCGGCTGGCGCCGGAGGATCCTTCGGTGAAAAAGCTGGAGGAGATCAGCAAGGCCGTGGACCGGGGGCGGGTGATGACGCAACGCCTCCTGAGCTTCGGGCGCAAGCAGCCGCAGCAGCCCGTTCCGCTGAATCTCAACAGCATCGTCGCCGACCTGGCTCCCATGCTGGAACGGCTGCTCGGCAGAGGCATCACCCTCGTGACGCGCCTGTCCGCCTCGCTCGCCCCCGTGCTGGCGGACACCAGCCAATTGGAGCAGGTGCTCATGAACCTCGTCACCAATGCCCGCGACGCCATGCCCCGGGGCGGGGTGGTGACGATCGAAACGGCGACCGTGGACGGGCGCGACGTTCCGGCCGACGGGCCCGAGGGGAGCGGGCCGACGGGACCTTGCGCGGTGCTGGCGGTGAGCGACACGGGGGTCGGCATGGAGCCGGAGGTGCAGGCCCATTGTTTCGACTATTTTTTTACCACCAAGGCCCCCGACCAGGGGACCGGTCTGGGGCTCGCCATGGTGCGCAGCATCGTCCAGCAGAACGGAGGCCTCGTCACCGTCCGGAGTCAACCGGGACAGGGCACGACCTTCAGGCTCTACTTTCCCCAGGCGGGGCGATCCCCCGCGACCGATGAACCGGCCGGGCCCCCCAAGGCGGTGCCCCGAGGGACGGAGACGATCCTGGTCGTGGACGACGACTGCGACGCCCGGTTGCTGATGCAGGAATGGCTGCAGCAACAGGGCTATCGGGTGCTGGAAGTGGCCGACGGAGAGACGGCGCTCCTCCTGGCGGCGCAACAGCCGGATCCGATTCACCTGCTCGTCACCGACATGGCGATGCCGGCGATGAACGGGAAAGAGCTCGCCCGCCGGCTGTCGGACTTGCGGGCCGGCCTCAAGGTGCTCTACGTCTCGGGCTGCAGCGAAGAAGTGCTGGCCAGCTACGGGGTGACGCGGCCCGGGGACGAGTGGCTTGCGAAACCCTTTACGATCGAGAGCCTGGCCGCCAAAGTGCGCGAGGTCCTGGACAGGACCTGAGCCCGGCTTCGTTCCCGCCAGACCGCTTGGCTGCTCCCTCTCGATCCGCGCTCCACCGCCCACTTCCGCACGCAGCCCCCTCATCGTCTTCCCGCCCGGCCCCGCGTGCTATACTGCCGCGCGGAGGCATGGATGCGGGACCCGGGTGATTCCGTTCCACAATCGGCGGGCCGGGAAGGGGAGCCCTCGGTCCCCGGCGAGGACGGTCTTTCGAGGCCGGGGGGCGAGCGAGAGACGGAACCGCGCTTCTCCCCGGTCGTGACGGGCCTGGCTTTCCTGGTGCTGCTCGGCGGCATCCTCTTGCTGGCCTGGCTGCAGGTGACGGTGCCCCGGCTTGATCGGGTGGCGCAGCCGGAACAGGCGCTGACCCTGATGGTCGGCCGCGAGATGGATCTGGAGGCCGCGCTCGCGCGCGCGCCGACGTGGGAGCGGCGGGTGTATGAGCTGCTGTCCAGCGACAGCGAGAGCGAGCGGACGCTGGCCATCGCCTGGTTTGAGGAACTCGCCTCGTACTCGGGCCAACCGTCGGCGCAGTTGGAATTGGCCATCCTGGAGGCGGAGGATGGCCGCCTGGAGCCAGTCCGTCGGAAGGTCGAAGAGTGGGGCGCCCGCGCCGAACCCTTCCCGTCCTTCGCGCGCCTGTTGCAGGTCGGCTATCTGGGAGCGAAGCCGGAGCCGGCCGGCGGGGAGGCTCTGCAAGCCGAGTTGGCCGGCGTCCTGCCGGCCGGCTGGTTTGCGGACCGTCTCGCCAGCCATGTGGCGGCGAGCGTCGAAGATCGCGCAATCGTCTCGGCCGTCGATCACTCGATGGCCGAGCGTGGAACAGCGCTCCTGCGACGAGCCTATGAGCTGGCCTTCGTCCAGCTCGTCGGCATCCTGATCGGAGCCGTGGCGATCCTGCTGCTCCTGCGGCGCCGGGACCAGCAAGCCTGGCAAATCGGGACGGCGACGATTCCTCCGCCCTGGCAGGGGCGGGTCGGAACGTTGGTGTTGCTGAGGGGCGGGGCCGTCGGGATCGTGGTGATGCTGGGGCTGCTCTCCTTCGAGACGGACAACTTGCTGGTGCGGCTTGTCTCCATCCCCATGACCAACCTGCCCTTGCTGGTCCTGGCCCATCGGCACCTCCTGAAGCCTCGCGGGGACGGGTTTCTGGAGCGCTGGGGACTCCGGCTCTTGCCCGCCGCCGGAGGGCGGCTCTGCCTGGTGGTCTTGGCGTCGCTGGCTGCCGGGTTCGTCGTCGAGTGGGGGCTGGGAAAAATCGCCGATCCCCTGGACTTGTCCAGTCACTGGACCGAATGGTTCGACGGCGATCTGGTTTGGGGGACGGTGCCGGTCGTGGCGGTCAGCTTGCTGGAATACGTCTTGTTCGCCCCCCTTTTCGAGGAGCTGGTCTTTCGCGGCCTGCTGTTTGCAACCCTCCGCCGGAAGTTCGGGTGGGGCCTCTCGGCGACCCTCAGCGCGGCCATCTTCGCGATCGCGCACGGGTATGGGGTGCTGGGTTTCGTCAGCGTGATCTGGAGCGGGCTGCTCTGGGCCTGGGTCTACGAGAAGACCGGCAGCCTCCTTCCAGGCATCCTCGCCCATGCGCTGAACAACCTGATGGTCTGTGTCTCCATCATGTGGCTGCTGCGCTAAAAGGAACTGACAGGCACAAGTGGCAAGTGAACAAGTAACAAGTAGCAAGTGGCAAGTAGCAAGGAACAAGTATCGGAACGTTGTCAACTTGCATTCTTGTCAGCTTGCAACTTGCCCGCTGTTTCTATTGTTTCCAGCGCTTCATAGAGATCCGGGTGACGGAACTTGTAACCGAGTTCGGCCTGGAGTTTGGCGATCGACAGCCGCTTCCCTGGCCGGTCGTCTTCTCTCGCAGCTTGCGGGACCACGCCCCAGCGGTTCCGCGCGATCTCGCAGATTTCATCCCAGGGTCTCGGCCGGCCGTCGCTGACGTTGTAGACCTCGCCCGGCTTCGCTTTCTCCAGCGCCAGCAGGCAGATGGCGGCCAGATCCTCCACGTGGATCAGGTTGACGCAGCGACGCGACGGGCCGACCTTGCCCTTGCGGATCCAGTCCAGCACGTTTCGTCCCGGCCCGTAGATGCCGGCCACCCGGAGCAGGACGGCTCGATGGGTCCGGCGCAGGTACTCTTCGCCGCGGACTCGCGGCAGGGTTCGGTCGATCTCCGACGACTCGTCGATCAGGCGGTCCGTCGCGTCGGGCGCAAGCTTGTAAGCGGCGGTGCTGCCCAGCACGAGGAGGCGGCGGTCCGGGGAGATCACGTGGCGGGCACAAGCCGCGACGGCGCTTTCCGGCACAGCCGGAAAGCACCAGATCAGGTGGGCCCCGCGCGGGATGTTCCGCCAGGTCTCCGGCCGTTCCAGGTCGAACAGGATGCGTTGCGAGGCGGGCAGATAGGCAAGGTGCTTGTCCGGCGATCGGCTGCTGGCCAGGACGGTCAATCCCTGCGCCTCAGCCAGAGCAGAGAGGCGCCGGCCCGCGTAGCCGGCTCCGAGAATCACGATCGGCGGCGGTTGTCCGTTCACGGCCAGCATCGTTCTCCTTGCAAGCGCACGCGCCATTGTACCCGATCGGCCTTCTGTTGCCACCCGATCGAATAGAATAAGTGGACGTGGTAAGATGCTGGTCCATGCCCCTCGCTCCCTTTCATCCGATCATCGCCGGCTGGTTTCAGCGCCGCTTCGGGACTCCCACGGACGTGCAAGTCCGCAGTTGGCCCGCCATCGCGGCCGGTTCCGATGTTCTGATCGCCGCCCCCACCGGCTCAGGCAAAACCCTGGCCGCGTTTCTCTCCTGCATTGATGCCCTCTTCAAGCAGGCCCTCGCCGGCGAGCTGGAAGACCGGACCCAGGTCCTCTACGTCTCCCCCTTGAAGGCCCTCAGCAACGACGTCCAGAAGAACCTGCAAGAGCCCCTGGCCGGGATCGCGGATGCGGCCCTGGCGGCCGGGCTCCTGATGCCGGAGCTGCGGGTGACGGTCCGCACCGGAGATACGCCGGCCTGGGATCGGCAGCAGATGCTGCGCCGGCCGCCCCACATCCTGATCACCACGCCGGAATCCCTCTATCTGCCGCTGACGGCCGAAAAGAGCCGCAGAATCCTGAAAGACGTCCGGACCGTGATCGTGGACGAGATCCACGCGGTGGCGCCCAACAAGCGAGGGGCCCACCTGGCCCTGTCCCTCGAGCGGCTTGAGGCGGTGACGGGGACGAAGCCGGTGCGCATCGGCCTCTCCGCGACGCAACGGCCGATCGAAACCATTGCGCAATTTCTAGCGGGTGCGGGAGCCTCGTCTCTCGTGAAGCGTGAAGCGTCTCTCGTAAGGGGGGATACGAACGACGAGATGCGAACGGCGAGCGACGTGACCATCATTGACGTCGGCCACCGCCGCCAACTGGACCTGGCGGTGGAGGTGCCCAGGGATGAGCTGGGTGCGGTGGCCACGAACGCCATCTGGAGCGATCTCTACGATCGGATCGCCGAGCTGGTGCGGGAACACCGGTCCACGCTCGTCTTCGTGAACACGAGACGGCTGGCGGAACGGGTGGCCCATCGGCTGGGCGAACGGCTGGGGGAACAAGGAGTGGCCGCGCACCACGGCAGCCTGTCGCGCCAGATCCGGCTCTCGGCGGAGGAACGGCTCAAGCGGGGGCAGACCAGCGTGGTGGTGGCCACGGCCTCCCTGGAGCTGGGGATCGACGTGGGGACCGTGGATTTGGTGTGCCAGGTCGGGTCTCCCAGGGCCATCGCGACCTGCCTGCAGCGGGTGGGGCGGGCCGGGCACTGGATCGGGGCCGTCCCCAAGGGGCGCCTCTTTGCCACGACCCGCGACGAGCTGATCGAATGTGCCGCGCTGGTGCGGGCGATCAGGGCGGGGACCCTCGATCGGATCGAGGTGCCGCCGGCTCCCTTGGACGTGCTCGCGCAACAGATCGTGGCGGAAACGGCCAGCCGGGACTGGCAGGAAGAGCACCTGTTCGAGTTGTGCCGCCGCGCCTATCCCTATCGCGCCCTCGAGCGGAAGGACTTCGATGAAGTCGTCCGGATGCTGGCCGAAGGGATCGCGAGCTTTTCACCCGCCCGCCCCGGATGCGCCGAGACGCATCCTTTTCCCGGGCGTGGCCGTGGCCGCGCCTACCTGCACCACGACCGGATCAACCATCGCATCAGGGCCAGACGAGGCGCCCGCCTGGCGGCGATCACCTCCGGCGGCGCCATCCCCGATACGGCCAACTATGCGGTCATCGCCGAGCCGGAGGGAACGCTGGTCGGCTCGGTGGATGAAGATTTTGCGGTGGAGAGCCTGGCCGGGGACATCATGCTGCTCGGCAACGCGTCCTGGCGCATCAAAGGGGTGGAAACGGGAAAAGTTCGGGTGGAGGACGCCCACGGGGCTCCCCCCACCATTCCATTTTGGCGGGGCGAAGCCCCCTCCCGCACCGCCGAACTCTCGGCCGAGGCGGCCGCGGTCCGGGCGGAGATTGATCGTCTCATGCAGAGAGAGGCGGAAGATTCTTCCCTCCCTGCCATCAGCCGTCAGCCATCAGCTCTTCAATGGCTCCAAGAAGACTGCGGCTTGGACCGCCGTGGCGCCGAACAGGCCGTGGCCTACATCGCGGCCGGCCGGGCGGTCCTGGGAGCCGTGCCGACCCAGCAGACGATCATCGCCGAACGGTTCTTCGACGAAGGCGGCGGGATGCAACTGGTCATCCATGCGCCCTTCGGAGGTCGCCTGAACCGGGCCTGGGGGCTGGCGCTGCGCAAGCGGTTCTGCCTGACCTTCGACTTCGAACTGCAGGCGGCGGCCACGGACGAGGGCATCGTGCTCTCGCTCGGCGAGCGGCACAGTTTCCCGCTGGACTCCATCTTCGGGTTCCTGCGGGCCGAGACCCTGCGCGAGGTGCTCGTCCAGGCCACCCTGGCCGCGCCCATGTTCGCCAGTCGTTGGCGGTGGAATGCGACGAGGGCCCTGGCGCTCCTGCGCTTCGTCAACGGCAAGCGGGTCCCGCCGCAGATCCAGCGGATGCGGGCGGAGGACCTGCTGGCCTCGGTCTTTCCCGCGGCGGTCGCCTGCCAGGACAACCACGGGGGCGATCCGGAGTACCGAACGCCGCCGGACCATCCGCTGGTCAGGGAAACGGTCCGCGACTGTCTCACCGAGGCGATGGATCTGGAGGGACTGACGGCGGTGCTCAGGCGGATCGAATCGGGAGCCATCCGCTGCCTGGCGGTGGATACGCCCACGCCCTCGCCCTTCTGCCACGAGATCCTGAACGCCAATCCCTACGCCTTTCTGGACGATGCGCCGCTGGAGGAGCGGCGCGCGAGGGCCGTGGAGATGCGGAGGAGCCTGCCGCCCGAACTGGCCGGCAATCTGGGCGCGCTGGACCAGGCCGCGATCGACGAGGTGGCGGATGAGGCCTGGCCGGTGGTGCGCGATCCGGATGAGCTGCACGACGCGCTGCTGACGCTGATCTGGGTGCCAGAAGCGGCGGCCTCGGCCTGGTCGGCGTATCTCCCGTCTTTGATCCAAGCCGGTCGGGCGACGGTGGTCACAGTTGGACGCGGGGATGCGGAGACGGGGGGAGAGGGGGACCCTGTGTCGCCCCTTCACCCCGTCGCTGCGTCGTCGCACGTGCGCGGCTGGGCGGCGGCCGAACGGCTGGCCGTGGTACGAGCCGTCTTTCCTCACGCTGAATGGACCCCGCCGATTGGGCGAACAGGATCGGAGGGTTCGCCGGAGCGGGAGGAGGCGGTGCCGGCGATCGTGCAGGGCTGGATGGAGAGCACCGGTCCGACGACCGCTCGCGAGTTGGCTGGCAAGCTTCATCTGCCTGCCGGCGAGGTGGACGGAGCGCTGCTCCGACTGGAAGCTGCCGGTCAGGTCCTGCGCGGCCGCTTCCGGCCTAATGGCCTGGCGCGAGGCACCTCAATTCAAAATTCAAAATTAAAAATTCAAAATTCCGGCGCTGCTGCCCCGGAATGGTGCGACCGGCGGCTCCTGGCCCGCATCCACCGTCTGACCATCGGGACCTTGCGGAAGGAAATCGAGCCGGTCACGGCGGCCGATTTCATGCGGTTCCTCTTCCGGTGGCAGCATGTGACGCCGGGGTCCCGCTTGCACGGCGAAGAAGGCCTGCTGGCAATCATCCGCCAACTGGCCGGGTTCGAAGCCGCCGCCTCGTCCTGGGAGCGGCATCTGCTGGCGCTGCGCATCGCGAAGTATGATCCGGCAATGCTGGACCGGCTCTGCCTGGGAGGGCTGGTGACCTGGGGGCGACTCACGCCCCATCCGCGCCTGGGCCAGCAAGGCGCGCCGCTGCAGGAGGTCGGCCTCCAAGGACCTGGCTCCACGCGCCGTCCCCGCGCGATCGTCCCGACCGGTCTCGCCCCGATCAGCCTCTTTCCCCGTGAGGATTCACGGTGGCTGCTCAATACGTTTGGGGAGGAGCGGGAGCCGGGCAAAGACAACGGAGCCGTCGGCCAGCCGGCGCTCAGCCCGGTCGCCCAGGATCTCCGGCAACTGCTGCAGGGACGGGGCGCGAGCTTCTTTGCCGATCTCGCGGCAGGCACGGGCCATTTGCAGTCGGAAGTGGAGGAAGGTCTCTGGGAACTGGCGGCGGCGGGGCTGGTCACGGCCGACGGATTCGACAATCTGCGGGCCCTGCTGGACCCGCGCCGCCGCCGTGCGCAGGGGCGTGAGCGGACCAGACGCCCCAGACACAGTACGGGCCGCTGGTCGTTGCTGCGGAGCACGTTCGGCTCCGAGCCATCGGCCATCGGCCATCAGCCATCAGCCGTCGGCTCCGTGGAGCATGTGGCCCGCCAATTGCTCCGCCGCTACGGGGTCGTGTTCCGCGATCTGCTGGCCCGCGAATCCTTGAGCCTGCCCTGGCGGGACCTCCTCGTCCAATACCGACGCATGGAATCGCGGGGCGACATCAGGGGCGGACGGTTCGTGAGCGGCTTCACGGGCGAACAGTTTGCGCTGCCGGAGGCGGTCGAGTCGTTGCGGGCGATGAGGAAGGCGAACGGGGAGGCGGGAACGCTGCAGCAGGAGATCAGGATTTCGGGAGCCGATCCCTTGAATCTGGTCGGCATCATCCTGCCGGGCGCCCGAGTCCCGGCCGTGCCGTCCAACTATGTCGTCTTTCGGGATGGGCTGCCGGTCCGGTCCGGCGCGACGCGTGACGCGGAGCGAGCCGACGCTCAGCCGATCGGTTCGTCCCGGCGCGAGGGTACAGGACGGTCCCGGTCCGCCGACTAGTCGATCCTCGCCCCTTGCGTGAGAGAGGGGGCGGCGGACAGCTCCCGGGTGAGCGACACCACCAGTTGAGCGGGCGTGGTCTGAGCGGAAGGGATCAACACCGGATATTTCTCCCTCGCCAGCGCCTGAAAGTCGGCTTGCCCCTCTTGCCGGACGCCGAGCAGGCTGCCCAGCGAGGTCAGGTATTCCCCCCGTCCTTGCGCCATCTCGTCTTTCAGGTGCTCGAAGTTGAAAGCCACGAAGGCGTTGACCTTCTGGTCCTCTTTCAAAAGCCCGTCCTGCGTGAAGAAGGCTCCGGGGGTGGTGGAAGACGTGGTGTCGGTCGGGTTCGGCGTCAGTTTCGAAGTGCAGGCGGTCGTGAGCAATATGAGGGCTGCAACCGGGACCAGACCAAAGGCTCTCCATGCTGCGGTTTTCATCGTCAGTCCCTCCATACCAAGCTTGCTAGAGCCGCCGCGTTCGATCAACTCGCGGCGGATAATTACTTTGCCTCCAGTGAGCTTAACTTCTTGAAGCTTGCTAGAACCGCCCCCTTCGATCAGATGGGGGCGGAGAGGTTTTTGGCCACCAGGAGCTTAAATTCTTCAAACTTCGTTTGAACCGCTGCGTTCGATCGCATCGCAGATGATCGTTCGGCAGAACGTGCATCATGCTCTGGCGTGTGCGCATGGTAGCGGGCGGGCCGGAGGCTGTCAAGCGAGGGGAGTGACGGGAAAACCGCTGCCGTCCGCTTACGGCGCCTTCTTGTCCCCCGATACAGGGAGGCCCTCCAGCGCCATGATCCGCAGCGCGTTCGTCGTCGGGCAGGGGCCCGGCCTGAGCCGATAGTCGAACCGCAACTCGCCGGCCTCCACGGTCTCCTGAAAATGGGCGTTGCCGGCGGCGGTGATTTCCTTGTCGAGCTCCGCCAGTTCCAGGTCGTGGGTGGTGACGAGGCCGAAGGCGTTGCAGGAAGCCAGTTCCTTGATGAAGGCCCGGCTTCCGATGAGCCGCTCGCGGTTGTTGGTGCCTTTGAATATCTCGTCGATCAGGAACAGGAGCGGGGGCGCGGCCCGGTCTCGGGCTTCATCCAGCAGCCGCTTCAGCCGCTTGACCTCCGCGTAGAAAAACGAAAGCCCCGCCTCCAGCGAGTCGTCCACCCTGATGCAACAGGCCAGCCGGACCCAGGTCCATTCGAACGATTGCGCGCAAACCGGCGCGCCGGCTTGCGCCAGACAGACGTTGATGCCGAGGGTGCGGAGAAAAGTGCTCTTGCCGGACATGTTGGAGCCGGTGACGATCAGGATCCGGCCGAGGCCGTCCAGCTCCAGGTCGTTCGTGACCCGTTTGGTCGAGGGGATCAACGGGTGCCCCAGCGCCTCGGCTGCAACGCCGGCAGGCCGGCCGTTGCCGGTTGTCGCGCGCAGGGACGGCCAGGCATAGTCCCGGTGCTGGTCGGCGAAGGCGCCCAGGGCGGAGGCGGCTTCGATCTCAGCGAGCCGGTCCAGCCAGACCGGCAGCTCGGCGGAGATGCCTTGCCTGACGGCCTCCAGCCGGTGGATGAAGAAGAAATCCCAGGGGCCCAGCGCGTTCACCGCCAGATGGACCAAGGGGTGGGCGCGCACGCTCAAGGCCTGGCAGATCCGCGCCAACCGTCGGATGGAAGCCGAGGGTCTGGTTCGTCCCTGGATCAGCGGCTCGCAGAGCCGCCCCAGCGCCGGTGCGGTCCGGTAGGACCGGGACTCCAGAAAGCGGAACACCGTGCCCAGCTTGTCCAGCTCGTCGTGCAGCGAGAGCGCGCGGCCGAAAACCGGCGACGCTCGGCCGGCAAACAGCATGAACAGAACTGCGTAGAGGCTGAACGAAAGGATCCAGTAGTCCGGCAGGGCCGTCAGGGCCGACGCGAGCGCCAGCGTGACCGTACTGAGGGCCAGGAGGCTCTCGGCGGCCAGCAGGAGCGTGAGACCGGGGAACGAAGCCGGCGCCTGGAGGGCAGCCTGGATCCGCTGGCCGTTGATCTCCGCCTCGCCGTCATCCTTGCCGGCCAGCGACGCTTCCAAGACCAGGCGGTCGCGGAACAGAGGCAGGCCCGCCAGTTCCCGGACGAGCGCCTGCCGGGCGAGCCACGAGGTCCGGTCCGGCGGAGGGCCAGTCTGCTGCAGGAGCCACCAGGCCAGCCGCTCGCGGCCGGCGGAGGACAGGGTCCGGTCGAGCAGGTGGAGCAGCGAATGGGGGCCGGTGATGTCCAGGTCGGCCGCATAGGGATGGGTTGCGGGTGACGGTGTCCGGCGCGGCGGAATCTGCTCCCAGTCCAGGTCGAGTCTGGCCAGGTCGATGCGCTTGATGGCGCGCCATGACCGAAGCCTGTGCATCCTTTCCTCCAGCCTGTTATGATACCGGGCGACGACGGCGAAGAGCAGGAGAAAGGAGCCGAAGACCGCGTTCCCCAGATGGTACCAGGCGAGTTTGTAGGGAACGACGGTGCAGAGCGCCCCGGTCAGGAAAACGGCCAACCGCCAACGGCTGAAGCTCGTACTCACCGCCTGGGCGCGGGCCAGCAGGCGATCGGCGCGGGCGAGCAGACGTGAGAGGGGCTCCGCCCTCGTCCGCCTTCCGTGAGGACGGGTGTTCGTCGGCATGGGGGGACCTTACCCGCTCTCGAACCGTGGCGTCAACCGACGGGGCGATCATGACGCGAGTCCGGCAGGATTGGATCGAAGTGCTCATTGAAGCCTCGGTGGACTCGGGAGAGTTGCTCGGGATGCTGGACGATCCGGGGGCGACCGGGGCCTGGCAGGAGAACGGGGTGATTCATCTGTACTGGCCGGCCGACCGCTGGAGCCAGGCCGCTTCGGAGGAGTTGCAGCAGGCCCTGCGCCGACTCACCCAAACGTTGGAGCAACCGGTGATCCGCGCGGCCCCGCTGCCGGCTCAGGACTGGAACGAACAATGGGCGAGGTCCGTCAAGCCGATCCGGATCGGTCGGCGCCTCGTCGTCAGGCCCAGTTGGGCCGGTCCGGAAGACGTGCTCCTCCGGCCGGGCGAGATCGAGTTGATTCTGGACCCCAAGCAGGCCTTCGGGACCGGCCACCATGCCACCACCCGGTTGCTGGTCGAGTGGCTGGAAGAGGTGATCCACGGAGGCGAAGCCGTCCTGGACGTGGGCACCGGCAGCGGCATCCTCGCGATGGCGGCGCTCCGGCTGGGGGCTGGGACGGCCTTGGGAATCGATCATGATCCCGTGGCCATCGACTGCGCGCGGGGCTATGCGACGGTCAATAAATTCGGTTCCGAGTTGGACCTGCGGGTGGCTTCGTTGAAGGATCTGGGCCAAGCGCAACGGACGCGGGTTGATCTTGTCCTGGCCAACCTGGATCGTCGGACGATTCTGGAATCGGTCGGGTGGCTTGAACCCTCTCTTCACAGAGGCGCCAGACTGCTGCTGTCGGGGATTCTCCAGGAGGACCGAGCGGCCATTGCCGGGGTGTTCGGCCAGGTGGGCGGGGTCGTCCGGACGACGAGGGAGCGGGATGGGTGGCTGGCGCTGGAAGTCCTCGCTCCCGAAGGCTGCGACGGAGCGGACTGATGGCGCGCGCGATTCCCAAACCGTCCGGTCAGCCGTCTGCGCCGCGCCTGCATCAGATCAGCCTGTCGAACGGCGGGGTGCCGAAGCGCCCCGTGCCGCGGGCGCGTATCACGAGGTCGGGCGTGGAAGGGGACCGCCAGCGGAGCCGCCTGATCCACGGAGGGCCGGACCGGGCCGTGTGCCTGTTTTCGCTGGAAGTCATCGAAGCCCTGCAGGCGGAAGGGCATCCGATCAAGCCCGGCGCAAGCGGCGAGAACCTCACGGTGGCCGGGCTTGACTGGTCCGGACTCGAGCCGGGAGACCGGCTGTCGGTGGGGGAGACCGTCCGGCTGGAAATCACGAGTTACACGACTCCCTGCGAGCACAACGCCCGCTGGTTTGCGGATGGAGACTATCGGCGCATCTCCCAGAAACAGCATCCGGGCCGGAGCCGGCTCTACGCCAGGGTGCTGGAAGAGGGGCTGGTGCGGGTCGGAGACTTGGTCACGGTGGAAGAAACGTGCAGTGACAAATGGAACAAGCTGACAAGTGACCAAGTAGGCAAGTGACAAGTCCGACTTGGTCACGTGGCCACGTACAACTTGCGACCGACGACGAGCGGCGCGGATGCAGCGAATACCTGAACCGGAGCTGATGGACGATCCCGAGCAGGCCCTGGCTTACGCCAAAGCCGACTTCGAGGAGGAAAACCGGGGGTTCGTGGATCGATTCCGGGAATACTTTCCGGACATGACCGACGGACACGTGCTGGATCTCGGCTGCGGTCCGGGCGACATCCCGATCCGGTTCGTCAGGGCGCTGCCCGGCTGCCGGGTGACCGCGGTGGATGCCTCGCCGCCCATGATCCGTCTGGCCGAGGAAGCGGTTCGCGCCGCCGGGTTGACCGACCGCATCACGCTCCGCTGCGAGCGGCTGCAAACGCTGACGCTGCCCGAGCCGGCTGATGCCGCCATGGCCAACAGTATCCTCCACCACCTGCCCAACCCCTTGCAGTTTTGGCACGGCTTGAGGAAACTGGTGAAGCCCGGGTCCTATGTCCTCGTGATGGACTTGCTCCGTCCCGAGTCGCCGGAGGTGGCCCAGGCCGTCGTGGACCGGTATGCGGCCCAGGAGCCGGGTATTCTTCGCCGCGATTTCTACAACTCGCTGCTGGCGTCCTTTACGGAGGATGAGGTGGCGGCCCAGTTGGCCGAGCTGAACCTCAGCCGCCTCCTGATCGACGTGCCGGACGATCGCCACTGGGTGGTCGGAGGGCGGCTGTACTGACGGAGCGGTGCGGAGACTCGAGCGGGAGGCCCATGTACGACCTGGCGCGGTTCAGCTTGAAGGACATGGCCGCGTGCGGGGCCGCGCTCCGCAAGATGGGCGTCGGGGCGACCAGCCTGGAGGAGGCTGCCGGCCGGACGGTGCAGTACCTGTACCGGCACCTGGTGGACGGGCCGAGCGGCGAGCCGGCCTGTGCATTGGTCCGGCTGTTCAAGACGCATCCGTTCAAGGAGCTTGAGCCGGACCTCAAGCGATTTGCGAAAGAGACGTTGGGCGGCAAGCCCGCCCCTCCCGACTTGAAATGTTTCACGCTGATGGCGACCGCCGGGCTCAGGCCCGAATGGAACGAGCGGGCCAATTCCGCACATTACAAGGCCATCCCGATCCTCGGCGAGCAGTTCGCCGTCCGGTTGCCGATGTTCGCGCGGCTCCTCACGCAGCTCAGCCTGGATGTCGGCACGGTGCTCCAGCCGTCGCCGAATCTCCTCGTGGACCATCACGAGAAAACCTACAACGTCTTCTATGTCCCTGAGGCCCCGGGCAGCTCCTACATCCCCGTGCAAGAGGGATTCGTGGCCCGGTTCGGCGTGAAGTCCGTGCTGGGGATCGGCGCCCTGCTGCCCTCGGGCGATCTGTTCGCCGTGATCATGTTCTCGAGGGTCTCGATCCAGCCGGACGCGGCGGAGCTGTTCCGTCCCCTGGCGCTCTGCGTCAAGCTTTCCCTCTTGCCCTTCGACGGTGCGGCCGTGTTCGCTCGCTCGCCGTCACGCAGGAAAGGAGTCGGCCCGTGAGAAGCAGCGACGCCATGACCGAGGTCGCCCGCCTCAAGGCCCGGATAGCGGCACTGGAGCAGTTGCTGGAGGTGCACGAACAGGCGGTGATCGGGCAGGCCGGCCGGATCGAAGCGGCGATGCGGCGAGTGCACGACCAGGCGGAGGCGCTGCGCGCGATCGCCTCGGGGACGGCCACGGCCATGGGCGACGAGTTTTTCCGCTCGCTGGTGGCCAACCTCGCCTCGGCCTTGAAGGTCCGGTACATCTACATCGGGACGCTGAACGAGCCGGGGCGGGACCGGATCGCGACGCTGGCGGTCTGGGCCGACGGGGCCCTGGGGGAGAACATCGACTATGACCTGGCCGGCACGCCCTGCGAACAGGTCGTCGCCTACGGGCTGCGTTGTTACTTTCAAGGCGTGCAGCGGTTGTTTCCGCAGGATCGCTTCCTGGTGGAAAAGGGGGCGGAGAGCTATTGCGGCACGCCGCTGCTCGACCGGTCCGGCCGTGTGATCGGCCTGCTCGACGTCCTGCACGATCAGCCGATGGACTCGATGGACGAGATCGGCCCCGTCATCTCGATTTTCGCGGATCGGGCCGCGGCCGAGCTGGAGCGCAAACGGGCGGAGGAGGCGTTGCGCGAGAGCGAAGACCGCTTCCGAAGCGCTTTTGAGAAAACCGCGGTCGGCATGGTGCTGCTCGACGCCAACGGACGGTTTCTGCGCGCGAATCGTGCGTTCTGCACGCTCGTGGGCTACTCGGAAGACGAATTGCTCCCCAAGACCTTTCTCGAAATTACCCATCCCGAGGACTTGGAGAAAAACCTCCCGGTTGTCAAACGATTGATGGCGGGCGAGATCGAGTCCTTTTTCGTTGAGAAACGCTACCTCCACAAGCAGGGGCACCCGGTCTGGGTTCATGCCAGCGTCGCCTCGGTGTGCGATGCCTTGGGCAAGCCGCTCAACTTTATCGCTCAATCTCAGGACATCACCGAGCGCAAGCGGACGGAGCAAGCCCTGCGCGAGAGCCAGGACCGATTCACGTCCTTCATGAAACATCTTCCCGGCGTGGCGTTCATCAAGGATCAGGAAGGGCGTCACCTCTATGCCAACAAAGCCTTCGAAGCGCTGCTTCGACTGGAACCCGGAGCCTGGCAGGGGAAAACCAACGAGCACCTGTTTCCCCCCGACGTCGCCGCTCAGTTCACGGCCAACGACCGGACGGTCCTGAGCAGCGGGCAGGTGCTGGAGGCGACCGAAGTCTCCCGCACCGACCAGGGGACTCATTACTGGCTGTCCGTCAAGTTTCCGATGCCGACGAAAGGCGGGGGATCGGCCATGCTGGGGGGGATCGCCATCAACGTCACCGAGCAAAAGCAGTTGGAGGAGCAGCTCCGCCAGGCGCAGAAGATGGAGGCGATCGGGCGGCTGGCCGGCGGGGTGGCGCACGATTTCAACAACCTGCTGACCGTGATCAACGGGTACAGTGATTTGCTGCTGCGGGACCTGGAAACCGGCCATATGAAGCGGGAGCATGTGGAGGAGATCAAGAAGGCGGGCGATCGCGCCAAGACGTTGACCGGCCAGCTCCTGGCCTTCAGCCGCCGGCAGGTGGTCCAGCCGCGCGTGCTGGACCTGAACGTCGTCGTGACGAACCTGGTCAAGATGTTGCACCGCGTGATCGGCGAGCACATCCGCCTGGTCACGGCCCTTGAGCCGGCGGCCTGTCCGGTGAAAGTCGATCCGGGGCAGCTCGATCAGCTCCTGATGAATCTGGCCCTCAATGCCAGGGACGCCATGCCGGACGGCGGGACATTGACGGTCGAAACCACGATCGTGCAGGGCGCGGTGCCGGCCGGCTTGGGACAGGCCGAGTCGGTTCCGGGCCCCCACGTGCGCCTGGCCGTCCGCGACACAGGCTGCGGCATGAACGAGGAGACCAAGTCCCACATCTTCGAGCCGTTCTTCACGACGAAGGAGCAGGGGAAGGGCACGGGGTTGGGGCTGGCGATGGTGTACGGGATCGTCGCGCAGAGCGGCGGCGCCGTCGCGGTGGAGAGCACGCCGGGGCAGGGGACGACGTTCGCGATTTACTGGCCCCAATCCCGCGACGCGATCGAGGCGGTCGGCGGGGCCGGCTCGTTTGCCGGAGCGGCCGCTCGATCGGAGACGATTCTGCTGGTCGAAGACGAGTCGATCGTGCGGACGTTCGTGCGGACGCTGCTCGTGGCGCAGGGCTACCACGTGCTGGAGGCGGCCGGCGGGGAGGAAGCCCTGCAGCGGGCGGAGCGGCATCAGGGCCCGATCCACCTGCTGCTGACCGATGTCGTGATGCCGGGGATGAACGGCCGGTGTCTGGCGGAGCGGATCGCGGCGGCCAGGCCGGAGACGAAAGTGCTGTTCATGTCCGGCTACACGGACGACGTCATGATCCGCCAGGAGGTGCAGGACGTCGGCGCAGCCTTTCTCCAGAAGCCTTTTGAGCCGGCGGCCCTCTACC
>CAZKHY010000073.1:0-17616 GCA_964552455.1 uncultured Nitrospira sp.
CAGCGTGATTACCTTGGAGCTGACAGCACCGTGATCTCCTGCATCGGATAATCCTTGGCATTGCCCGTAGCCACTGATGCCCCTTCGATGAACGCTGTTGCTGCGATCAAGCAGTCCGCCAATTCCAACTTTCGGCTCTTCGCTCTGCGTTTGAAATAGCCTGCCATTTCGGCAATTTCTCTGGTCACAGGCAAGATAATCAACCCGTCCAGAAGATTGGCTGTGAGCACGTATTCCTCGGAGCGCATACCGGCGTAAATCTCCGCAACCGAGATGACTGAAGAACAGGGCACTGACTGGCTTGATAATTCTTGAAGAAAGGTTCTCGCGGATTCCCGGCCCCTTAGCAGATCGATGAGCACATCCGTATCCAGAACGACCTTGCTCATCGACCTCTAAGCCGTTTTAACCGAGAGGATTTTCGAAGCGAGCGGACGAACGACCGTGCCCCTTTGACCAACTCCGGGTGCTTTGCATCCTTCCATGCGCCGAAACCGGCTTCCACGGCTTTCTTGAATTTGATCCTTTTCAGTTCGTTCCGCAATGCTTCTCCCACCACCTTGCTCTGCTCCCCCTTCGGAATCGTCTTCTTCAATTCTTCCAAGAGGTCTTCCGGCAGCGTAAAGTTCGCCTGCTTTGTAATGATCGCCATAGTGTCCTCCTCCAAACCTATATACCTGCCTATATGGTGGCATGGTGCGGGAAGGATGTCAAAAAATACGATGGGAAGAACCAGAGGAGCCACGCCCCGCATCAATCTCCTCTACCCCCCACCACCCTGGGCCTCGGATGGAAGGGATGAAACTCAAATTAGGGGTGGCCGGGCTGATCCCCTAACTGCGCGCGTCCAGCGAGCACTTTCTGAAGTGCGCGATGCGCGAGCAAGGGGGATGAGCCTGCCGCCTCGTTCCTCCGCCACAACCGAGGCCCATCTACCCATATCCCTTGATGTATTCGTCCAGGCGCTTGTATTCGTTCATCGTGATCCGCTGGTCGCGCAACAAGGCCAGGGCCAGATACTTCACCTTCCTGACATGGGCCTGATACCGCTTGGTCTCCGGTTGAGCCGTGGTGATCCGACAGGCCCGCACGGCGCGATCGATCGCATGCACCAGACGATGCGTGAGGTAATTGCGGACGAACTGGCGGGAGACGGTGAAGAACGCATACATGAACGTGAGGTAGGTCCCGATGCCCTTCACCGTCGTGGGGTCGAGGAAAAACGGGGGATCGTGGTTGTAGAACCGGATCGCCCCTTCGTGGAGGGGGTAGTAGAGGTCTTTTTCGGGCGTACTGCCCGACGCTTTGGTTGCGTTGAACGGAATGTCATGCAGAATGTTGTGGATCTGGTGAGAGAGTTTGGAGGCGATTTCGTATACCTCGAGTTCGCTGAGCTCGGTTGACGCCGCCAAAATGGTCGTGGTGCCGAGGGTGGGAATATCCCGGGGCAGATGGGGGTAGGTCGCGGCCGGAATCTTGAGCGTATCCAGGTAGGGGTACAGAAGCTCCAGCGTGGGAGCGTTCTCCACCGTCAAGAACCGAAACTCGTCCGACTGCGCGAGCTGCTGGATCGGGTCGGAGTTCAGCCCGATCAAGAAGAATCCCACGTCGATCTTGCCCGCCCGCATCTGGTCGGTCGCCTCTTCGACGCCCAACTCCTTTCCCAGACGATCGAGGGCCACGCCATAGTGGGTCAACACCAAATTGGCGACGAATTCCGTGGCGCTTCGCTCGGGCCCCATGTAGACCCTTGCCGGAGCCTTGATGTCCCGCACGTCCGAGAAGCCCAGCGCCTTTCGCGCGACGATGTGCAGCGGGGCCTTGTACAACGGCATCAAGGCCCGCAGCCGGACCTCGTCACCGTGCCCCTGCTTGCGCGGCGTCTTGACGTTGGCTGGCAGGGGGCAGCGGGGGCCGGCCTCCACCAGCAGGGGCAGGCCGTCCTCGACCAGGCTGAGATGGGCCACGCCTCGGTTCATGTAGAAAATGTTATCGAGTGACCCGCAGGATTCGGTCGGCACGAAATCAGGCACCACGTTGAGGTGCAGGAGCCGTTCCAGCTTGTCCGGCTTGTTGAGGGTGTCCGCGAACCGGGGTCCCAGCACAGAGTGGGTGCCGCCTTGGGGACCGGTGAAGAGATAGTAGTTGGTCTGGAGGCGTTCGAGGAGCACGGTCCCGCTGTAGCCCAGCGGGATCACGATCAGGAACAGGATATAGAACCATTTCGTATTCTGGAGCATCCACCGGAAGGCAGGCCTGTACAGAAGCCGCCGGAGGGCCGTACTGCTCCGCTTGACGACTCGATACCGTATGGTCCGTTTCGAGGGCATCCTGTCCCGCGCCATGGTGACCGATCGGATTATCCCGCCCCGTTCCACCCTCGCTGTTCGTGCATGGTTCCGCCCACTCCTGCGTGCGGCCCTTTGATTCAGGCTATCCCGTCCCAGCCATCGACCGCCTCAGAGCCTGCGCCGCTTCCCAGGCTGCCTCCGGTTTTTCGGCCAGGAACGTCACGTGGCCCATTTTGCGGCCGGGGCGGACCGATTTTTTTCCGTAGAGATGCAAGCTGGCGCCGGGGTGGCGCAACAAATTCACGAGCCCTTCCCCTCTGCTCACCCGGTTGACGTCCTCGCCGATCAAATTGACCATGGCGGCAGGGCAGAGCAATCGCACCTCGCCGAGCGGGAGGTCGCAGACCGCCCGGACCTGCTGCTCGAATTGGGAGACCGTACAGGCATCGAGGGTATAGTGCCCCGAATTGTGCGGCCGCGGCGCGACTTCATTGACGAAGAGCCGGCCATCCGCCATCAGAAACAGTTCGACGCAAAAGACGCCGATCCCTTCCAATGCCTCCACCGCCGAGCCGGCCAGGAAGGCGGCCTGCTCCGCGATCCTCGGCTCGATCCCGGCCGGAACCAGGGTGGCCCTCAATATGCCGGCGTCATGGACATTCTCGACCGTCGGGTAGAGCCGCCGTTCCCCGTCCGCCCCGCGGACCACCAGGACCGACAGTTCCTTCTCAAATGGAAGAAACTGCTCCAGCACCCAGGCCGAGGGACTGTTCCCCTGCGCCCGCCGCCCCAACTGCTCTTGGAGCCCCCGGAGTTCCGCCTGGCCGGCCAACCTCCATTGCCCCTTCCCGTCGTAGCCGGCGGTGGCGGTTTTGCAGAGGCAGGGGAAGCCGACTGCGTCCGCCGCGGCCGTCAGGTCACCGGGAACCCCGACCGCCCGGAAGGGCGCCACCGGGAATCCGCGCTCAGCCAGGAAGGTCTTTTGTTCAAGCCGATTCTGCAAGAGCCGCAGGATGCGCGTTGAGGGCCGGACGGGGAGGCGTTGTTCGAGCGAGTCGCCGACGGCCGCGGGAATGTTTTCCCATTCGTAGGTCGCCGCGCTGATGGAGCCGGCAAAGGTCGCCAGTGCGGAGGCGTCCTCAAAGGGCCGGCCCAGCGGAAGGTCGGCGATCTTGAGCGCCGGCGCATCCGGGTCCGGATCCCAGACCGCAATCCGATAGCCGAGGCGACGGGCAGCCACCGCGAACATGGCCCCCAGTTGCCCCCCGCCTAAGACCCCGACCATGGCGCCGGGCTCGATTCGACCGCTCATCGCTTATCTCGGCAGCTTGGTCTTGGTCCTTTTGGGGTTGATCGACGAGGCTGGTTCAAAAAGAGACCGGGCTTTGCCCGGTTGAGCCAGGGCTGCTTTCGTCAGCTCGGCACGGAACCGAATGAGCCGCTCACGGACGGCGGAGTAGCGGCCGGCCAAGATCTGGGCAGCCAGCAGCCCCGCGTTTTCCGCCCCGCCGATGGCCACCGTGGCCACCGGGATGCCGCGCGGCATCTGGACGATCGAGAGAAGGGAATCGAGGCCCTTGAGGTTCTCCGTGGGAATCGGCACGCCGATGACCGGCAGGTGCGTCTTGGCGGCCAGCATGCCGGGCAGGTGCGCGGCACCGCCGGCACCGGCCACGATCACCTCGATGCCCCGCCCAGCCGCTTGCTCGGCATAGGCAAAGAGGCGGTCCGGCGTCCGGTGGGCCGAAACCACCAGCAGTTCGCTGGGCACTCCCAGGTTGGTCAGCACCGTCACGGCCTTCTCCAACACGGGGAAATCGCTCCGACTCCCTCCCAGCACCCCCACTAAGGGCGCGGTCTTTTCTTTCTTCAAAGCCCTGCCGGGTTTCCCCTTCTGCCGAACCATCATCGGATTTCCCTTCCACACTTCCTACAATCTTCTACCCTGCGGGTGGCGCCGTCGTCACACCTTAGCGTTTCTCCGATGGGAGGGTCAAGGCGAAAGAGCCATAGGGCTACGAGTCTGCCCGGATGGCCGGACGATGGGCTCGTCTGGCCGAACCCATTGACCAACCTCAGGGAATCCTCTATGATGCAGACCAGTAGCCAGACAAGGCGCCCCATGCTGCGTATCCGAGAAGGCATCAGAGGGAGGATGAAATCGCTCGTCGACCAGCCGACGGGGCTGGACGACATTGAGATCGACGATTTCGCCACCTCGACCAAGCTGCAGGCCTGGGAGCTGGTCTGTATCCCGGAGTACCTCCGCACCTACGGCCGGATGGCCATCAAGCTCCTGTTGTTCCTGCTCCTCATCGTCGCATTCATTCCCTGGACCCAGACGATCACCACCACCGGCCAGCTCTCCGCCTATACTCCCTACGAACGGCCGCAGGATATCGAGGCCCAGATCATCGCCCGCATCGCGAAGTGGCACGTCTTCGAAGGTAGCCGCGTGAAAAAGGGGGAGCTGATCCTCGAACTGAGCGACGTGGACCCGAATTTCAGGGCGCCGGACCTGCTCGCGCTCCTGGAGCAACAAAAGGTGGCGTTGGAGCAGAACCGGAAGGCCGCGCTGGAGCGCGCCAGTGAGCTGACCAAACGGATCACCGAGATGAACAACCTGGTCAAAACGGCCGTCCCCTCGGCAGGAGCCCGTGTGCTGGAAGCCGAGAACAAGATGCGGGCTGCCGATCAGCGCGTGGTCGCCGCCAAGATCGCCCTCGACACGGCCGAGTTGAACGTCAGCCGCAACAAGCAACTGGCCGAGAAAGGGCTGGTCTCGCAACGGGAACTGGAACTGGCGATCCAGGCCGCCATTGCCAGCAAGGCCGATCTGAAGGGGGCCGAAGCCACGCTGAAGGAAGCCGAGCAGGCCATGCGCGCCCTCAGCTTCGGCCGTGACCAGGTCAGCGCCGAGATGTTGCAGCGTCTCATGGATGCGGAGGCTTCCCGCGCCGGGGCTCTTGCGGAGGCGGCCCGCGCGGCCGACCAACTGGCGGCCGTCAGCCTGCGCCTGTCCAATGCCACGCAACGACGGATCGCCAGCCGCATTCTGGCCCCGATCGACGGGACGGTGGTGCGCATGGCGGAGGTGGGCATCGGCGAAACGGTCCGGCCCGGAGATAAATTGGTGCGCATCTCCCCGACCAGCATGGACAAGGCGGTGGAACTGGTCGCGGACGGCCTGGATGCCCCGCTCCTGAATACCGGCCGCAAAGTCCGGATGATCTTTTACGGCATCCCGGCCATTCCCCTGCCCGCCTGGCCCGAGTTGATGGCCGGCACGTTCGGAGGCATTATCAAGGTCGTGGACCAGGTGGACAACGGCAAGGGCGATTACCGTTTTTGGGTCGTCCCAGACCCGGAGGACCGGCCCTGGCCGGAGCAGGCCCACGTCAGGCAGGGGACCAAAGTGATGGGCTGGGTCATTCTGAATCGGGTGCCCCTCTGGTACGAGCTCTGGCGCCGGTTCAACTTGTTCCCGCCGGACTATCAGGAGGGGCCGCCCTCGTTGCTGGATACGCTCTTACCCAAAGCCGGCAGCAGAAAATAGGAGCCCGTGGGATGACCTGTGGGCGAACCATCCTGGTCCCTTCGACGGCCGGGACGGCCTTGAAGGCTGACGCGATTCGGACGGGAATGGAGATCTCTTCCATGCTGCGACCGTACCTCTACTGCGCGATCGTCGTCGGCTCCTTGCTCTCTTGGTCCGGCACAGCCCTTTCAGCCGCTCCCGAGCCGGCCAAGCCGCAAAGTCAGCCGCCGGGCAGCCAGAAGGGACTGCCCCCTATCCCCCTGTCGCTGGACGAGGTCCTGGCCTGGGTGGACCGGGCCCATCCCCTCCTCCAGGGAGCCGGCACCGACAAGGTCGTGGCCAGGGGACGGCTGCTGAAGGCACTGGGCGCCTTCGAGCCTTCGCTCGTCAATGACATGGAGATCGAACGGTTCATTTCCCAATTAAACCCGCAACTGGGGACCCAAACGGTTGGCTTCAACGACACGTTTATCGACATGCGGTCACCCACCGGCATCAGGGGCATGGCTGGCATACGGGATGCGATCGGCTCGGCCAAGATTCCCGACCTGTCCTTCAGTGGCCAGAGCAAACAGGTGCTGCTGGGCGCCTTCATTCCATTGCTCCGCGGACTCATGGTAAACCCGGAAAACGCCGAGTTGCAGCGGTCCGGGCTGGCCGACCCCAAGGCCGACATTCAGATCGCCAAGACCCGCCAGGACCTGTTTCTGGGAAGCGCGACCCAATATTGGGACTGGGTGGCTGCCTGGAAACAGGCGGACATTCACAAGCGCGCGCTCAAGGTGGCGGAAGACCGGTTCAAGCAAGTCGAGCAGCGAGCCAAGGCCGGCGCCGCCGCGCCGCTCGATGCGGTCGAAGCGAACCAGGAGGTCCAGCGCCGGAAGGAAGCCCTGGCCGCCGCCATGCGGGCGGTCGAGCAGGAGCAATATAAACTGTCGATGTACCTCTGGGACAAGAACGCCCCCGCGGCTCCGGGAGGCGAGCGGGTTCCTGAGTTTCCCAAGCAGACTGCGCTGCCGTCGCCGGAAGAGGTCCGAGCCGACAAGGTCACGGCCCGGTCCACACGGCCGGAGGTTCGCGAGGTGGACATCGAGGCCAAGTTGAACAACATCGACCTGGAACTGGCCAAGAACAACCTGCTGCCCAGCCTGGACCTGGAAGCGGCCCCTTCGCGGACGCCGGAAAAATTCGTCCTCGGCCTGGGCTATCGGTTCGGCGCGGAGCTCAGGATTCCGTTCCTGCAGCGGCGCGCCACCGGTGAAGTACTCGAAGCGCAGGGGAAGGCGGACCGTTTCGTGCTGATCCAGAAGTTCCGGGAGCAGCAAGTCATCGTGGACGTGGACAATGCGGTCTCGGCCATCGAACGGGCCAAGGAACGGATCGCAGCGGCCTCCCAATCCCTGCAGATGGCCAGGACGTTGGAAGAAGGCGAACGGTTCCGGTTCGGCCTCGGGGCCACCAGCGTCTTGTTCGTGAATCTGCGGGAGCGGAACACCGTGGACACCGAGAGCCAGTACGTCCGGGCCCTGGCTGACTACCAGAAAGCGGTGGCCCTCTACCAATGGGCCATCGGGGCTTGGGCCAAGGCCACGGCATCGGCCATCCCGGTCAGCTACCGTCCGTTCGAAAAATAGGTTAAGGAGAGGCGAACCAGTGCCTTCCGGAAGACCCTACAGCCACCAGACCCAGGCGGGCTTGACCTGGGACACGATCGCCCGCATGGCCCTGCTCCTCCGGCTGGAAAGAAAGATCCTCGCCCTGAACGTCTCCTACGCGCTGGCGATCGGTCTCTTCTCGCTGATCATCCCCCTCACGGTTCAAGAGCTGGTCAACACGTTCGCCTATGCGATCCAGCCGATCATGATCCTCACCCTCACCGGCATCATGGCCATGACCCTGATCTTCGTCGGCGGACTGAAGGTCTTGCAGTCGCGGTCCGTCGATATCCTCGCCCAGCGGCTCTACACGCGGATCTCAGTGGCGCTCACCAAGCAACTGCCCCGCTTCAAGGACGAGATCTTTTCGCCGTCCTACGTGAACTATTTCAACGAAGCCGAATTTTTGCCGCGGGCCCTCGCGGTCATACTGATAGACCTGATCAACGTCATGGTGGGCGGCATCGTCGGCATGACGCTGCTGGTGATGTATCATCCTTATTTCCTCGTATACAACGCGCTGCTGCTGACGGGTTTCGTGACGGCGATCGTGATCCTCGGCCGGGGGGGGCTGCGGATCACGATGAAGCTGAGCGACCTGCACTACGAGACTTTGAACTGGCTCCAGAACATCGCCGAAAACCTCCTGCACTTCAAGGCCACCACCAGCACGCCGCTCCTGCTGAAAAAGACCGACGAACTGGTGCACGAATATGTGAAAGCCAGGAAAACGAGATCCGACGTCCTGCACCGCCAGTACAAGGGCTCGATGGTCTGGCAGGCGCTGGGCCACAGCTCCCTGATCGGCATGGCGGGGTGGCTGCTGTCCATCGGCCAGATCACCCTGGGGCAGTTCGTGGCGGCCGAGGTCGTCGTGGGCGCGTTGATGCTCAACTTCGACACGGTATCCAGGCGCCTGTACGCCGTGTTCTTCACCTTCACGTCCTTGAACACGCTGTCGTTTCTGTTTTCCCAGCCCACGGACACCGTGACCTCCAAAGTCACGGTCCCCCTGCCGGACCCGACGATCCACGGGGTCCGGCTCACCTGCAAGGACATCTCCTTTGCCTACCCCGACTCGCAACCGGTCTTCCAGCACTTCAACATGGAGGTCTCGCCGGGGGAAAAGGTCGCGATTTTTTCCAATACCAGCACCGGCAAGACGACGATGGCCATGGTGCTGGCGGGCCTCTATGCCCCGACCACGGGCATTATCCGCTACAACGGGGTCGATGTCCGCGACCTGGACATGGACTCCCTGAACACCTGCCGCGGCCTCATTTTGGATTCCCGGCTCTCGCTGTTCGAGGGGACGCTGGAGGAAAACATCACCTTGGGCCGCGCCGGGATCTCGTACAGCGATGTCCAGTGGGCCTTGCGCTTCGTCGAGATGGAAGAGGAAGTGGATGCGCTTCCGATGGGGCTGGGCACCCCGGTCAAAGCCAGGGGGAAGGCCTTCACCACCAGCCAGGTCTTGCGGATTCTGGTGGCCCGGTCCATCGTCGCCCGCCCGCAACTCCTGATCATGGATGGGACGCTCCACAGCATGCAACCCAGCCTGCGCGAGACCATCCTGCGGCGGCTCTGCTCGAAGGAAGAACCCTGGTCGGTCATCTTCGTCTCCAACGACCCCGCGCTGAAAACCCACGTAGACCGGCGTCTCGTGGTGGATTGAGCCCGCGCCCCTTCCGCGACCGAGTGGGGCTTCTCTGTCCACGTCCGTTCTGCTACACTGGATCGTAGCCGGTGGTGCCTCTGCGGGCTGATCCGCCGGCGCGATGGGCCGATAGGAGATAGAGCCGTGGGCATCCGATCGCTACTCAGCCGCCTTCGACCGACCTGGGTGCAGATCCTGGTGAGCCTGATGATCGCGGGGCTGGGCTTGATGGGCGCCGAGGCCCTCAGCCAGGTGGACCAGGACCTCCGTCTCATGTATACGGAATACACCCTGGCCGCGACGGACCTGGCCCACATTTCCGCCGACGTGATCCGGTACCGGACCACGGTCATCCGATCGCTGGAAGCCCCCACCCAGAAAGACTTCGAGCGCATCACGGCCTCCCTGCCGGACCAGCGGGCCCGCATCCAGCACGCCGTGGACCGCTATGCCTCGGCCAGCCTGCGCGTGTCGCGCAGCGGACGGAGCGAGCCGCAGGACATCAAGGCCGTGCAGGAAAGCCTGGACGCCTACTTCGCCGCCGCCAGCCGGACCATCCTGCTGATGAGCCAACTGTGGGTGGCCAAGTCTCCCCAGGAAGCCAGTGAACTCCGGACCAAAGCCGAGTTGCAGGCCGCCGACAATTCCGGTCCCAAGCTGATCCAGGTGAGCCTGGCCCTGGACCGACTGCTGGAGACCGTGGCCGACGTCGCCAAGGACATGCGTGACGAGGGAACGAAGACCATCCGCCAGACCAGCACCGCGCTGGTGGTGGGAAGCTTGTTGATCGCCTTTCTGAACCTCTTTTCCTTTCGACGATCCGCATCGTCGGAAGCCGAGCCCCGCGAGTCGCTCGCGGGAACGACGCCCGCCCCTTCTCCCTCCCCGGAACGGAAAGAACCGCAGCCTTTTGCACTCCCGCTGGAAAGCCCCGATCCCCTGCTCCGCCGGGAGTGACCGACGATCTGTTATGAGCGCTTGGATGGGAGGAGCGGCACCCGTCCCTCCTTCTGGAACGGGAGCCGGAACGTTCCCGCGGGCGTCTTGATCAGAAACCCGACCGTGACGCTGTAGGCAGCGTCCGACCGGCCGAGCAGCGATGAGACTTGCCGGAACAGGTCGGCCAGCTTGATCGAGACCGGCAGGGGGATGGTCGTGACGGCGCGGGGTTTGAGCTCGAACCCGACATCGGACCGTCCCTTCAGGAAGGGCTGGCCCTCGATCGCCAGGTCATAGTCGTAGCCGGCCACCGTCAGCGAGCCGGCGCTCGCATTGTCCACTTCCACATCGAACCGAAGATCGATCTTTCGAAAGTCCATCCCCACCAGGCTGACCGAGACCTTCTTGACCTCCGGTTTCTTGGTCAGGAAGGACAGGTGGCCGCAGCCACCGAATGCCAGCAGGACCAGGACCGAGGCCAGCCCGAGCGCCACATGCCCCGGCCAGCACAGCCAACGGCCTCGCTTGTTCTCGTCCCGTTGGAACAACGTCGTCACCTCCGGCCCAGATCCGCGAACAGCTGGGCTCGCTCCCGGTCGGAGAGGTTTTTCCACCGTCCGACCCGAAGACCGTCGATGGTGATGTGCATAATCCTGACCCGGTGCAAGGAGACCACCCGGTAACCGAGCGCCCGGCACATGCGGCGGATCTGTCGGTTGCGGCCTTCCGTGAGGATGATGCGGAATGCACGTTTCCCGCAAGGGCTGATCCGGCAGGGCTGCGTGGGCTTGCCCAGGATCACCACGCCGCGGGCCATCCGATCCAGAAACGCCCGATCAAAGGGCCGATCAACCTGGACGAGGTACTCCTTCTCGTGGCCGTGCTCCGCCCGCAGGATCTCGTTGACGATCTCGCCGTCGTTGGTCAGCAGGATCAGCCCGGACGAATCCTTGTCCAAGCGCCCGATCGGAAAGATGCGCGCCGGATGCCCGATATACGCGATGATATTGTCCGGGACATCCGGCTCGGTCGTGGTGGTGATCCCGACCGGTTTGTGAAACTTGATATAGACGGGCTCGTTTCCCCAGGACACCACCGCCCCATCCCTGGTGATCACGTCGCCGGGGCGGACCTGATCGCCCAGCAGGGCCACGCGGCCGTTGATCGTGACGCGGCCCTCCTCGACCAGCCGGTCCGCCTCCCGCCTGGAGCAGAGCCCCTGCTGGGTGAAGAATTTGTTGATTCTGATCGAGCCAGCCCCGCGAAGGCCCTGCGCCTGGACCGGGTCCGTGGGACCGACACGCGTGCTCCGCTCGACACGTCGCTTGTAGAGTTTCGCCTGAAGCTTATGGGTCATACAGGAGCTTCGACAGAAGCCCGTTGATGGAATGGGGAGAAAGAGACTCGCCGTCAGTGGACGCGGCGACCGGCCCGGATCCGGCCGAGCATGCGATAGATCAGCCTGGCCACCGCGAACTGGGGAGCCACGAACCCCTCGATCGGCGCGATCTCGCTCACGTCCATGCCGACGATTCCGGGCCCGTTGGCCAGAGCCGACACCAGAGCGAGCGTGTCGTACCAGCCGAGCCCGCCAGGCTCCGGGGTTCCGAGCGCCGGCACCAGCGACGCATCCAGCCCGTCACAATCGAACGTCACATAGACGGGGCCGGTGCAAGCCTTGGCCACGTCCGGCACCCAGTTGGCGGCCCGCCCCCCATAGGGCCCGGAGGGATCCAGGATCTTCGAAGCGAAGAAGGTCGCGACGCGCTCGGTGCGGTTGATCAAGTCGATCTCTTCGGGTGAGATGGACCGGATGCCCACCTGCACCAGCGGCAGGCCGTCCTCCACGACGCGGGCCATGACGCTGGCGTGGCTGAAGGGGTTGTTCTGATAGGCCTGGCGGAGGTCGCCGTGCGCATCCACTTGCAACACGCAGAGGTCCCGATGCCGCTTGGCGTGGGCCCGGATCGCCCCGAGCGCGCCCGTATGCTCGCCCGTGAGCGTCAGGACGAACCGGCCGGACTCCACGCGGGGACGGACGAAGGCCTCGATCGCCTCCACCGCGGCCCGGTCAACCTTGCCGTCCAAGGCCAGCGGAGCGACCGTCGCTATCCCTCCCCATTCCCGGTAGGGCTCGCAGCCGAGCGTCTCGTCGTAGAGCTCCACCTGATGGGAGGCTTCGATGATCGCCGCGGGGCCCCGATCCGACCCCTGGATGTAGCTGGACGTGTGTTCGTAGGGAGCCGGAAGGACATAGACCCCGGCCTGATCCGGATGGCACCAGGGCTCCTCGATGCCGAGAAAATTCAGATCCGGCCCGAGCCAGCCGTCCGGAACCATGGGTCACCTACGAGTCCGTAGTTTCTTCGGAAGATTTTCGAGCGGGATGAAGACGGCCAAGGCCACCACCGTGGTCCACCGGTTGGCCTTGCCGACGGCGGATTGCGTAATGTTGAGCGTTCGGACGATCTTGCCCCCCATCTTGAACACCTGTTCCCGTTCCTTCCAGGCCGAGTTGGGATCAAACTCGATCCCGAGGGTCGTCGCCAGCATCTGCGCCGCGAGGTCCTCCGTATATTCGCCCGTCTCTTCGTCCGTCTCGCCGTGGGCGTGGTGCTCAGAAAGGTAGCCGTAGGTCCGGCGGTCGGTGGGAATCGCCAGACCGATGGACGCCGAAACCAGCCGATTGCGCTCGTTGGTCTCGGACCGGGCCATGACGCAATAGGTGATTTCGCCCGGGTTGAGCAGGGCTTCGCCCCGCTTTCGAGGGATGATCTTACAGCTAGGGGGAAGGATCGAGGAGACCCCCACCAGATTGCAATAGGCGACCCCCGCGCTCCGCAGCGCCTGCTCGAAGGAAGCCAGTTTCTCCTTGTGCACTCCGACGCCTCTGGTGAGAAACATATGTGTCGGAACCATTGTCCCTCCCTTCTTCCTCCTTAGGGCCGCGCTGACTTCCAGCAGGAAACGGCCTGACCGTGACGACTCAGTTTGGAACCCGCCGCCGGCTCGCCGGCCTGCTCTTCACAGACGCACGGGTCGCATTTGTACCAAGTTGGAGAAGAATCCGCAATATGGCCGGCAAGATTTTTTTGTGGGGGAACGATCGACGGGCTCAGGGGTTTCCGGAATTTTTCAGGTTCAGCACCAGGAGCTTGGGTTCCGTCATTTCTTCGATGGCGTATCGGACCCCTTCCCGCCCGAGCCCCGAATCCTTGACTCCGCCGTAGGGCATGTGATCGGCACGGAACGTCGGGATCTCGTTGGCCAGCACCGTGCCGACTTCCAGTTCACGGTAGGCCTTGAAAATCCGGTCCACGTCGCGGGTGAAGAGGCCGGCCTGAAGTCCGTAGTCTGACTCGTTCAAGGCCGCGATCGCCTCCTCGAATCGCCGGTACCGGGTGACCGTCACCACCGGCCCGAAAACCTCGCGGCAGGACACCTTCATCGTCGGGGCGACGTCCGCCAAGACGGTCGCCTCGACCAGGGAACCGGACCGCTTCCCGCCGGCCAGGAGCTTGGCGCCCTGCGCCACCGCCTCCCCGATCCAGTCCTCGACCCGGCGCGCGGCGGCCTCGTCGATCAGAGGGCCGACCACCGTGTCCTCATCCGACGGATCGCCGACCTTGAGCCGGTTCACCCGAGCCAGCAGGTCCTCCACGAAGCGGTCGTACGCCGCCTCGTGGACGTAGATCCGCTGCACCGAAATGCAGGTCTGTCCCGCGTAGGCGAAGCCGCCGGTGGCGCACCGCTGGGCGGCAACGGCCAGGTCCGCGTCCGGCTCCACAATCACTCCGGCGTTGCCGCCCAGCTCCAGCAGCACCCGCTTTTTTCCGCATTTGGCCTTGAGCATCCAGCCGACCGCCGCACTGCCGGTAAAACTCAGAATTTTCAGGTGCGGGTGGGTGACCAGATGCTCGGCCACGGTATTGTCGCAGGGCACGACGTTCAAGGCTCCGATCGGGAGCCCGGCCTCCATGACGACCTCGCCCAGCAGCAGAGCCGTGAGCGGGGTCTGAGGGGCCGGCTTGAGCACGATCGGGTTGCCGCAGGCCAGGCAGGGCGCCACCTTGTGGGCGACGAGGTTGAGCGGGAAATTAAACGGCGTGATCCCGAGCACCGGTCCGATCGGAAAACGACGAACCAGTCCCAGATAGGCGTCCGTTCCCGGCGTCAGGTCCAACGGGACGACTTCGCCTGGAATCCGCTTGGCTTCTTCGGAGGCGACCGCGAAGGTTTGAACGGCCCGTCCGACTTCGCGCCGCGCATCCGTGATCGGCTTGCCGGACTCGGTCGTGATGGTCCGAGCGAACTCCTCTCGACGAGCCGCCAGAATCCCGGCGATCTTCCCGAGCGCCCCGGCCCGCTCGTGGGCTGGCAGTCGCCGCATGGAAGAAAAGGCTGAAACGGCCGCCGCGACCGCCTCTTCCGCCTCGGCCTCCCCGGCCTGGCAGACCTCCGCCGCAAGGCTCCCGTTGAAAGGGTTCTTCACCGGAACCGCCGTGGCCGTGGTCCGCCACCGGTTGCCGATTAAAAAAGGGCGAGGTTCCACCGAACGGCTCCCTGGTTTCGCAAATCCTCACTCAGCCTGTTCAGCCGAGGGGACAGCCCCGGCTTCGGGCGCCGGCTGTTCGACTTCCTGCTGGGCCTTCTTGGCCTTGGCGATGAGGTCGTCGGTCCCCCAATCCAGGATGGACTCCAGTGCGAAGGCTTCATAGGTGGACACCCCGTGGCAGGTCGGGCAATCCGGCATGGGTACCTTGCGCCGAAAGACCTCATTCAAACAAGACATGCAGACCCAGAGATCCGGTTCCCCTTTTGCGTACTCGACAGGCCAAAATGATTGTTCCTGTGCCATAGTCCCCTTCTTATGCGTTTTAAATAAATGCCCGAACCAATCTGGTGAGAGGATAGGCCCCCTGCGGCAGGAATTCAACCCTTCTTGCCGGAGGCAGCCGCCGCGAGCAGGCGGTCGATCTGCTCCTCGAACACCTCGAACGGAAAGGCGCCGGGGATGACGATCGGCGATTCCTTCTCGGAGGGCTCCGTTCGCAACAGCACGAACCCGGGCGTCCCGCGGAAGCTGAGGCGAACCCCTTCCGCACGGTCCCGGAAGATGGCGTTCAGGTGGCGGGCCTCCCGCATGCACTGGGAGAAAAGCGGCAGGTTCAAGCCGATCGCCTGGGCATGCCGCTGGAGATCGGCCGCCCCCAGCCGTCGGTCGCCGCCGAACAGCCGATCGTGCATGGCCCAATAGCGACTCTGGTCGCCGGCGCACCGGGCCGCGATCGCCGCATCCAGACCAGGCCCCTGATCGGAGCGCGGGTAGTCGCGGTAGAGGAAGCGGACCTTGCCCGTGTCGATGTATTTGGCCTGGATGCGCGGCCAGGTTTCCTGGAAGAACTTTTGGCAATAGCCGCAGGTGAAATCCGAATACTCGATCAGCGTGACCGGCGCCTTGGCGCTCCCCCTCATCCGGCCGTCGTCCCGCACCAGGGCCTCAAGGGTCTGCCCGGTGGCCGGCTCCGGTGCCGGGAGCAGGCACAAGGCAACGGAACAGAGCAACCAGGTCACGGTGCACGGCGTGGACGGTCGTTCTGCAGCGCGGCGCCTGTTCACTCTCGCTTTCTACCTTTCTTCATCCACCCTGGCTCGAACCCGCTTGGTTGTCTGGCGGCGCCGCTTCTCGACCAGCCGCCCCTCGACCGCCCGCTTCGGTACCCGCGTCGGGATGCGGAGACGGGGCTTGCGGTTCAGGCTCTTGAGCCGGGCGATCAGGCGCGCGAACGCCGTCTCGCGATTCCGGTGCTGCGACCGGGCCTCGCTCGCCACCACCCGCAGGCCGGACGGCGGATGCAGTAACCGGACCGCCGAATCGGTGACATTCCGGTGCTGACCGCCTGGCCCGCCGGCCCGGAACGTCTCGACCACGACTTCCCGTTCCAGCACCGCACGGTCCGTGCTGTAGGCAGGATGGCGGGATCGAGGCGTGAGCGTTTTCCCTGAACCTTGCATCCGTCGGACCGACGGGCTTGCGGGAATTCAAGAGCCCTGGGGTTTCTTGGTCCGCAGCCGCTCCAGAAGCCCCATCATCAACAGCGGCCAGACCACCGTCGCATCGCTCAGCACTTCGGCGAAGCGCCCCCCTTCCTCAGGCGGAACGAACTTGCCCCAGGACACCCCTTCCTGGTAGGTGCAGCCGCTCAGCCCCCCCCAGTAGTCGGGCTCCGGGCAGATGCGGACTCCGTACTGAAAACGTGGCGGCTTCACGTTCAATCCCAGCCGGACGTTGCCGATTTCCACGTAGGGCGCCACCTGTTGGGCCCAGTTCCTCGGCACTCCCCCCCCGATCGTCAAGATCCCCAGACGTTTGGCTCCCAGTACGCGATCCGCATAGCTGTTCAGGTCCAGATAGGGGTTGAAGGAGGGCCGGTTTTGGTAGAGAGCGCGTAAGACCCCCAGATCACCCTGTTTCCCGCTCTGGCTGCGTGCCCGGTCGATGGTCCGCCCCATCGCCCAGGTTGCGACATCCAGGCCCATTTCCGAATCGGTAAAAGCCGGGATGTACACGGGTACGTCTTTCAGGTACGCACTTTTGAGAATGCCGGCGCCTCCCTGCTCATCCACCAGCGTGCGCCCGAGTTCCTTCGTCAAAATCTCGCTCGAGAGGACCTGTTCGGGAGGAACGCGCTTGAGCGTCCGGGACACGACGTGCTCGACATAATTCAAGTTCGCTTCCATCTCCAAGGTATCGTAGACGCGGTTGTACCCTTTTTCAAACAGCTCCTCATCGCTCATGGAGGGATCATGCCGGTAGTGGGTCTTGCCGACTGACTCGCTCAGACCGTGGGCGATCAGGGCGCCGGTGGAGACCACCGCCTGCACCATGCCGTGGTCGATCATGCCGCTGATGATCTTTCCCATTTTGGCAATGGTCATAGCTCCCGATAAAGTCAACACCACGAAGCAATCCGGGTCGCTGATCATGGCCCATGAGACATCGAAAGCCTCTCCCAGCCGCCGGCCGCCGAACGCCGTCTTGCGCATGGCCACGAGCAGATCGGAAAAGGAGCGGATCTTGTCGGGATCGAGCGGCTCCAGGGCCTCGAGCCCGTCGTCGGCCCCGTCATGAAACTCGCGTGGCTGCATAAACGGTCATCTCCTCCACCAGACGCTTCACCAAAGAGCAGGTTACTTATACACAACCCCTCGGAGGCGCGTCAAATCCGCCGGGAGGGCTTCGAGGAACCGGCGTTTCAAGGATCACGGCCGGGTTTCTCCGCCAGCCACAGATGCGATACGGCGCTAAAAAGGCCGTCGGCTCGAGCAAGCTTGACCGATGCGCACCGGAGGCAAAGCACCTCCCCGCCGCGATTTGATCGAGCGCGGCGGCCCAGCCGAAGGTTGGTACGAAATTACATGCAGAGGGATAAACTACCCGTTTGCCGCCGATCGAACGATAACAAATGACGGTGGCAAAAGCTCCAGCAAGCTTGGTATGGTGGTCCCAACGGGATTCGAACCCGTGTTTGAGCC
>CAZKHY010000074.1:0-17609 GCA_964552455.1 uncultured Nitrospira sp.
ACCGTCATGGAACTCGCAACCCCGGTCGGCAACTGATTTTGAGATAGGTTCTAGTGAAAAGTCGAGAAGTCTGCAACGTCCATCAAGTCGTCAAGGCTGAAGCCTCACCTTGATGACTTTCCGACTAGCCTTTTTCGCAAGATGCATCAGCTCCGCTTCGGGGAGAATCCGTAGGCCCAGGCCGAGAGCCCCACGACCAGCAGCGTCGCCAGGAAAACGACCGGCGGAGAGACCTGGAGATAGACCAGGCGTTCGGCATAGTGGGCAAGAAAATCCCCGCTGTAGCCGAGCGATTGGTCATGGCGCCGGCGCAGCCAGACTTCCAGGTAAGTTAAGGGGCAGGTCCACCGGAACAGTTGCAGCAGCAGGCTGAAGACCAGCGCCCCCACGTGGAGCCACTTCACCCAGGCTGTGCGCCGACCGATCAGCGCGCCGAAGATGATGAACAGGATCCAGAGCAGGTGGGAGAGGACCGTCAGGTCGGCGGCGAGCTTCCAAGCCACGTTCACCGTTAATCGTTAGTCGTTAATCGCAAGATTCGCTGCTCGTTGAACGGTTCACGGTTCACGGTTCACGATTAACGGAATCTCCATACATCATGTCCTTGGGGTCGGCGAGGGACAAATACGGTTCGCCCCATTGATTCCGGCTCTCCAGGCTCCAGCCTTCATCCAGCGAGACCGGCTTCAACCGGACGCCCCAGATGCCCCCATAGACCAGGTGGGTGAGCCCGGCCCCGGAATCCTCGACGACCTGCGCATAGGCGGGGCAGCAGGGATGGTCCGGATCATCGGTCCAGCCGGTGACCCAGCACCATTCCCCCTGGGCGCTGCGCTCGTAGCTCCTGACCCGGACCACCGGCCGAGCCGGGCCTGCCTCCTTGAACCGGGCGAAGACCGACTGGTCGCAGTTGGGATTGCTTTCGATTTCGACGAACATGCGCTCTGGCTCGCTTGACCTGTCCTTCCGGCGGTTGTTAGACTGTCTTGCCCATGATAGCGCCACGGTCACAGACACAGGAGCCAGCCGGCACCGCCGGTTTGCCAGCCAGTTCTGAGCAGCCGGCGGAAGAGCCGGTTCCGCACGCCAAGCCCTTTCTCTGCCGCAAGCCGGTCCGGATGACGATCTATGCCTGCTTCGCGATCCTCTTCGCCGTGATGCTGGTCTGGCGGTTCCTGCCCGGTCTGCTGGACCCGACCTTCGAGAAGCACATCCAGGAGAAGCGCGTGATGGTCGGCATGACGAAGGATCAGGTGTTGAAAGCCTGGGGCGCGCCCTATACCATCAACGTCAGCCACACGAAAGACGGGACCAGGCGCGAAGAATGGATCTACGAAGACTGGAAGGATTCCTCCACGATCAAGCACCGCTACCTCTACTTCGAAGAGGGCGTCCTCATCAGCGGCTGGTACTATCAGTAGAGAGCCTCAGCCGGCCTCGTCGGCGTCTTCCTCCAGCGTCAGCTTTTCCAACAGTGTTTCGGCCCGCCCGAGGTCCGCTTCGTTCACCATGACGACGCGCCGATTGAAGGGCAGGGAGAGGCCCGGATAGAGGCTGCCGAAGTGTTCGTTCTGAACGAAATACCGGATGTTGTTGCCGTCCAGCAGGCTCTTGATCAGGGCCAACTCGCCCTCGTCCTGCGGTTCGATAAGCTTGACGATCGCCATCGTGCTCCCGGGCGGCTCGCCGCGCCGGCCCCGATCGTTTATTGATGGCCGGCGGGAACCCGCATCTGCTCGTCAACGGCGTCAAACAAGGCGCGGATGTTCCGCGCATTCTGGCCGAAGTCGCCCCTGCCGACTCGCGAGGCCGATCGGACCTGCACGACGGCGTCATCCCCTTCGTTCACCACGCGCACGTGGACGTCGTCCACAAACCGAAGCAGGCGGGTCCTGGCTTCCGCATGGATCTCCCCCGTTTCCGGCCGATAGGACACGAGCGACCAGCGAGGCAGCCGATTCACCACATGGAGGATGGCGTCGAACACCCGCTCCGCCGTGGCCTCGTACCGGCGGGGCACGACGTCGGGATACTCGGGCGTCTTGCCGGTCTCGACGACGTTGATCGCCGGCCAGTGCGACAGGAGCGAGAAGGCCACGACCGCCAGAACGGCACCGCCAACGACCAGGATCATGAGGGGCCTGCGCAAGGCCTGTCTCCGTGGTGAGCAGGACGCCTAGAGCCAGGAGCAGTCCATTCTAAGGGGGGATCCGCACAACTGCAACCGGCCAGGACCCGCGGGCGATTGTATTTCGCCGGCCGAACCCGTACACTCGGCACGCATCAAGAAGCCGGGACGAAACGTCGCGGCGGGGAACGACGGAGGAAGCAACCGGCTAGGGAGTCTCGGTGATCTGGACTCGACGCTCCTTCCCGGAGCCGCCCGAGATGGTCAGGACCCGCTTCCACTCCCGTACCTGGTACGTCGCCCAGGCATTGGGCTGATCCTTGTAGAAGGCGTCGGGGTCTTCGCCGGTCGCGTTCAGATAAATGGGCTCCGTAAAGCCTTCGTCCAGCACATAATCGAGCAGACAATCGGTGGTGAACCCCTTACCCCGGAGCGAGACCTCCGCCAAGAGGTTCAGGATGTCTTCCGTGTTTTGAATCGTGATCTGGTTCATGCGTTTCCTCAACGTCAGGCGATTGTAGTGGCCGGCCTGAAGTAAAGCAAGCTCAGCCGGCAGCAGGGTTGCCGTGAACGCCGAGAAGAGGTTTCCGTGAAAACGCTCCCCCCCGACCGGTTCCGCGAGCGATTGCTCGGCCTCATGGACCGCAAGCATCACTGGGCCTGGGCACACTTCAGCGGGCCGCACGTCACCAAGGATCAGCTCAAGATCCACTTTTGCCAGGAGTACGCCGTCTACGTGCGGGACTTCCCGGTCCTCCTGGCTCGCGTCCACGGCCGGAACCCGCCTCCGGAAGTGCGGAAGACCCTCGCCGAAAATATCTACGAAGAAGACACGGGAGGGCTCTCGCTGGGGCGGCCCCATCCGGAGCTCTTCCTGACCATGATGAAAGGGCTGGGCTACCACGAGAAGGAGTTTCAACGCGTGACGCTGCTGCCGGCCAGCCGGAAGTACCGCCGGTGGCTGGATCGACTCACGCTCGAACGGGACTGGCTGGTGGGAGCGGCCGTCTTGACGGTCTTCGTCGAAGGCAGCATCAAGGACCGCCAGGAGATCCTGCGCCCTTCCCGGCCCAAGTCGCCCGCCGAAATCGAGGACTATGTCCGGAAGCATCCGCTCGTCCTCTACCAGGGTCTCTCGCCCGACTGTATGGACCTGGTGCGCACCCACCAGATGGTGGAAGCCGGGCACAGGCATGCGGCCTATGACATGGTCCTCGCCCATGCGGTCACGCCGTCGCAGCAGCAGGCCGTGCTCGGCCACTTGCAGGAGGCGCTGGACCTCTGGCTCTCCTACCGGGACGGCATCGCCCGCGCCTGCGAACTGAAAAAGCCCAGATCGTGACGGGACGTTTGTTCATCGTCGCCGCCTTGTTGCTGAACCTCGAAGCCTGCCACCCGCCGCTTCCCTCCACCGTCTCTGAAGAAGAGGATATGGTCCTGATTCCCGCCGGCTCCTTCCTCATGGGCAGCCCGGAAGGAAGCGACAGCTTTTCCGACGAACGGCCGCAACGGCCGGTCCTTCTCGGTCCGTTCTGGATCGATCGATACGAAGTGACGAACGTCCGGTACGAGCGGTTCGTGACGGTCACGGGGCACAGACCGCCGGCAAACCCCGACCCGACGGTGACCCTGTGGGAACAGGGCCGTCCGATAGCCGGCAGCGAGCGGCACCCAGTCGTCAACGTCAGTTGGCAGGATGCGTCGGCCTATTGCCAGTGGGCCGGCAAACGCCTCCCGACCGAAGCGGAATGGGAAAAAGCGGCGCGGGGCACCGACGGCCGTCTCTACCCCTGGGGGAACGACTGGGACCTGAAGAGAGCCAACAGCGCGAGCTACTGGGCCGGGCGCACCATCGAATTCAAAGACGGGAAGGAATGGAAGGCCTTCTGGGTGGCCGGCGAAGGCGCACGAATCTCGAAGGAGCGCGGCTTGAAAGGGGAAGTGCTCACCCTCCCGGTCGGCAGCTTCCCGGAAGGCGCCAGCCCCTACGGGCTCCTCGATATGGCGGGCAACGCCTCGGAATGGGTCCAGGACTGGTTTGAACCTTACTACTATCGGAAGGCGCCTCAAACCGACCCGAAGGGACCAGCAGGCGTTTTGCTCAAGGTCATGCGCGGAGGCTCATGGTTGAAGCCGGCGAAGAGCATGAGGACCGCCGACCGCGACTACGGCTATCCGGACGACCGCCCCAGCGGAACCGGGTTCCGCTGCGCCAAGGATGCGCGATAGAGGACGCCCTCGACCGAAAACCCTGCCGATCTTCGTCTTACTTCACCAGCAGGTAATCAATCCGCTCGACCCGCACGACCGGCATGATGAGGCCGCGCCCCTCCTCCTCATGTGAGAAGTCGTATACAAGAGACTCCTCCGGAATCAACGCGCCGGTCAGAACAATGTCCACTTCGATGCGCGCTCCCTTCGCAAACTTTCGCCGCAAGGATTCCCGCAGTCCGGGATTCGGAATGGCCATGAGGTTGGCGGGCAGATTTTCCGGTTTGAACCTCACGATTCCCCAGCGAGTCTGATGAAATTTCGGCCCGACGGAGAGGCTGAAGCCGCCGGCCTTCTGATCGTACCGGGACAGTTCACCTGACCACAGAAACGTCACCTTCCATCGGAGCGCCGGCTTGCCGGCTCGCCTGGCGTCACGCTCACGATTCAAAGCGAACAGGCGGTCATCATGGCCCGGATCATGATGACCGTGGCCATAGACGGCCGCCCAATCGGGCGGTTCGCCGTCCAACTGATCCAAGAACCGTTCGATTGCGCCCGCTTCGACGAGCAGGTGCGCGTCCGAGGGGAGGAGGGACGGCAGCTTGTCCGGCTCCAGCGTCAAGAGAGGGCGGGTGCCGACGAGGTCCTGCCCGGCGAGAACCGGCGATCCGGCCGTGACCAGACCAACGACCGCCAGGACAGTCAGCAGGCGCACGGCACGACACCTACCGCGCACCGGCGAGCGCCTGTTCAAAGAGCGTGCGGAGCGACGAGACCGCTTTATGGTCGGTGGGAATCACGCCGGCGGCGATCAGCACCTCCAGGCGCGGCGAGGGATCGAGCCGACATAATGCAATCCGGTCCAGGCCGTTGACCGACTGCAAGACCTGACGATACGTCCCGAGCCAGGCTTCCGTGACGGCGCGCAAGCCCGCATCGGTGGGTTTCATGCGCCCCAGCTTGACCTCCTGGAGCAGCTTGATGATGGGGTCCGACTGAGAGAGGGTCGCGATGGCCTGGTCAACGGTCATGTCGCGTCGTGAACCGTTACTCGTGAAGCGCGAAACGTGAACAACACAAGCTTTTCTTTACCCCTCACGACCGACGTTCACGCTTCACGATGAACGTTAGTTCATCGAGCAGGCGCCGGGGCCGCGCGGGTCGCCGCAGGAGCCGCAAGGACCGGGACCGGCGGAGGAAGACCAGTCGCCGGTCGCTCCCACCGCGAAAGCCGAAATCTGCTTTTCCAGCTTGGTGGCTTTGCAGGACGGACAGGCCGGCACCGTGGAGCCCCGGACGATGACTTCGAAACGGTGACGGCACTCCTGGCAGACATATTCAAAAATCGGCATGGATTCCACTCCCCTGTTGACGTGACGGATGGTATTATAGGGCCTCAAGCTTCGCACCGCAACGGGGGCCTGGCGGTCCGACTAAGCTGCGGCAAGCTTGAAGAATCTCAGCCTACTGGAGGCTAAAAAACTATCCGCCTGCATCCGATTGAAGCAGGCGGCTCAAGCAGGCTCGGTATGGGGGGTTGCATGTTTCAAGAAGATAAATCGTTCAACTTCCGCATCAGTCTCGAAGCGAACTTCCCGGAAGATTATGCTGGCGAGGAGGACAACTATGCCTGGCTCCAGGAATGGGAGCGGCTGGTCAAACCCGAGCTCTTGAAAGTGCTCTTCGACTCGCTCCGCAGGCATCCTTCCTGGTCGGCTCATGTGCGCAATCGCGGCCTCTCCCCGCTGGACGAAATCGAGATCGCCCTGGTCAAGGATTTTTCCAAGAGCCCTCTCCCGCTGAGTTAAGGCTCGGCACCGCGCCCCGGGGAGCGGTAGGGGCGAGGGCGGTTCAAGAGCGGTATAAGAATGGCCGTCGGCCTCTATATTCATGTCCCCTTCTGCCGGACCCGCTGCCACTTTTGCGCCTTTTACCTGCGCATCCACCGCGAGGACGAGGCTGTCTCGTACCTCGAATCGCTGACGCGCGAGATTCAGCTCCACGCCTCGCTCAACGGCCTCGGCGGGCGGCGTTTCGACAGCCTCTACTTCGGCGGGGGCACGCCGACCACGCTCGGTCCCGACCGACTCGGCGCGATCGTCGCCCAGGTCCGGAACTGCTTCGACCTGACTGAGCAGGCCGAGATTACGCTGGAAGCCCATCCTGATACCGTGACCGAAGAAGGACTGGCGCGCCTGGCCCAGGCCGGATTCAACCGGATCAGCTTCGGCGCTCAGTCCATGGACGACGATGAGCTGGTGCGCATCGGCCGGCCGACCTCAGCGGATACCGTCCGCAAAGCTGTCACAGCAGCCCGCGCGGCCGGCCTCATGAACATCAACCTGGATCTGATCTACGGTTTGCCGGGACAGGCCATGGAAAGCTGGACCGCGACCCTGGATGAAGCCTTGGCGCTGAGGCCGACCCACCTGTCCTGCTATGCGTTGACAGTCGAAGAGAGAACCAGGCTGAGCGTGGATCTCCGGCGAGGGGATCGTTCCGAGCCGGATAGCTTGTTGCAGAATGCCATGGAGGATGAAGCATCGCGTCGCCTCACGGCAGCAGGATTCCTTCGCTACGAGATTTCCAACTACTGCCGGCCAGGCTATGCCTGCACACACAACCTCCTGTACTGGGAAGGGGCGGAGTACCTGGGCCTGGGACCCAGTGCCCAGTCTTACCTGAACGGAACCCGCTTCGGAAACGTCGAGGACTTGGCGGCTTATCGGCAGGCGCTGGAAGCGGGATGCCTCCCGATCCTGGAGCAAGAAGACTTAAGTCCTGAGCGGCGCAAGCGGGAGGCGCTGGTATTCGGCCTCCGCCTCATAGAAGGCGTGAATCTCCAACTGCTGGGGAAGGACTCCCTCGACGGCGACTGGGGACAGGCCTTGCGTCGCCTGACTCGGCAGGGGCTCTTGGAAGAAGGGTCGGGCCGGATCAAACTGACCGAGCTCGGCCGCCGCTACGCCGACAGCGTCGCGGTCGAGCTGCTGTAAAGGACACAAGCATCGCCGCGGTTTCAGCGAACCAGCAGGTAGTGCAAGGCTGTGTCCGCCAGGATGGCCCCCCAGGCGACGATGTTCAGGGTCACGAGCGAACGATCCTTGCCCCACATGTGAAAGAGGGCCAAGGCGATCAGGAGTTGGGTCAGGAGAGAAAAGGGACGATGGACGTTGGCGGACATGGCCCCTCGCTCGCTGGCGATCGCGGCCACCGCAGCCAACAGGTAGCCGCCGAGCGCCGCTCCCTGCAGCCAGACGGCGGTGGACCCTTTGGAACGACGGACCACGTGGACGAAAGCCCAGGTGAGGCAGACCACCACGACCAACAGCAAGAGCGGAAACAGAGGCCAGAGGACTTTTGCGCTCAGGACCATCGGGCGCCCCTCTGAAGGAAAGCAAAGCGCGCCCACTGTAACAGCCGGCCTTGGGTGAGTCAACAGACCGGATCATTTGCCCGATCAAGCGTTGGCAGGGCCTTCCACTTGACAAGGCTCCTCCGGCGGTTGTAGGAAACAGTGAGGCCCAGGGTTATCGGGAGGCGGCCATGCCAGTCAACATGGACCCCAAGAAGCGCCGCAAGAAGTCCGCGCCGAAGGAAATTCAGCAAGGGGACCGGCCAGAGGCCCAGGCAAAGGCGAAGGCCGCGTCGGATCAGCAGCCCCCTTCCAAGCCCAAAACGGACAAGCTGGAGGAGACGACGGAGCGGGACCGTGAACTGGCGCTCGCCGATGCGGAATGGAAGAACCTCTGGGATGCGACAGAGGTCATCGACATGGACAAGTGGTAAGGCCGGTGGCGCCTCAGGCCGGAACAAAGTAAAAAGCCACCGCCAGGATCAGATAGACTCCCAGCAGCATGATCCCCTCCATCCAGTGTGATTCGCCGTCCAACGATACGAACCCGACCGCAAGCACCGAAATCGTCACCGCAGCCACCTCGAACGGCGTGAAGATCAGATCCAACGGCTGGCCCATGAAGTAGCTCGCGAAGACGAGCACCGGGGCCACAAACAGCGCGATCTGCAGGCTGGACCCGACGGCGATTCCCAAGGCAAGGTCCATCTTGTTTTTCATGGCGACCAGCACGGCCGTCGAATGTTCCGCCGCGTTGCCCACCAGAGCCACCAGGATCACCCCGACGAAGACCTGGGTCAGCCCCAGGCTGTCCGCCGCCGGCTTGATGGCCCCGACGAGCAGCTCGCTCATGACCGCGACCGCCACGGTGACGAGAGCCAGGACCCCGATCGACCGGCGCAGCGTCCATGGCCGGTCTCCGACGTCATCCGCATCGGGCGCTTCGCCGACGAACAGATGGCGGTGCGTCTTCAAGGAAAAGACCAGGCTCAGCACGTAGATGGTGAAAAGGATGAGAGCAATTTCCAGGCTCAGCCCCCGTTCCACCCCGACCCCCTGATCGGACGCGGTAAAATGAAACAACGCCGGCACCACCAGCCCGACCGCCGAGAGCAGGAGGAGGCTGGATCCCATCCCCGCAGCCGTCCTGTTAAAATGCTGGCGCTCGTAGCGCAGACCGCCCGAGACCATGGAAAAGCCCAGGACCAGGAGGACGTTGCCGATGATGGAGCCGGTCAGCGAGGCCTTGACGACGTCGTGCAGGCCTTCCCTGAGCGCGACCAGCGCAATGATCAGCTCGGCGGCATTGCCCAACGACGCGTTCAGCAAGCCGCCGAGACCGGCCCCGACGTGGCTCGTGAGGTGCTCCGTGGCCTTGCCCATCCAGCCCGCCAGGGGCACAATGGCCAAGGCCGAGCTGAAGAAAACCAGCATGGGGTCGGCGTGGGCCCATTCAAGCGCCAGTGAGACCGGGATCAGGAGAAGCAACAGATTGAGGCTGAGATACCGGCCGACTCCCCGCATAATTCCGGCCAACCTAACACAGCCTGATCGGGCTTGTCGATGAGTACACCGGCAGCACGAAACGCCCTCTACTATCCCTTTCACCTCTGTCACGAACGTACCCTTGCGCAGCTCCTGGAGTCATGCGCCGCGATCCATTTCAGGGATTACATGGCTTTGCAAATCAGCCCGATGAGCGGCACGACCGCCTACGCGGACCGGATGGGAGACCGGCATGGAGAGCTGGTGAAGGCCGGACGGATCGTCCAGGGCTATCGGGTCAGCGGCCCCCTCGATCCCGAGATGATCGAGGCGGTGAACCGGGACCTTGCCGATCCCTCCTGGCGGTCGCTGTTTCACGATGCGTTGCTGGAGGACCGCCGGTTCCAACGAGGGCTTTTTGACTTGTCCCATAACATGATGGTCGGCGATTCCAAGGTGCCGGGCCCGGCAGGCCTGCTTCGCTTGCTTGAGGGTGAGCGCAGGCACCGCCCTCTCACCTTCCAGGACCTCCAGGGAATGAGCAAACGGCGGCTTGCAATCGACGAGGGGTACGACTATGAGTATGCCTTGGCGTTGGTCAAGACTTCCGCGGCGCTGGCCTATACGATCCGGCTTGGCCTCCAGTACGGGCTGGAGGCCGTCACGGACTCCAAGACCCACTTTTTCCTGCTCGAGCGCACCTGCTCACGGGAGAAACTCCCCCTTGCCAACCACCTGGTGCCGCGTGAAGGCTATTGATGTTGCCCCGCGCTCGTGGTCGGCTGGCCAGCACTTGGCAGGGGGCCGGCAAGGTTGTAAAATAATTGGCCATGCCGGACGCGCCAACCCCCGTTGCGATACCTGAGACAATCGAGGAGCAGAGTATCAGTGCGGGCGATGGGCTGGAAGCCCGCGTGATCGTCTATAACTGTAACTGCCACACCTATCAACAGGTTATCCAGCTTTTCTGCGAGGCGATTCCCGGCATGACCCCCACCAAAGCGTTCGAGCTGGCCTGGCGCATCGACCACGAGGGCAGTGCGATGGTGTACCAGGGCGAATGGAAGACGGCGGAAGGAATCGCCAAGCACCTGGCCGGCGGAGGACTGAGGGTCGCTCTGCAGTAACAAAAAGGCCCCTCCTTCTTGCCGAAGGAGAGGCCTTGATTGGATTCGCTGTCAGCCGGCTACCGGGCGACCCGCCGAGCGGACTTTCTTGCAACAACGCGGCTGGACTTTCTCGCAGCCACCCTGGTTGATTTCCTTGCAGCAATCCGTCGAGCCGTACGAGCAGGCCTGCTGCTGGCTCTTTTTCGCACAACCCTCTTTCCCTGCTTCTGATGGCCTTTGCTTGGTTTCTGATGAACAGAAGGCCACGCCGGCAATCTCCCATTCTTATTCAGGAGTTCGCCACTGTAGACTCGGACTTGATACAGTTCGAACAGCCGGTTGATCGCCTTGGGATCACCCTTTCTGGCCGAGTTCAGCAATCGCCTCCGCTGATTCAATTCTTCTTCTTCTGTATGGGAAGCAGCTCGTCTCTCCATCTCTCGATGCCTTTCTCCACCCGGATCTCCACTTGGATGGATCACGTTTTAGTCAATTCTGGAGGTCATTATATCTCAAATCTGCCATCTTACCAAGGAAATTGCCAAAAATTCGTTGATTTTCATCAAAACCACCAATGGTTTTTCAAATTTTCAAAACTGTCATAATTTTGAAAATAATTGATATATATAAATAAAATTAATTATTATTGAGTTATCCACATCCATCAACCAAGTCTGTATAATCCCTCTATATGGCCAAACCAATAATCCAGGATCTTCCCCTCGCTAAAACCCTTGCCGGCTATACCGGTCGGGCATCCTCGGCACTTACTGAAGCCCGAACCGGCAATGAAGTGGTCTGCCATGCCTGCGGGCACCGATGCCTGATCCGAGACGGTCGGATGGGCATTTGCAAGGTCCGGTTCAATGAAGGGGGCACCCTCAAGGTCCCGACCGGATACGTTGGAGCCATCCAATGTGATCCCATTGAAAAGAAACCATTCTTCCATGTCCTGCCCGGTTCAGACGCTCTCAGCTTCGGCATGCTGGGGTGCGACTATCACTGCAGCTATTGCCAGAATTGGGTGACCTCCCAAGCCATACGAGATCCTGAGGCAGTCAGTTCGATCATGCCGACAACGCCCTCCCAATTGGTGACCTTGGCCCTCGAGCAAGGAGCCCCGGTCATCGCCAGCACCTATAATGAGCCGCTCATCACAAGCGAATGGGCTGTCGAGGTCTTCCGGGAGGCGAAAGCGAAGGGTCTTCGGACCGCCTACATTTCCAACGGAAACGGCACACCCGAGGTGCTGGCTTATTTGAAGCCCTGGATGGACTTCTACAAAGTCGACCTCAAAGGGTTTTCGCAGGAAGAGTACCGCAAACTGGGCGGCCAACTGGCCGGGGTCCTGGATACCATCCAGCGACTGTTCAAAATGGGCTTCTGGGTGGAAATCGTCACGTTGGTCATTCCCGACTTCAATGACAGTGAGCAGGAGCTCACGGCGATGACCGAGTTTTTGGCTTCAGTTTCCCCGGACCTCCCCTGGCACGTGACCGCCTTCCACAAGGACTATCGAATGCTGGAGCCGGACAACACGACCGCCCGCTCACTCATCCGTGCAGCGGAGATCGCGCAACGGAGCGGCTTGCGCTATGTCTATGCGGGCAACTTACCGGGGCTGGTCGGCCCCTATGAACATACCTTCTGCCCAAGCTGCGGGACGGCCGTCGTGAAACGGCGGGGATACAGGATTCTGGAGGTATCCTTGAACAACGGGGCCTGTGCAGGCTGCGGCGCGGTGATTCCAGGGGTCTGGACCTAAATCCTGTCATTGTGTCTCGGCAGGGACCCGTCTTATAATCTGCTCGACTTCCACGTGCATCGGACTCGTTCACGACCTCATCAAGCAAAGGAGCCGGAAAATGGAAACGTATAAACGGGAAGAGACCAAAACCGACGTGAAGGATGACCCGAAGGCCCGCGCCCTGTTGCGCCAGGCCTTCGAGAAGACCTCTCGTTGGCAAAAGGACTTCAAGGGCTTCACGGCGGATCTGAAAGTCAATGTGAACGGCAGGGAGGTCCGGGGAGCCGTGACGGTGAAGGGCCCGCGCGACGTGAGCGTCTCCCTCCCCGACGCCGAGCTCCAGAAATGGGCGGAGGACCAGATCGGCATGATCGCGGTGCACCGAGGCCCGCGCAGCTTTGAAGACGCCGACGGCAAGTACGCCCTGACCTTGGGCGAGGACATGGACCACCCCCTGGGACCCAAGCTCACCATCCACGGCGACGGCATGCATTCGTTCTATCGGATCAAGGGGGACCGGATCACCCAGATCAACCGGAAGATGCCGCACATGGCCTTCACGATCAACGTGGAGGACAGCATGCTCACGCAGGACAACAAGTTCCTCACCACCCGCTACACCGTCTATTACTACTCTCCCCAGGACGGCAAGCTGACCAACGTCGAAAGCTTCACCGATACCCACACGAGGGTGGGCTCGTCAGACCTCCCCGCCACCAGACGGATCATCTCATACGAGAACAACGAGGTGATGGTAAGGTCCCTCTCGTTTGAAAACCACAAGATGCTCTGATTGGCCGATCCTGCAATGGACCTGCGAACCAGCTATCCCCGCAGTGTGAAGGAAAAGCTGGCCGGCTACGTCCATTTGGGGCGGATGATCGACAAGTGCCGGGCCACCTTGGCCGGCACCCTTGGCGAGTACATCTATCCCTGCTCCATGGACATGCGGCTGCTCGACTTTGCCTGCATCACGCCGGAGCAGTTCACCGAAGCGGTGCGCGGAAAAACCGACGAGGCGATCGCCGACTGGTTCCACAAGACCGCCAAGCCCCACAGTCCTGCCGAGATCGAACAGTGGAACCAGAAGATGCTGACGCACGGACCGGATACGGAAGAAAAATGGGACTATTTCAGGCAGCTCCGTGACGCCGCCGATCCCACCCGCACCGACATCACCAGTTGGGCGGATTTGCTGGATCTGGATGAAAAACGACCTGTGCCGAAACGAACCGTCAATGTGGGGGAACGCTCATGGAATTCGTGAAATGGATGAGCCTGCTGACCCTGGCCGTGATGGTCAACTGGAACGTCATCGCAACCGCCGAAGACCTGCCGCGCGAAGCAGTGCTGCCCCTGGCCCTGGCCAGCAAAGCCGCAGCCGCTGCAGTTGAGAAGTGCAAACAGGACGGCTACAAAGTCAGCGCCTCCGTCGTGGACAAGGCTGGAGTCCTACGGGCCTTTCAACGGGCCGATGGAGCTGGGCCCCACACGGTGGACAGCAGCAGGAAGAAAGCCTACACAGCAGCCAGTTTGGGCCGGACCACGAGCGAGTTGGGCGAACTCGTCGTCAAGGCGCCGCACCTGCAAGCGCTGGGAAAAATGAACGAGCACGTCATCATCCTCGGCGGCGGTTTGCCGATCCAGTTCGGCAACGAAGTGGTTGGCGGGATCGGTGTCGGCGGCGCCCCAGGCACTCACCTGGACGACGCCTGCGCCCAGGCGGGACTGGATGCGATCGGCGCGACACCGAAAATACCGGCCGCGAAATGAGGTCGCACTAGTGCGCCAGGACACCGAGATCATTTACCAAAGCCTGCTCCCCAATCTGTGCGACAGTCTAGAACCTATCTCAAAATCGGTTGCCGACCGGGGTTGCGAGTTCCATGACGGTCCTGAGTCATGAACGAATTGCTGTTTTCCTGGGAAAACGGCCCTCAAAGCTCCCAACTTGCCCAACCGACTTTCATCGGAATGGAGCTTTTTCAATTTTGAGATAGGTTCTAGGCTTCCAGCCGGAGTATCCGCTGGCCGAACTTTAAGAACTCGTCGAGCCGTTGCGTAATGATCGCCTTGACGATGTCGAGATTCAGCTTGTCGTATTCGTGAACCGCGACGTTTCGGAAGCCCACCATCCGCTTCATCGTCATCGCCAACTCGAGATCTAATAGCCCTCCGGCGTGAAGCAAATCGAACGCATCCCGGCTGTCCTGCGGGACCCCCAGGCGCCGTTTTCTCACGACGTGCATCGCCAGATCGATGGAAACTTCGCAGGCTCGTTGCAGGTTTAACAGGATGGAGTCTTGCGTGGTGGGATCGCCGTAAAGATGCTCGTCCACGCTTCCGTAGACTTCCCGGATTCTCTTCACGCACCGTTCAAGGCTCGCCACCTTATTCAGCACGACATCATCCGGCATACACGGCGCCTCGCGCACGGATGTCGTCGAGAATCTTGCGGCGTTCTTCATTCAGGCGGGCATACGAGGCGTACACCATGTCTTCAAACTGCTCCCGTGCGAGGTCGTGTTCGCTGTCCAGACACTCGCCATGAGCAAGCACTTGCATGCGCAGAACCGTCGAGGCCGTACGCAGATCGACCAGATCGACGTCCCGATGCAACAACGCCGCAAGTTCCTCCCTCAATGCTAGGAGGCGTTCGGGCGCACAAGGCGCGTCGGCTAGGATCGCCAAATCCACGTCGCTCTCCGGGCGAGCCTCCCCCGTTGCCTGCGACCCGAACCGGTAGAGGGCGATCAGGCCTGGAACGGCCTTTTTCACCATGTTAATCAGTTTCACGTCTTGCATCATTCGCATGCCACTCCATACCGAACCGACAGGCCATGAGGGCACAAACCAGATACCCGCTTCAGGCTACTGTGTCGCCCGCACCCTGTCAACCATCAGGACTGAACCGGTGATGTGTGCGGGGACCGCGTTCACACGTCCATCCTTCCTCGCTACCTCAATCCCTCTCCACCCATCCCACCGCCGAATCTCCCGAAGTTGCCGCCGAAGCCGCCCTGGCCGCTGCTCTGATATTTGCCAACATCTGCCTGCCTACCTCCCGGATCGTTTCTGCGCCAGATTCCAAAAGCCTCGTGGGTCCGTAAACAGGAGGTCCGAAACTTGATCGCTGACCTCCAGCAGGTCCTTGTCCCCGGTGATCAGCACATCGGCTCTGGCCGCCAAGGCAGACGCGAGGACCATGAGGTCATCCTCATCACGAACTCGAACGGATGGGATCGTCTTTGGTTTAGCCTGAAGGGTTTGGCTTTCGAGGAAGGTCAGAATTTCGGTGACGAGCGGCTCGGGCAGGTGGATTTTTCGCGCGAGGACTCTGCGGACTTCCTCCACCACCACCTTCCCTATGATCAATTCATGCTCGGCCAGAACCAAACGAATGACATCGGCACAAAGCCCCCGCGTCACAAACCCGCTGATCAAGACATTGGTGTCGAGAAAAACCTTCACGACACCGCTTTAAAGATATCTTCATCCGTCAGGTAGCCGCGCGCCTCGGCGAACGGCATCGCCTTGCGCCGGAGTTGCTCGAACAGGAGCAACGAAAGTTGGCGTCGCAAAGCATCCCGCACCACCTCGCTTCGCTTGCGCTTGGAACGGCGGCAGACCCTGCCGAGCATCTGCTCCAGCTCGTCATCCAGCCTTATAGTCACCACATTTTTCATGTCAGACAATGTAATACAAATCGGAAAAAAGAACAAGGACCGTCAAACGACTCTGCACCGTCACTTCAGCCCCTCCCCGCCCATCCCGCCGCCGAAGCCCCCGAAGTTGCCGCCGAAGCCGCCCTGGCCGCTGCCCCAAAATTCTCCCCGCCTGATCCGTCCATAGGGGTGGCGGAGGTCGGGGCGACTGATCCACCAGAGAAAGGCCAGAGCGCCGCTCGCAGTCGCAAGCGTGATCGCAATACCAAGGCCTTTGACGTGCGTGCGGAGCGGCGCGCCGACGCGAATCTCCTGCGCAGCCGAGGCCAGGGTGACCGTGGTTCGATAGAGGCCTTCCCCATACTGACCTTTGCGGAAGGCCGGCTCCATATATTCGCTTCCGACTTTCTCCAACAGCTCCGGGTTCATCACCGAATAGAGGCTCCGCCCCAGCGTCACTGTCGCCTGCCGTTCTTCCATCGCCATCAGCACAAGGGCTCCATAATCCTGTTGCGCCGTCCCGATCCCCCAGCGCTGATAAAGAGCTTCGGCATAGTCTTTGGCCGTGGCGTAGGGCTTCAGAGTCTTCACCGTGACGACGACCAGCTCCACGCCGGTCTTTCGTTCCAGGTCCTGGCACACGGACCTGATCCGAGCCTTCCAATCTGCATCCAAGACCTCCGCATGGTCGCTCACGTAGCCGAGGGGCCCGGGTAACGGGGAGGGTCGCGTCTCGGCGCGACTGGGGTGGGCGGGTGTGATCGGCAAGGCCCGTGCGTCGGGCCGGCCGTAAGGAGTTGAGGCGGTCGGTGCCTGATCATTCGGCGCCCCCATTGCCAGTTGTGGAAACAGTATGAGGACCATGAGCAGCGCCAGAAACTGAGCCTTGAGAGAAACTGTATGGACGCCCAGGCTCATAGCCGCCCCTCTGCTTTCAGTTGTTCGATCCGTTGAACCAACGATTGCAGCGAGGAGGCATAGCGCTCGAAGAGTCGCGGTGTCTCGACCGGGCCTGGGCTGATCTGCCCGCGCTTCAGCTTCAACACTTCCTGCAACACCGTTGAGTCAAACCCCAGTGCGGAGGGCAGCCCCGTGAGCAGGGCCTCAACTCCCCTTGGGATGGGAAGCCCCAGGACCCTCAAGAGCCCTCTCAGACAGGGCAGCAGCGCGGTCAGCGACAGGGGCAGGAGGATCGTGACGGCTTCCTGCTTCCCTCCTCCTTCCACGAACCGCTGCCGCAGCCGCAGAAGATTGCCACGGATTTCCTGCTCGCATTGCCACGGCAGATTCTTTTGGTCGATGTGAAGCGAGGGAAAGGGATCGCGGCCATCGAGCAGGATGTGTTGCTCCTTGATCTCGAGGTATTCCAAAGGGAACACGTTTGCGGAAGACTGCAACTCCGCTTCGCTGAGGAACAGCGGCACCACGATGCCTTCCTTGTTCCAACGCCGGTGGACTTTGGCATATTGTTGTAGAATTGCCGGCTCGCACTGAGCCAGCAGCAGGAGCAAGTTGATGTTCGACCGTCCCGGCAGGAAGTCGCCCTGCGCGGCACTGCCATAGAGAATCACTCCCTGGAGGGAGGACCCGAAAAGTTCTGTGACCTCTTTGAGGTATGACCGGAGCGCCTGGCGCGTCTCCGCCGGCAAATCTTGAAGCATGCTTTCTGTCACAGCCAACGGTGAACCTCCCTCATCTGCCAGGGACGACCGCTTCAGACGGAAGACGATCGGCCCGCAGGTCCGGCAGGAAGCCTGCCGCCATCAGACGATCCAGCAGCCCGAACGGCGCCTCGGTGCGGAGTCCGGCCGTGAACGCCAGCCCTCGATAGCCCAGGCGTTTATTGCCATCCAGCGTCCGGAACACGGGGTCGCACAACAACACACGGCGAGGGTTGCCGGTATTG
>CAZKHY010000075.1:0-17146 GCA_964552455.1 uncultured Nitrospira sp.
CTTACCTCCCCGCTCCTCTGTACCATAAGGGCCGCTCGCGGGACACTTCCTAGAAATTTCTCTGGAGCACAGTAACTCTCCGCCGCGATGTGATCGAACGCGGCGGTTCTAGCAAGCTTAAGAATCTCAGCCGACTGGTGGCAAAGTGCTTCTCCGCCCCCGTTTGATCGAAGGGGGCGGCTCACGCAAGCGAGGTATGGAGGGGGGTCGATGAGGAGACGGACGGGGATGGGATTCTTGTGCATCGTCTTGGCCTGGTCGATGGCCATGCTATGGGAGGGGCCGGGCCAAGCGAACGAACAGAGGTCGCTCAGCCCCGCCTTGATCCCTTACAACAAGGTCAGCGGGATTACCGGCACGGTGACCTGCGTCGGATCAGATACGCTGGAGCATTTGATGGCCCTGTGGGCGGAAGGGTTTACCCGGCAATATCCGAACGTCAAGGTCGTGATGGAAGCCGGGGGGAACAATGCGGCCCTCGCCGCCCTGCTCGAAGGCACGACGCAGCTCGCTCCCGTGTCGCGCATGATGGACGAAAGCGAGATCGCAAGATTCGAGGCCAAGTACGGCTATCGGCCCACCCCCTACGCATTCGCCATCGACGCGCTGGCGGTCTACGTCAACAAGGACAATCCGGTCGACGGGCTCACCTTGGACCAGGTGGATGCCGTCTTTTCCAAGACTCCCCGCTACAGCTACCAGAACTTCACTAGGTGGGGGCAATTGGACTTGCCCGGGGACTGGGCCGAGGCTCCGATCAACCTCTACGGCCGGGCCTCTTCTTCCGCCACTCATCAATTTTTCAAGGACCATGCCCTGCACAAGGACGAATTCAAGACAGGGTTGAAGGAGCAGCCGGACTCCCAGGCCGTGGTCCAGCGGGTCGCCGAGGACCGGTTCGGCATAGGCTACAGCGGGATCGCGTTTGCGATCCAGGGCGCGCGCATGCTCCCGCTCGCGAACGACGAGTTTTCCCCGTTCGTGGAGCCTTCCTTTGAGAACGTGAAGAATCGACGCTATCCCCTCCGTCGTTACCTGTACCTCTACGTCAACCAGGCGCCGCGCAAGATTCTGCCGGGCGACAAGCCGCTTGCTCTCCTCGTCCGGGAATTTCTTCGCTACGTGCACAGCCAGGAGGGGCAAGCGGATGTGGTCAAGAGCGGGTTTGTTCCCGTCGAGGACTGGATCGTGACCCATGCGCTGGGCAAAATAAAATAGCGGCAGGCAACGAGGGTGGCGCGTACTGTTCGTCCGAATGGTATGCACCGCCCGCTCCCCTTTCCCTGTATCTTCCCCGATAGCCCGCTTATCTTTCTGGATACTTGCGTGCCTTGCACGGAGTCCTTCCTTTTCGCCTTTTGCCTCAGCCAGCCCAACGCATCCCCGACGCAGGATCAACTACTTACAGATTGAAGGCATGTCCCGCCACGGGGGCTGGTACCGGCCTTGCTCTACTCAAGGATCAGCAGGGTCAGTCCCCACGGAAGACCGCCAGACGAGGAGGGGAAAGGAAATGATCACCCTATTGCTTGTCGCTTTACTGGGCTGGGGCCTTTTCCTTTGGACAGGCGCCCTGTTGGGCGCCCTGGTGCCGGGGGTCTTAGAAAGCCGTTTACGGGACAGGCGGGACAACGATTGATCGCCGGCCGGAGAGCCGCCCGGGGCCCCGCCCCGGAGCGGCGCCGAGGGATGTCGAAGGGCAACGGAGGTCCGTCATGCCGTGGCTCATGATCTACATCGGGCTGCTGTTTCCGATCTTGCTGTTGTTGGTCGTGCTGGTGATGGACCGACGACGCCGGCATGGGCGACAGGAGGGGCCGGGCCTCCAAAACCCCGGAACGGTCGCCCGAGACGATGCCCGTTGGAATGTCCGCAACTGACTCCCAGGCGGGAGCCGTGGTGGAAGGCTTCCCAGACCTTCCTGGGACGGGGCTGTGCCCCCTGTTCCACCGAGTGGGGACTCTGGTTCCTCCTGAGTCCCCACTCGCCACCGGGAGCCGGCGCCTGCTGCCGCTGAAGATCCGCAGGAGAGCTTCAGGACAGCCGACGGCGCTCTCTCCCACAGGACCAGCCCGATGCCGAAGGTATTTCCGCCGGCCGCTTTTTCTTGATTTTCCCCCCGATCTCGCGTACTCGTCTTGGAACCCTGCGAGTTTTCCCTATTCCTTCCGGACCAGCACCGTGCCGGCGTCCAGTGGCAGGGACTTCGGAGCCCTAAGGACAACGATGAAGCGCTTTGTGCTGATTGTCGCATCCGTCGGACTTCTGAGCCTGCCTCCGCTTGTTTCCCAGCCGGTCCGGGCCGAGTTCTACCTGGGCGGCCAGATCGGCGCCTCTCTTCCGCAACCCTTCGAAAACGCCCAAGGCGAGGGAAGGCTGGGGTTGGGGCCGTCCTCCAATGCCACGAGTATCAACATGACCAACTCGCTCCTGTTCGGAGCCAAGGCCGGCTATTTCCTGCCGGCCTCCCTGTCGCTGGATTGGATCGGCCTCGAGGCCGACCTCTACTATTCGACCCCGCATCTCAAACATCAAAGTTATACTCTCGATGGAGCCGGCATCGGGCAAGGGGTCCTCTTGCGGATGACCACTCTGGCGACCAGGCTGGTCATCCGCAGTCCGTCACCGAAGCCGGAAGACCTGCTGAAACCGGACGTGGGACTCTGGGAGAGATCGCAACCTTACATCGGACTGGGCCCCGCGATCTTCTTTACGAAGGCCTCCACCGGCTCCGGATCAGCCACCGACACGGCCGTGGGAGTCAGTCTCCAGGCCGGCTGGCGCCTGTTCCTGACCGGCCAGACGGCGCTCTTCGCGGAATACAAACTCGATAACGGGGCCCTTGCCTTCACCAACGTCTTCGGGGCCAACACCAAGCTTCAAGGGGACTATACCGCTCACAACTTGGTCTTGGGGCTGTCCTACCACTTCAACCAGTGAATCGAAGCAATCCCCCGGAGTTCCAGGGCGGGCGGCGTAGACTGAAGACCGGTCGTTCGTCAGCGCGCTTTCTTCTTCAATCGAGGGTACCGAGGCTCCCACATCTTGGCCGCCACGCGCCGTTCCAATTCGACGGGCGTCGTCGGTTCAGCCAGGCCCGCGCGCTGCGCCTCGGCCGCTACGACCAGCGCGATCCGACGGGACACGGAACGGATATCTTCCAGGGCAGGAAAGAGCGACGCGCCCGGATCGGTCTGTGCCGGCGAGCAGTCGCTCAGCGCGCGGGCCGCGGCCAGGAACATGCCGTCGGTCACGCGCCGGGCCCGAGCCGCAATCACTCCCAACCCCACGCCGGGAAAGACGAAGGAGTTGTTGCACTGGCCGATGCGGATCGTGCGTCCTTGCCAGGGCACGTCCGGAAAGGGACTCCCGGTCGCGATCAACGCCTTCCCGTTCGTCCAGGCAACCAGATCGGCCGGGGCCGCCTCGCACCGGCTGGTCGGATTGGAGAGCGGGAAGATGATCGGCCGCTCGACGTGGCGGCCCATCGCGCGGACGATCCGTTCGGTAAAGGCGCCCGGCTGTCCGGACACACCGATCAGGACCGTCGGGCGCACCCGCGTGATCACCTCCTCGAGCGGCACAAGGCCCTCCCGGTCCCTGGTCCATCCCGTCAACCGCTCCAGCGGCTGGGCGTACCGCTGCTGGGACGGCTGCAGCCCCAACAGTCCCGCATGGATCAGCCCCTGCCGGTCAATCAGCCAGAACTTCGACCGGGCTTCCGGTTCCGAGAGCCCTTCGTCAACCATCGCCGCCGCGATCTGATCGCTGATGCCGGTGCCGGCTGATCCGGCCCCCACCACCACCACCCGCTGGTCACCGAGCTTGGTTCCGGTCACGCGCACGGCGGCCAGCAGGCCGGCCAGGGTGACGGCCGCCGTCCCCTGGATGTCGTCGTTGAAGGTGCAGAGGCGGTCTCGGTACCGGTCCAGGAGCCGCCGCGCGTTAGGCTGGGCGAAGTCCTCCCACTGCAGCAGCACGGAAGGGAACTTGCGCATGACGCCCTGGACGAAGGCTTCCACGAAGCCGTCGTATTCCTTCCCCCGCAGGCGCTCATGCCGCCACCCGATGTACAGGGGATCGGCGAGAGCCTCCCAGTTGTCCGTTCCCACGTCGAGCAGGATGGGCAGCGTGGTGGCCGGATGGATCCCGCCGCAGAGGCTGTAGAGAGACAGCTTCCCCACCGGAATCCCCATGCCGCCCGCCCCCTGGTCGCCCAGCCCCAGGATGCGCTCCCCATCGGTCACAACGATGATCTCCACGTTCGGGTAGGGCACGTTCCCCAGGATCGTCCCGATGTCGTCTTGTTCCGGGTACGAGATGAAGAGCCCGCGGGCCTGCCGGTAGATGTGGCTGAAGTGCAGACAGGCGTCCCCCACCACCGGCGTGTAGATGATCGGCATCATCTCGGTGATATGGTCTTGGAGGAGCCGGTAGAACAGCGTTTCGTTGCGATCTTGCAGCGCGCGGAGAAAGATGTGCCGCTCCAGGTCCGTGCCCTTCTGCTGGTACTCCTCGTAGACCCGGGCCACTTGCCCCTCCAGGCTGTCCACGTGGGGGGGCAGGAGTCCCAGCAACCCGAACTCGCGGCGCTCCTCCTGGGAAAAGGCCGTGTCCTTGTTCAAGAGCGGATAGTCCAGCAGCAGGTGCCCGCTCAGCGCCACCTCCAGCACTTCCTCGCCCGCAGCCTGGTTGTTGATGATCTCAAAAGACATGACAGTCCTCGGCAAGGAAACGCCCCTATTGTACAGGAGACCGTCACAACGATCCTATACATGCGGGCTGCCGGTTCTGAACGGCCGGATGGCCGGCGAGGAGAGTCTGGCCTTACGAGCGGTTCCGATTCTTCTCCGCGAGCCGCTTGGCCATCTGAAAATGCAGGGGTTCCTCGATCAGGTCCTGGACCGCTTCCGGTTCCGCCAGGCGGCTCTGTTCCACCGGCTCGATACCAAAATGGCGGCAGACGTTCACGGCCAGGCTGAAGCAGAGCGAGAACTTGCCCGGGAGGGCGAGCGTGTACTGGCCCCGGTCGATGATGTGGTACAGGTAGTTTCTGATGAAGGAGGAGGAAGACACCTCGGTCTTGTATCCGAAGAACAGGTCGGTGCTCTTGGCATCGAAGTCGCCGAAGACCCGCTTCGCCATCCCCAGCATATTGGTCCGGACCCGCTCCAGCACGTCCCCGGTCGCCTGCTGGGCCCCGTGATAGACGGCGTTCCCGATCAACGAATATTCCAGCCCGTTGTTGCGGTGGCAGATATGGTTGATCGTCTCTTCCATGTGCGGCGACATCCGCACGAAATTGAGGTCGGTGAGCGCCGGATAGACCACCAGGAGGGGGCTGATGAAGACCTTGGTGTTGGTCTCGAACGAGGTCGTGTCTTTCCCGGTCGCCAGGATGGTGTGGCGCGCCGGGATCCGGACGGGAGCCTCCCCGGCAGGTCCCTTGGCGAGCACCGAGCCCTTCTCCAGCCCCAGCACCTTGGTCTGCGTCTGCACGAGACCCCCGTTGGCCAGAAAGGACCGCAGCAGATCCTGGGCGATCAGCCTCGTGTTCATCGCGCGATCGCGGGACTTGAGCGCAAAGGCGACGTGATCGAGGTTGACCCCCAAGGTCGAGCGGTGCACCACGTACTGGAGCGGCTTGGCTCCAAACCCCAACTGATGGCTCAGGCTTCTGGAGGCGTCCAGGGATTCGAACCAGGACATGCGCCGCTTGGCCCGATAGAGGGCCACGGCCCAGGGCAGCTTCCACTTCCAGCTCACGCCTTTCGTGCTCGTGTAGACGTAGAAGTTGGTCCGGTTGGCAAACCATCCCTCCCGGTTGGTCGTATAGATATGCTTGTCCACACGCAGGTTCATGTTGGGGAACCCGCCGTAGTAATCCACCAGGTCGTCGAGGTTGCCCACCATCGTGCGGCAGAAGAAGTTGTTCGGAAGGGCCGTGTAGAGGGCCCCGGTGTGGAACCAGCCCTGCTGCTCGGCCGAGGCCTCGGAGCAGAGCGTCTTGTTTTTCTCGAGCAGGACCACCGAGGCCCCCGACCGCTGCAGCATCTCCGCAACGGCCAGCCCCGCGATGCCTCCTCCGACGACGGCGAAATCCTTCATGTACGCCTCGTGGACCTGGCCTGATCAGGCCAGGTGTTTGACGAGCATCTCCCCGACGAACCGGGCCTCGTCCTCGGTCATGCCGGAGGTGAGAGGCGGGCAGAGGTGGTTCGGGCACCAGCGGTCCGCACCGGGATAGGTCTCCCCGGCGCAGATCCCCTCGAAGACCGGCTGCTTGTGGCAGGGCAGGTCATACACGCCGCCGCCCACGACGACCCCTTCGGCGCCCAGGGCCTTCTTGACGGCCTCCACCTGGCGTCCGGCCGGCACGTGGACGATGAGCTTGTACTGGCTGGCCACGTCCATGTGTCTGGTGGAGACATAGTCCAGGCCGGCTGCATCCAGCTTCTTCGTGATGACGTCGTAGGCCGCCTGCCGCTTCCGGATCATCTGGGGGAGTTTCTTGAGCTGGATGATTCCGAGCAGGGCCCCGAGCTCCGTGATCCGGCTGCTGTTGCCGAAGTCATGGTGCAGCCCTCCGAAGTTCATCCCCCGCTTGCCCTGGTTCCGGAACGAGCGGGCCAGGTAATCCTCCTCGTCGTTGTCGGTCGTGATCATGCCCCCTTCGCAGGTCGTCATGACCTTGGTGGGAAAGAAGGAGAAGGCCGCGGCGTCGGCCAGGTTCCCGGACTTCACCCCCTTGAGCTGGCTGCCGTGGGCATGGGCCGCGTCCTCCAGGATGAACAGCCCGTGCTTGCGGCAGTAGTGCACGACCTCCGGAAACTCCGGCGAGATGACGCCGCCGATGTGGACCCAGAGCACCCCGGCGACCGGGGCGGTTTTCAGGCTCCCCTGCCGCGCGACCGCCTCCTGCACCATGGCCAGCGTCGGGGCGAAGGTGCGCGGGTCCATGTCGAGGTACCGGACCTCGCCCCCGGCGCGCAGGACCGCGGCCACGGTCGCGAAATTGGTGTTGGTCGGCACCAGGACCGTCTTTTTGTCGACCTTCTTCAGCCGCAATAGAATTTCCAGGGCCGTCGAGCCGGTGTTGCAGGAGATGGCATGCTTGACGCCGATGTAGTCCGCAAAGGCCTGCTCGAAGCGGGTCGTGTACTCCCCCAGGATCAGCGTGGCCGATTTCAGAACCTTCGCCGATTCCTGTTGAAAGTAGGCGATCTCCTCGTCCGTGATGTCAAAAAAGAACGGCTTCACCTGCATGGGTGTATCTCCATACCGAGCTTGCTAGAACCGCCCCCTTCGATCACATGGGGGCGGATAGTTTTTTGCCACCGGCGGCCTTAAATTCTCCGAGCATGCTTGAGCCGCTCACTTCGATCATACCGCACTTCGTGAGAGCCGTCGCGTTCGATCAAATCGCGACGGAGAGTTCTTTTGCCTCCAGTGAAATATGCGCCATCGCCGACCCTCCGTTGCCTTTTCCTCTACGGATGCGAGGTGGCCTCTCCGCTCACCGTCACCAGCACCACGCCCACGATCACGAGCACGATCCCCATCCACCGCACCGGCGGCACGACTTCCTGCAGGAGCGTGACCGCCAGGATCGCCGCGAAGGCATATTCCATCGCCGTGAACGGCACCGCCACCGTGACGTCCGCCCAGGAGAGGGAGGCCATCAGAAGGAAATAAAAGACCCCGTTGAGGATCGTGCCGAGGATCACGTACGGGTTGGAGAGCGCCTGGCCGAAATAAGACAGCAGCGCCAGGGGCGCATAGGTTTCCAGAGAGCCGATGTCCTGCATCCCCCTCCGGATCAGGATTTGCCCGCCCGCCGTGGCGGCGGAGGCGATGATCATGGCGATGATGACTCGCAACATTGTCAATCTCCTCGTGACAGTGGATTCATTCGTCGGTTTCGCTGCCTGGACCGGCTGAGACAGAACCTTCATGGCCGCGCCTCCTTCGGAACCAGACGCCCGTTGCGCGTGAGCACGAACTCGGCCCCGCGCCAGACGACGGTGCGCTGCGTGAAGGCCAGGACCCAGGAGACAAGACCGAGCAGGTCCCGCAAGGGCAGCAGCCACAGGCTCCGGAGCCCCTCCCGGTCACGGAACGCTCCCAGCGCCGCGGCCGTGGTCGCGATCCGGATCGCGAGGGCGCCCGCCAGCACGGCGAGGCCGACCGGATCCAGCAGGCGCAGGAGCGCGTAGAGCAGCGCAAAGGGCACGGACCTGGTGAACACCGTCGCGAAGAACCCGCCGGGCCTGGCCGCGCGCGTGTTCTGGTCCCAGTAGACCTGATGGCCCCACCAGTGCGACACCGACCGCAGGTCCACCACCGCGTCGATGAAGTAGGGCACGATCGCCATCTTCCTGCCGGACTCCCAGATCCGGCGCCCGATCTCGTAATCCTCGACCAGGTAGTCGGCCAGGCTCTCCAACCCGCCGATGGCCTTCAGCGTCGCGCGGCTCATGGCGATGGATTGCCCCATGCAGAACTTGGAGGCGCCGGTCACGTGGGCGAAGACCACGCTGGGGATGAAGTCGGCGTTCATGCTCAGCAATTCGACCTTCTCGTACCACCGGTCCGCGCGGACCGCCTTGAACAACGTATTGACGCAGCCGACCTGAGGATCGGCGAGCGGGGCCACGATCGCCTTCACGTAATCGGGGCGCAGCAGGATGTCGCTGTCGCTGATGAGCAGGATGTCGTGTTTGGCCTCGGTGAGGGCCCCCAGCAGATTGTTCACCTTCCCGTTCATCCCGGTCTGGAGGTTCTTCACGACCACGGTCACGAGGCCCGATCCGAACTCCCGCTGGAGCTCGTGGAGCAGCGGGATCGCAGGATCGTCGTGCCGCTGGGCGGAGAAGACGACCTGATAGTCGGGATAGTCCTGGAGGCAGACGGACCGCAGATTTTCTTTCAGGTTCTTCTCCAGGCCGTGCACGGGCTTGAGCACGGTGACCGGCGGCCAGGCACCGCCGGCAAAGGGCGATCCCGCCCGCGAGGGCCCGGAGAGCCCCGTCGCTTGTTGCCGGCAGAAGCGCCGGGCCGCCGGCACGCAGAGCAGCCCGTACACAGATCCCCCGAGGGCGGGGATCAGGCAGAGCCACTGAAGGAGATCGATCAAGGACGGCACCTGTTCGGCATCCTGCTGGATTATTCCGTGTAGATCGCCAACTCCAGCCCGATCAAGATCAGCCCGATCGGCACCAGGTAGAGCTTGGGTTTCCAGGACAGCCGCTCCAGCGAATCCGCCAGCCAGCCGGCGGCGATGAAGATGGCCGTCATCGCCATGATGTTGTGCTGCTTGACGATCAGCGCCATGTCCATTCCCGGGCTGTGCTCATGCTCGTGGTAGAGGAGCGCGACCCCGCCGAGAGCCAGCACGGCGGCCATGGCGAACCCGGCCGAGGGGTTCGGGTTCTCCCGCCGGGCGACGAACATCGCGTACAGCCCGATCGCCATCGGGATCAACGACAGGACCTTGTGCTGAAGGAATTCGCTCGCGCCCGGCCGGTTGTAGCTCTCCATGAACGAAGCGGCCAACGGCCAGTCGGTCGGGTCGGCGTTCAGGAATATGTGGACGCCCATCAACAGCCAGATGACCCCCATGCCCTTCCGGATCACGCCGTAGCGCCGTTGCGTCAGCCGGTCGGCCAGAACGAGGAGCCCGAGCCCGATCAGCGCGATCCCGCAGGAACGGTGCATGAACAGCGAATAGGCCTTCTCTTCCGCCCGCGTGAAGCCGCCCCGGACGAACGTGTTGGATTCATCCACGGTCTGCGCGCCGTGCGCGTCGTGGCCCGCGTGGATGTCTCCCTGGCTTTCGCTTGGGGAGGCCGCCTGGTGCGCGGAATGGTCCACCGGCGCCGCGTCCTCTGCGCCGGGCTGCACGTCAGGCCGGGGGCCGGCGTCTGCGCTTCCATGGCCCTCGTGCCGAGCCTGGTCAGCCCCGGCTGCCCAAGCCCACCCGAGCGTCACGATCAGGTTCAAAGCCAGAATGACCAGGAACCGACAAGCGTCGAAACCGTTTGGCGATACAGAAGGCGTCATGCGGGATGGGCCATCAGATTTTCGTTGGCGCTGCCAGGAACGTCTATCGGATGAGGCTTGGGCACTGTCGGGGGCCGAGAACATCCGGGCCGTCGCAGAAGGCTCCCTCTTCCGCAGGGCGTACTTCCCGGGGAAGAGGGAGGGAACACGTGGCCGGTTACGCGTTGACTTCTTCGGCTCTGGCGAAGCGGTGGCGCTTGGCGCGTGTCGCAAAATAGTCTCTCGCCTCCTCGAGGAGCCGGGCCCGCTCGTAGGAGTCGGCGGCCATGCGACGGAGGAACCGCCAGATGACCTTGGGGCGGAAGTAGAAGCGGTCGTAGAACCGCTCGACCATCTCGACCATGTAGCGGCGGTCCAGCCCCGGATACTGGATGTTCGGGAGCTGGTGCCCCAGCTCGTCCGCCATGTCCGCGTTGGTCAGGTACCCGTACTTCTTCACATAGCTGTCGAACTCGGTGCCCGGGTAGGGGTGCGACATGGAGACCTGGATCGTCGAAGGATCCAGTTGCATGGCGAACTGGATCGTCTTCTCGATGGTCTCGGGCGTCTCGCCGGGGAGTCCGATCTGGAAGTCCCCGTGCACGACGAGTCCCACCTTCTTGACGTTCTTCATGAACTCGACGGCGTCCGCGGTCGTGGCCCCCTTCTTGATGTTCTTGAGGATCGTGTCGTCGCCGGATTCGAAGCCCACCACCATCAGGCGGCAGCCGGCCTCCTTCATCGCCTTCAGGGTCTCATAGTCCGTGTGCACCCGCGAATTGCAGGACCAGGTGAACTTGAGCGGCTTGAAGGCCTCGCACATCTCCAGCACGTGGGCTTTGGCCCAGGGGAACGTGTCGTCGTCGAAGAAGATTTCCTTCGCTTCCGGGAACCGTGTCAGCGCCTGCTTCACCTCCGCCACCACGTTGGCGGCGCTGCGCGTCCGCCAGGGATGACCGCTCATCGTCTGGGGCCAGAGGCAGAAGGTGCAGAGCGCCGGGCACCCGCGCGACGCGTAGAACGACACGTACGGATGCAGGAGGTACGGGATGTTGTATTTCTTGTAATCCAGGTCCCGCGCGTAGATCTCCGTGGCGAAGGGCAGCGCGTCCAAATCCTCGATCGCCGGCCGGTCCGGATTGTGGACCACCTTCCCGTCCTTCAAATAGCTGGCGCCGGCGATGCTTTCCAGCTTTTGCCCCCAGGCAAATTCCGCCACCGTATAGTCGAACTCCCGCCGGGCGACGAAATCAATGGCCGCGGAGGCCTTGAGGCTCTCCTCCGGCTGCACCGTCACGTGCGGGCCGACAAACGCGATCTTGAGCCCGGGCTTGTTGGCCTTCATGGCCTCGGCCAGCTTGACATCGCTCTTGAACCCGGCCGTGCTGGTGAAGACCACGACGAACTCGTAGTCGCCGGCGATCTTGACGGTTTCCTCCGGGGTCACGCCCTGGGCCGGTCCATCCAGGAGCCGGCTGTTCTTGATCAACCCGGCTGGATAAGCCAGCCACACGGGATACCAAAAAGAGCGCACTTCGCGCGTCGCCTGATACCTGGCGCCGGCCCCGCCGTCGAATTTCTCGAACGAGGGGGGGTTCAGCAGCAGCGTCTTCATTCGTATCGTCTCCTCGCTTGTAGGCTTGTGCTCGGGTCCCTACTATACAACAAGCCTACTCTTATACCGCAGACAGAGGCCATTTGGAAAGGGAAAAATCGTTTTTCCGTCAGGGGCAGGATTGCCGGATCACCTGCCACGACCCTGATCCGTCCTTCATCCGTTCTTCCTCCCGCCCTGGAATCCGCCGGCGCTCTTGTCTTCCGCAACCCGATTGACTACAATTGGGCCTCGCTCGGACGGACTAAGGTCGGGACCAGTCTGAGCAAAGTCAAAGTCGTATTGCACTGGCGGCAAAGGACTTCTCCGGCCCCATCTGATCGAAGGGGCCGGCTCAAGCGAAGCTTGGTATGGAGGCTGCCGTGAAGGGGCTACGGTTTGAACGGCTGGGAAACGGACATTATTACAAGGTCGTCCTGCATATCGGCAGCACCTACGTGCCCGTCAGCGACGACGTCCTGGCCGATCTGAAGCACCACAGCCTCCTGCCGGCCGAACGGTTCCTTGAGCTGCTGGTCGACAAGGTCGGCTATTCTTCCTACCTCAAAGAGCAGATCCGGGCGGAATTGAAGAGCACCGGTGACCCCGTCACGCAGGTGACCGTGCTCCAAGGCGTCATCCGCGACCTCTAGTCCTCCTCTTATTTCCCCTGACGTGCGGCGGGTGCTGCCTCACACGTCCCAGGTGTTCCCCTCGCGGAACAGGTCGTTCATGATCTGGCTCTTCTTCTCAGGGTCCTTCTCCAGCTTCAGGGCCCGGGTGTAGTTCTCCATCGCCATCTGCTGCTTGCCTCGACGGGCATAGACCCGCGCCACGCCCAGATAGGCTCTCGCGTCCTCGGGGTTCTCCTTGAGCGCCCGATTGAACGACTCGTAGGCTTCATGAATCCGATCCTGGTTGAAGAGGAGCCAGCCGAGCGCCGTATGGGCCGGGGCGAACTCCGGGGATGTCGTGAGCACCTCCCGGTATTCTTTCATCGCCAGGTCGTTGCGTCCCCTGGTCTCATACAGACCCCCGAGCGCGAAATGCAGCTCCGCGTCGCGGGGATTCAGGCGCAGCGCTTCCTTGTATTCCTGGAGGGCCGGCTCCATCTTGCCCTGTTCCGCCAGCGCGCAGGCCAGGTTGGCATGAGCGATCGGATCGTTCGGGTTCAGCTTGATCACCTCGCGGTACTGAGGGATCGCCATCTCGAACTGGCCTTGTTCCTGGTAGGCAACTCCCAGATTGGTTCTGGCCGGCGCACAGGAGGGATCCAGCTTCACGGCCTCGCGATACTCCTTGATGGCCATCTCGGGCCGGCCGGCCCGATCATGGATCTGCCCGAGAAAGTAATGGGGATAGGCGGCGCGGGGATCCAGCCTGATGGCCTCCTTATACCGGTTCACCGACTGCTCCGATTGCCCCGACTGAGACAAGAAGAGACCCGCCACGAGTTGGACGTTCGCGTTCTCCGGCTGCTCTTTCAGCAAGGCATCGGTCCAGGCCCGCACAAGCTCGATGTCCTCGGCCTCCTGGAGCGCCTTGGTATGCGTCTTCCAGGCTTCCTTGAACTCCCCCTTGAACAGGTGCGCCACGTTCAACGCGAAATAGGCCCGCGGGTCCTTGCCCGCCTCCCGCTCCAGGTTCATGACCCAGGCGGAGGCTTCCGTCTGAACAGCAGGCCAATCGCCGCGAATCAGTGCGTCCCGGATGGTTGTCAGGTGATCCATGAGAAAAGAGGACGGCTCAGGAGTGCTTCTTGCCTTTGTGTTTCCCGTGGGAAAAGTCCTCGCCCGCCGGTGCTGGCAGCTCGATTCCGACATGGTGTCGGTACACCAGCTCGCCTCCGTACCAGCCTTGCAGGCCGACGAGCGCCGCGCCGATCACGTTCACGATGACCGGCATGGCGACCGAGACCCCGGCCGGCACCTCGCCGCCGTTGCGCAAAGCCAGGTTCAACCCCTGGACCACCAGCAGGCCGACCCCGAAGACCAGATGGGAGGTGACCACGCGCTGCGCCCCCTTGAGGTCGTGAAGAGCCAGCCCCTCCTGCCGTTCCCTCATCACCGCCAGGAAATCCGGCAGGCCCGTTGCCGCCGCGCCGATATGCGTGACCAGCCCGAAGACCAGCGCCCAGTAGGCCATTCGGAACCAGAAGGCCTCATGGAACCACAAGTACAGCCCGTCACAGACCAGGGCGGTGACGTAGAGCCCGATCGGGAATCCCACCGCCATCGCATGGACGGGATGGCCAGCGAACTGGAGGCGACTCTTCATGGTTGGTCTCTCTCCGAGCGTCCCACCTTCCTCCTGGCAAAATCACGCGTACTCGTACAGTGGAACCGTCCTTGTCGGAGGAAGATCGGAGCGCAGGAGCGTCTCAATCCGCTTGACCGTCTCAGATGTTAAGAGCACGTCCCCGCAAACGGAGCAGACTTCAGCCGGCACATGATCAATGACGAGCACCTGACCGCGATGACGAACTGGGTGGACCACATGACGCTGTTCATAGACTCCAGGGCACCCTTCCATGCTGCACTTCATGGCTCCTGCCTCCTTTGGGTGGGAGTCACCCATTTGGGCGGCCGAGGTTCATAAGCTGTGATGATTATAAGCGAAGGTCGTGCTGTCGTACAGACAATGCCCCTTGCTGCTCAGAAAATAGCCATCAGCCATCAGCGGTCAGCTCTCACCCCCACCCTCCCCTCCCCCTTCAAGGGGGAGGGTCACGGGGAGGGGGTGCTGAAGCTGAGGGTATTTTCATCATGCCTGGGTGGGCCAGCCGCCCATGATGGCTCAGTATGTATTTGCACCGTTCATAATCCAGCGTTCATCGTTGTCACTTCGGCGCGTCCATGGCGCAGCGGAAGCCGATCACAGCCGGAGAAGACAGCCGAGTCAGGACTGAGGTTCAACCTGAGCCAAGAGAGGACGAAGCACATCCCGAAGCACACGAGACGCATGCAAAATCTCCACCCCCAGGAGCCCCCCCGAAGCGTCATATTCCAGCGTGACGCCCGGCGCGGCTTCAACGGATTCGGCTTCCTTGCCCGGTCGAGCGAGATACAGGACGTCGGCCTTCTCATCATAGGAGACCTGCAAACTCATTTCGCCCTCTGACTATTGGGCGCGTCCATATCCAGCGGGAATCGAATAGGTAACTACAATTCTTGTTCTACAAATGTTTTACCCGACCATCCTATAGCACCTATCCAACAGAACCCGTTTAACTTTTCAGCGCTTTCCTGAAGCACACTTTGCAAGGTAGCAATGCCCTTCTCATCCTGTATCGCGACATAGTCATCAAGCACAATGAGCAAGCCTGTATGATCCGGATATGACTTTCCTGCCTTCCGATCGATCGCTTCCTTGACTCTTTTGAGTTCTGAAGATAGCACTTCGCTGTGCCATTTCGCTTCGTTCTCCACTTCAACCGTAATGCCACTGCGCTTTGTGCCCTTCTTCCGAACGTTCCCGAGAGTGTTCACATGGCCGTCTCGCTCCAGAGCTAACATGCGCAAATGCTCATTTTCGCCCTCGTGAGCTTGAGTTATTTCGAGATAGCGGAACGGTGCGCGTCGCGGGCGAGCATCGGTTATCACGGCGTCGTAATTTTGACTGCCAAAGACAAGTTGGATCGTTACCAATGGATCTGCTTTGAAGTAGCGTTCGCAAAGGAGACCGACTGGGAGTGCTTCTTCAATGAGTGGCTTCGCAATTCCCTGCCTGAATCGAATTTGCCGGGTGCCTTCAGGGTGCGAACTAAATCTTTCAATCGCTTCCTTTACGAAAGGAAGAAACTCTGCTGCGGAGCGAGGAACTTGCAGCTCTTCTTTTGAAAGTCGTCCCACTTTGTTGTCTTGTCGCATTAGATAAGGAAGTGATTGGTCTACTGACTATCTCATTGCCGCTAGACTTTACTTCGGAGCGGCCGTAGCGCAACGGAAGCCAATATATGCGTACCGAGTCGACGGGAGGTTGGCGCCCCGGTGTGCGGAGTGCAGAAGCCGTGGACTGTGGGACCACGAGCCGCCCCGCAGGACTTTGAGTGTACCGGTAGACGGGCCAGTCGGATTACGTTCCGGACTAATCCTGTAGTAGCCGGATGGCTCGCTCCCTATGCTCCAGTCGTACCAGTCTGCCACCCACTCCCACACGTTCCCGGCCATGTCGTAGACACCATAAGGGCTCTTGCCATCCTCTAACTGGCCGACCTGGACTAACATCGTGTAGATTGGGGGGTACTCCCAGTCCCTCTTTCCGAAGTTCGCATGCAACCGTGTAGGCAACTCACTACCCCAGGGATAGATGCGCCCGTCTGTCCCCCGCGCCGCCTTCTCCCATTCCGCCTCCGTCGGCAACCGCTTCCCCGCCCAACGGCAATAGGTTGCCGCATTGCTCCAGTCCACGCCGATCACTGGCCGCTCCCGATTCTCGACCCGCATCGCTTCCTCCCAGTATGGCGGCGGGGCGCTGCCCGTCGTTTCTAAGAACTTCGCGTACCGGGACGTAGTAACCTCGTACTTGTCTATGTAGAAGGCATCTAGATAGACCTTGTGTGCTGGCTTTTGATCGTCATCGGCGTCGTTGCTCCCCATTAGGAACTCCCCTTTTGGAATGAGTAGCATGGGCGTGCCGTCCTTGCCTGTGATTTCCCGTCTGGTCTGGTGCAGGGCGCCGTAGACCCAGGCTACCGGCAGACTGCTTCTGACTCCCAATGTCTCCTCCCCTGGTAGCAGCACCGGCGTTTGCTCGCGGTTCAGCTCCTCGACAGCGGTATGCGCTACCCAGTCCCGCACGTAAGGAAAGACTTCCTTGAGCGTAACAATCGCGTCCTTATCTGCATCCGCATCCCCTCGCAAGCCCGTCAGCAGTGCATAAGTAAAGAGGCCGTGGCCGGCCTTGTCATAGTCGGAGCTGATCTGGTTGCCAGTCGCAGCCGCCAACACGATGACTTTCCCGCCCGCAAGCAGTGGATTCTCAACCGACACCGCCATCGGTCGTGCTCCTTTGGCTAGCACGGACCGCCCCTCGGAACCGGAAAAGCAGGAGTCCAGCATGACGACGATCTCTTTTGCTGGCAGTCCGTTCAGCGTCTCATAGAGCTCGTTGAGCGGATAGAGACCGGAGGGGAAGTCCGGATGGCCTTCCCAGGGAACCAGAAAGGCTTCGCCGGTTTTGGGGTTCGGGGTGCCATGTCCCGCATAGTAGACATAGATTGTTGAATCCGGCTTGACCCGCATCCGCAGCCAGTCACCGAAATAGCTGCGAAAGTCGCCCACGGTCGCCTTGGCGTCAGTCAGGAGCTTGATGTGCGTCTTTGGGATACCGCCCTGAGTCTCCAGGACGGCGGCGATCGCCAGCTCCCCCTGCACAGCGTAGGAGACTTTCGGACTGACATCCTCTCGGTACTGTCTGATCCCGATGACGACCGCATTGGCGTTGGGCTGCTGGAACGCTTTCACCTAGGCATGAGCGATGACAGTGGCGGCAGCGCGAATCACACGGCAA
>CAZKHY010000076.1:0-17130 GCA_964552455.1 uncultured Nitrospira sp.
CCCCTTGCCTTGCACGCTTTCCATCATCATTCCCGCACTGAATGAGGAGGACAACCTCCGGGGCGCGGTCTCGACGGTTCTCGATGCCATTGGCCACAGGTTTGCCGACTATGAACTTCTGATGTTCGACGATGGTAGTACGGACCGCACTGGGCAGGTCGCAGACGAGTTGGCTGCCGCCAATCCCCGCGTCCGGGTCGTGCATAACCCCAAAAATTTTGGACTCGGATACAATTTTACCCGGGGAGTGCAACTGGCCCGCATGGACTATATCACCTGGTTTCCCGGCGACAACGAAGTGCCTGCCGGAGCACTCCGCGCAATCTTGGATGCGGTTGGCTCGGCTGAAATCGTGGTGCCCTACATCGCGAACCCGTCAGTCCGATCTTTAGGCCGCCGCCTTATCTCAGAGGGTTTCGTCGACCTGGTCAATCTGTTGTTTGGCCTGCGATTGCGGTATTACAACGGACTGTGTGTGCTCCCGCGGCGGCTGCTGCTGTCCATCTCGCTTCAATCCTACGGCTTTGCTTACATGGCAGCGATTCTGGTTCGTCTGATCCGGTCCGGACACAGCTACGTGGAGGTTCCCATGCCGACGAATGTCCGCCAATATGGTCGGACGAAGGCCTTTCGTCTCAAAAATATCGTGAGCGTCTGTGGCACGATTGCCGGACTGCTCTGGGAAGTCCATGTGCGTGATCGGCGCAAGTATGCCGGGGCAGCCCAACGGATCGAAAGCAGGGCCTGAGCAGGATGAGCAGCACGCCTGGCAAATTCCGCATCAAGATTTTCGCCGACGGGGCCAATTTGGAGGACATGGTACGGGCCTATCGCAGCGGGATCGTTCAGGGATTTACGACCAATCCGACTCTCATGCGCAAAGCGGGTGTGGTTGACTATGAGTCGTTTGCCCGCAAGGTGCTGGGAGAGATCACGGAGTTGCCGATCTCCTTTGAAGTCTTCTCAGACGAGCTGGATGAAATGGTCCGTCAGGCCAGAAAGATTGCGGCTTGGGCCAGCAACGTCTACGTGAAGATTCCGGTGACCAACACGCGGGGCGAGCCCACCGTTCGGATTATCAAGAGCCTCAGCCGAGAGGGGATCAAGTTGAACATCACGGCGATCCTGACCTTGGACCAGGTCCGTCAGGTAACCGATTCCCTTGCCGCGCATACGCCCGCCATCGTTTCGGTGTTTGCTGGCTGGCCAGAGCCAATTTGGGTGAAAGTGCGTCGGCCCGTGGTTATCGATTGTGTCGGGACGCTGGAAGGGCGGAGCCAGGATCTTGCGGGGATCCGGTACATATCTATGGGGCGACCCGTCCGGCATCGATCATGAGCAAACGGGCGGTCTTTCTTGATCGCGACGGGGTTCTGAATGAGGCCATCATTCAGGATAACAAGGCGTATGCGCCGCTCACGCTGGCAGCGTTCCATCTGGTCCCCGATGCAGCCAAGCAAGTGGAGCGACTGCGTGAAGCAGGGCTGCTCTGCGTGGTCTTTACCAATCAGCCGGAGATTGCCCGTGGTCGGTTACGGCGGGAAACGTTGGAAGCCATGCACCGCCTGCTGCGTACCGTGGTGACTCTGGACGATGTGCTGATTTGCACGCATGATTCGACCGAAGGCTGCGGATGTCACAAGCCACAACCCGGGATGCTGCGTGCGGCCGCGATCCGCTGGGGCATCGAGCTAAAGTCCTCCTTCGTGATCGGCGACCGGTGGCGTGACGTAGAGGCCGGCCGAGCAGCCGGCTGCTATACGATTCTGATCGAACGATCCTACAGTCAGTGCTCGACAGCCGACATTTGTGTGGCTGGCCTGAGCCAGGCAGTGGATGTGATATTACGGCACATTGGAGGCCGGGCATGATGGATTTTACGGACCGGTATTTGAAAGAAGTGCAAGAGGTAGCCGCTCGAATTGATCGTTCAGCCTTGAATCGTGTGATCGATCTACTCGTGGAGGTGCGTGTGAAGGGCGGCCGCCTGTTTTTCCTCGGGGTCGGGGGAAGCGCGGGGAATGCATCCCATGCGGTGAACGATTTCCGGAAAATTTGCGGATTCGAAGCCTATACGCCCACGGACAACGTGTCCGAGTTGACTGCAAGGATCAACGACGACGGCTGGGAAAGCTCGTTTGCCGAATGGTTGCGCGGGAGCCGGCTGGGACCAAGTGATGCACTCTGCATTTTTTCGGTCGGGGGCGGTGATGCCGAACGGGGGGTAAGCACGAACCTCGTCCGCGCAATGGAGTTTGCCAAGTCCGTAGGGGCTCGAATCTGCGGGGTCGTGGGTCGCAATGGGGGCTTTACTGCCAAAGTGGCCGATGCTTGCGTGGTCATCCCAACTGTGAATTCCCAAACGGTCACACCCCACACTGAGGCCTTTCAGGCCGTCGTGTGGCATCTGCTCGTGTCGCATCCACGGCTCCAAGTTGCGACGATGAAGTGGGAATCCCTTGGAAAAGAACCAATATAACCACATTGTCCTGCTGGGGAGAACCGGCTTTTTCGGCAGGGCACTTGATCGAGCGTTCCAGCGCGACGGTGTCCAGGTCAGCGGTTATGGGTCGGTTGACTTGGATCTGCGGAAGTTTGAGGAATTGCAAAAACTCGACGACCGCCTGAATCGCGAGACAGCGCTCATCCTTGCGTCGGCGTTGACCCCGGAAAAAGGTGCAACCCTGAACGTGTTGCACGATAATATTTTGATGTGCCTCAACGTGGCGCGCTATTTGGAAACACACCCTGTCGGGCTTTGCGTCTACGTGAGCTCTGACGCGGTGTACCCGTTGGTGGCCAGCCCGGTGACTGAGGAAACCGCGGTGGAACCAGCCAGTCTGTATGCTCTGGCAAAATACACTGGTGAACGGGTCCTGGCGCGAGTATCTGAGACGACCGGCTTGCCATTGTTAACGCTGCGCATAACGGCTCTCTATGGCCCCGGCGACACCCACGGTTCCTACGGACCGAATGCTTTCATGCGATCCATTCTGCAAGGCAAGGTGGTGCGACTGTTCGGCAACGGTGAGGAGCAGCGGGACCATCTTCACGTCGATGATGCTGCCAGTCTGGTGCAACAGCTTGTAGCGGTCAAGGCCACGGGGACCATGAATCTTGCGACCGGTCGGAGCCGCTCATTCGCCGATATTGTGGAGATTTTACAGAAGATCGTGCCGGAGCCTTTCCAGACAGACTCCTTGCCGCGCAAGGCGCCGATTACCCATCGGCATTTTGATGTGACGAAACTCTTTCTTCTGGTCCCGCAGTTCAAGTTTACGCCGATCGAACAAGGACTGGAGGCGTACTATCGGTCCTCTGTCCAAAAGAGCCAGTGAGACAACCAGCTTCTGCGGCCGGTAGTTGGCGTAGTCGCTCGATCCCCTGGATACCTGCAAGAATCGGAACGGCTGCTCTGGGCTTCCCTGTCCGTTCGGATCTGATCCTACGCCCTGCAGTCAGGGAGATGACTGATGAGATGTTCTGGTGCGCGACTGTTATCTGTTTTTGCACGCGGGTATGATCCGAGATGCTGAAAGGACAAGGGTACGACATTGCTATTGTCGGAGGCGGAGTGATCGGGTGCGCACTGGCCGTCGTCCTGGCTTCGCAATATCGGCGGATCGCCGTGATCGAAAAGGAGGCGACGCCCGGCCTGCACGCCAGCGGGCGAAACAGCGGGGTCGTCCATGCCGGGTTCAATCCGAAGCCGGGAACGCTCAAGGCCGCGCTATGCGTCGAGGGGAACCGGCGGCTGGCTGAATATGCCCAAGCGAACGACGTCCCCTTTCGCCGGGTTGGGACGTTCGTAGTGGCTCGGAACGAGACGGAGGCGGGGGTCATCGAGACCTTGCGGCGCAACGGTGAGGCGAACGGTGTCCCTGGCATCGAGATCATTTCCGGGGAGGCCTTGCGCCGGTACGAACCTAATGCGCTGGGAGAAGCCGCCTTGCACGCGCCGACCGGCGGCATCATCGACTCGTCGGCACTGGTCCGATCATTGGCTGGATCTGCGCAGAAAGCGGGAGTCCAGTTCCTATTCCGCCATCGCGTGATCGGAGTTCAGGAAACTGCAGATCATGTCGAACTGCAAGCGGGTGGCGAGCGGGTTGTCGCGGAGTTCATGGTGAACTGCGCGGGGCTCTATGCGGACAAGCTCGCACATATGATGGGTGTCGGAAGTCCCTACGCAATTATCCCGTTTCGTGGTGAGTATTACGCGATCCATTCCGATGGGCCACCGCTGATCCGCTCGATGGTCTATCCAGCCCCGGATTTGGCCTTTCCGTTCCTGGGCGTGCATCTGACCGCGACTGTCGGCGGCAGGGTCCTAATCGGCCCTAACGCCGTGCCGGCTTTTGGGCGCGAGGCGTATTCACGGTTGTCGTTTAATGTTCGAGAGATGGCCGAGCAGTTCCTTTGGAAGGGCACGCGGCAATTGCTGAAAGACCCGCATGTCCGACGAACGGCGGTCTGGGAACTCAAACGCTCGTTTAGCAAAAGAATTTTTGCCGCCGAGGCCTCGGAAGTCGTCCGGGGTGTCAGACCGGAATCCCTTCGTTCCTATCGTGCCGGGATCAGGGCTCAGCTCGTGAGTGAGTCAGGACAACTTATCGAGGACATGCTTCTAGAGCGGACGCCGCGTTCCCTCCATCTTCTTAATGTGGTGTCGCCCGGCATGACGTGCTCTATTCCTTTCGCGGAGCATGTGGCGGGTCTTATCAGGAAGGACTTGTCGTGACCTTGCGGACTCTGCTGATGAATTGCGTTTGTCCCTTATGAAGATTGTGATTGCCGCCTGGCATCTCAAGGATTTCAACGTAGGATTGGGACGGTATAGTCGTGGGCTGATCGAGGCTCTTGGGCGCGTCGATGCGGAGAATCAATATGAGATTCTCATGCCCGACGACTCCTATCGGTTTCCTGAGCGACCCAACATGCGGTACCGTCTGATCCGGTTCCCATTCTTCAAACGCCGCTTCTGGGAACAGGTCGCGCCGTCGCTGGTGGGACGGTACGATTTGTTGCATTTCCCCTATGATTCTTGTGTCGCGTGGAAGCGCGGGGCTTTCATGGTCACGGTGCATGATGTAAAGCCATTGATCTTTGGCACCGATACCGGCCGCTCCCGCCTCAACCTGAATCGGCTGGTCGAGCGGATGGCGGTCCGAGACAAGTGGGCCAAGATCGACCACGTCCTGACCGATTCACACTGTTCACGACGGGACATTGCGGCACGACTTGGAGTGCCGGCGGAACGCATCACGGTGGTCTACCCGGGCGTGGAGCAGGAACGATTCAAGCCGCTCCCGGCCTCGTCGGTAGGCTCTGATGGAAGTCGCCCCTACATACTCTGTGTGGCAGGGGCTGATCCGACCAAGAATGTCGAGGTGCTTGTGGAGGCCTTCGCACGGCTGCCGCACCAGGTTCGGGATGCCCATGACCTCATACTGGCCGGCGATTTTCGTCGGCGGGTTGACCTATACCAGCGGGTCAGACTGGCCGGCATTGAGAAGCAGACTGTCTTTGCAGGGATTGTCAGCGACGACCGGCTGGTCGACCTGTATCAGCATGCCGCCCTCTTTGTTTTTCCCTCCCTTTATGAGGGATTTGGGCTGCCGGTCCTGGAAGCCATGGCCTGCGGCTGCCCCGTCATCAGTTCGGACAGTTCCTCGCTGCCTGAGGTGGCAGGGGATGCGGCGATCCTCGTGGGGCCGTCTGACGTGGAAGGATTTGCGAGGCAGATGGAGCGGGTTCTGACGGATGCAAGTCTTCGCCAGGACCTGCGCAAGCGAGGGCTCGAGCGGGCCGCCCAATTTTCCTGGGACCGGACTGCGCGGGAAACTGTCGCTGTGTATCGACAAGTGGCAAGTCATGCGGCACGAAGCTCCTGACAGGAAATTCATGAAAGACGTGCCTGAGTCATGTATGATTGCGCCGGAAGGCTGCAAGCCGAGGAGCGACAAATGCGTATTCTGATCACCGGCGGAGCCGGATTTCTCGGGAGCCACCTGTGTGACTTGTTGGTCAACCAGGGCCACTCCGTTCTCTGTATGGACAACTTTATCACCGGACGTCCGGAAAACATTGCTCATTTAATGGGGAACGAGCGGTTTCATTTCATCAAGTATAACGTGTGCGACTACCTCCATGTCGACGGGCCGCTCGACGCCGTCATGCATTTTGCCTCTCCGGCCAGCCCGCAGGACTACCTGGAATTTCCCATTGCCACCTTGAAGGTCGGAGCGCTGGGTACCCACAAGGCGTTGGGCTTGGCAAAAGCCAAAGGGGCGCGGTTCCTGCTGGCCAGTACGTCCGAAGTCTACGGCGATCCGCTGGTGAACCCTCAGCCTGAGTCCTACTGGGGCAACGTCAATCCGATGAGCCCGCGCGGGGTCTATGATGAGGCCAAGCGTTTTGCCGAAGCCATGACCATGGCCTACCATCGGTATCATGGACTGGATACGAGAATCGTCAGGATTTTTAACACCTTCGGTCCTCGCATGAGGCCCAATGATGGGCGCGTGGTCTCCAATTTTATCGTTCAAGCTCTCCAGGGCAAGCCGCTGACGGTCTTTGGAGATGGCTCGCAGACGCGAAGCTTTTGCTATGTGGATGATCTGGTCCGAGGTATTACGGCGTTGCTCATGGCCGAATCGAACAAGAGCGTGGCCGAACGGACCGATCGAAAAGAATTTCTTTCCCAGCGAGCCGAATCGGGCCCGGAGACTGTGCATGACCCGGTGAATATCGGGAATCCCCGTGAGCTGACCGTATCCGAAATCGCCCAATTTGTTTTGAAGCTGACGGGGTCAAGCAGTTTTATCCAGCACAAGCCGCTTCCCGTCGATGACCCCAAGGTGCGGCGTCCCGATATCAGCAGGGCGAAGCGGTTGCTCGGCTGGGAGCCGAAGGTCGAGCTGGAAGACGGACTGAGCAGAACCATCGAGTATTTCCGAAAAGTCCTCTGAGTACATCGAAAGGACCTCTCATGAAAGGTGTGGTCTTGGCTGGCGGGCTGGGGACGCGCCTGCATCCCCTCACGAAAGTGACGAACAAACATTTGCTCCCGGTCTACGATCGGCCCATGATCTATTATCCGATCCAGACGTTGGTGAATGCCGGCATCCGTGACATTCTGTTGGTCACAGGCGGAAACAGCGCGGGCGACTTTTTGAAGCTGCTGGGTAACGGCAGGGAGTTTGGACTGCAGCACCTGGGTTACACCTATCAGGAGGGCGAGGGCGGAATTGCGGATGCGCTCAGGTTGGCCGAGCATTTTGCCGAGGGTGAGCAGGTCTGCGTTGTGCTGGGTGACAATATCATCGAGAGGAATATTGCACGGGCGGCCCAAGCGTTTCGTGAGCAAAAAGTCGGCGCCAAGATCTTGTTGAAGGAAGTAAAAGATCCTCAGCGGTTCGGCGTGCCGGTTTTGGACGGCGACCGGGTGGTCAAGATTGAAGAGAAACCGGTGCACCCCCGCTCGCCTTATGCCGTGACCGGAATCTATTTCTATGACGCCCGCGTATTCGAGATTATCAAGACGCTCAAGCCATCCGGCCGAGGCGAGTTGGAGATCACGGACGTAAACAATGCCTATATCGAGACGGGGCAATTGACCTGGGATGTGCTGGATGGATGGTGGACCGATGCAGGCACGATCGAGTCCCTGCTTCTGGCCAATCAGCTTGTGGCCCGGACCGGTGCGAATAAAATGGAGTGAGGAATGAATATTCTGGTGACGGGCGGGGCGGGGTTTATCGGGTCGCACCTGGTGCGAAGGCTGCTGGCCAACGAACAGGACTTGATCGTCAATCTGGACGCCCTCCGCTACTCGGGAAACCTCGAGAATCTTGCAGGTGTCGCGGATAATCCACGATACACGTTCGTCCACGGGGATGTCTGTGACGCCAAAACGGTCGAGACTATTTTTAGGGAACACAGGATCGAAGTTGTCGTCAACTGCGCAGCGGAGACCCATGTGGACCGGTCCATCGTGGAACCGGGCGGGTTTGCCAAAACCGACGTCATCGGGACGGGTGTCCTGCTGGAGGAGGCACGCAAGGCCCAGGTAAAGCGGTTCCTGCAAGTCAGCACCGATGAGGTCTATGGGAGCGTGGAAACAGGCTGGTCGAAGGAGGAAGATCCGCTTGATCCGCGAAGCCCCTATTCGGCCAGCAAGGCGGGGGGGGATTTGTTGGTTCGAAGTTACTGGACGACCTACCGGTTCCCCGTACTGATCACCCGCGGGAGCAATACGTACGGACCCAACCAATACCCCGAGAAGTTTATTCCTCTTTTTGTCACCAACGCGATCGACGACCAGGCGCTCCCGCTGTATGGGGACGGGCGCTACCGCCGGGACTGGCTGTCGGTGTTCGATCACTGCAGCGCGATCGAACATGTGCTGCGGCACGGTGAACCCGGCACCATTTACAACATCGGGGGGGGCAACGAACGGGAGAATATTACGGTCGCCGAGATCATTTTGAAGCATCTGGGGAAGCCTCGTGCTCTCTTGCGCTTCGTGCAGGACCGTCCGGGCCATGATCGGCGTTACGCGGTGGATTGCCGCCGCCTCCATGCCTTGGGCTGGAAACCCGCGGTGCCGTTTGAAGAGGGGTTGCGGACCACGGTTGATTGGTACCGGGATCATCAGGGATGGTGGCGGAAGATCAAATCCGGTGAATTTCTGGCCTATTATGAACAGATGTACGGAAAGCGGTTGAAGGACGGAACTCCGTGCGTATCCTGATCACGGGCGCCGACGGGCAACTTGGCTGTGAACTCCAGCCTGTACTCACCGAGCACAAGCTCGTGCTCGGGGTCTGGCCTGAGTTTGATCTGCTCAAAGCTGATGCCGAGCGTTATGTGTATGAGGCCAAGCCCGACGTGATCATCCATGCCGCAGCCTATACGGACGTGGAAGGTGCCGAGCGGGAGCCGGATCTGGCCATGGCGGTGAATGCGGAGGGAACCGAAAGGGTGGCCCGAGCGGCTGGAAAGATCGGGGCGCGCCTGATTTGCCTCTCCACCGACTATGTGTTCGATGGACGGAAGGCGACGCCCTACGAAGAAACAGACAGGCCCAATCCGCTCAATGCTTACGGCCGATCCAAGCTGGAGGGGGAACGCCGCGCCTTGGCCCATTGCTCCAACACGCTCATTGTCAGGACCGCCTGGCTGTATGGCTTGCAGGGGAAAAATTTCGTCAGAACGATTATGCAGCGGGCTGTCGAACAGCCGACGCTTCGGGTTGTGGCCGACCAACGTGGGTCCCCCACCCATGCGGGCGATCTGGCGACCGCAATTGCCCGCATAGTGAAAACAGATTTGCGGGGGATCGCCCATGCGACCGGCGCGGGGGACTGCACCTGGCATGAATTTGCCTGCGAGATCGTCTCGCTGATGGGCCTGTCGGTCCCGGTGCGTCCCATTACGTCTGAAGAAGCCAGGCGCGCAGCGGTGCGCCCTCTTTACACGGTCCTGGCGAATCTGGTCCTGGCCGGGGCGGGCATTACGATGCCTCACTGGAAGGATGCCCTGACACGGTTCATGCGAGAAGTTCGAATTCCGATGCCGGTAGAGAAATCGTAACGGAGGTTTCATGAAGCGTGCGCTGATCACCGGGATTACCGGCCAGGATGGATCCTACTTGGCGGAGCTGTTGCTTGAAAAAGGCTATGAAGTGCACGGGATCGTTCGGAGGGTCGCGATCGAAGACCCCGAGCACCGGCTCTGGCGCATTCTGCCTATCAAAGACCAGTTGCACCTGCACGCGGCGTCGCTCGAAAGCCTGCCGAGCATCTATCGGGTTTTCCAGACGGTCAGGCCCGATGAATGTTATCACCTGGCTGCGCAAAGCTTCGTGACGTACTCCTTCGAGGACGAGTTCTCCACGCTGAACGTGAACATCAACGGGACGCATCACGTCCTGGCGGCTCTGCACGACTGCACGCCGGGCTGCCGGTTCTATTTCGCCGCGTCGAGCGAGATGTTCGGCAAAGTGACGCAGGCCCCCCAGAACGAGCAAACACCGTTTCACCCTCGTTCTGCCTACGGGATCTCGAAGGTGGCGGGGTTTCACCTAACCCGCAACTACCGGGAGGCCTACGGCATCAAAGCCTCGTCCGGCATCCTCTATAATCACGAGTCTCCGCGGCGGGGATTCGAGTTTGTCACGAGGAAGATTTCTTCCCATGCGGCGAAGATCAAGCTCGGCTTGGCCAAAGAAGTTCGACTCGGCAACCTGGAGGCGAGACGGGATTGGGGACATGCGCGCGAATATGTGCGGGCGATGTGGATGATGCTTCAGCAGGATGAACCGGAAGATTATGTGATCGCCACGGGCGAGCAGCACTCGGTCCGGGAGTTCGCTGAAGCCGCCTTCTCCCACCTGAACCTGGACTACCGGGATTATGTGGTTCTGGACCCTCAGCTCATCAGGCCTGCCGAAGTGGAGCTGCTATGGGGGGATGCCACGAAAGCGACACAAAAACTGGGGTGGTCCTGCCAGGTCAAGTTCAAGGAGCTGGTTCATGAAATGGTCGAGGCGGATCTTCGGCGCCTGACCGAGCCGCGATCAGAGAGCGTATGAGCGGCAATTGAGCGCCGGCGAATTGAGTTGGCCAAGATGGCTCTGTTACAATCACGCACCTTGTGAGTGAATCATCCCGTGCCGCCTAGACAAACAAAGAAACGCCGCCACAAGGAAGCCCGGCCGTCCGTGACGGCCGCCCTCAAGCAGGTCCGTCTCTTTGCTTCGGATGTGGACGGCGTCCTGACCGATGCCGGAATGTATTATTCCGAATCGGGCGACGAGTGGAAAAAATTCAACACGCGCGACGGAATGGGCATCAAGCTGCTCCAGCGCGCGGGGCTCATAACGGCGCTGGTGACGATGGAGCAGACGAAACTGGTCGTTCGCCGGGCGGAAAAACTGGCGATCCCCGAAGTTCATTTGGGCGTGCAGGACAAGCTGGCCTTGTTGCGCCAGGTTGCCGCGAAGCATGATCTGAGCCTGCAGCAAGTGGTCTACATCGGTGACGACGTCAATGATCTGGAGGCCCTGAAAGCGGTCGGGTTCTCCGCTGCTCCCGCCGACGGCGTGACGACTGTTTTACGGGCAGTTGACTATGTGTGTCGGAAGAAAGGCGGGGAGGGGGCTGTCCGTGAAGTCGCGGACTTGATCCTCGCGGCGCAGGCGCGTAAGCCCGTGAAGCGTAAGGTGTGAGGCGTGTCTTGTTGAGCATGTGAACGACGTTTCACGAACGACGAATAACGACATGAATCCTCATCTCTACGCTGTAATCCTGGCCGGTGGGAGCGGCACCAGGTTCTGGCCGTTGAGCCGGTCTCTTTATCCCAAGCAACTCCTCCGCATCATCGGCGAGGAGACCCTGATCCAGCAGACCGTGCGACGGGTCCTCCGATGTGTGCCGCCGACGCGGGTGCTCATCTCCACGACCCCTCTGCAGGCCGACTCGATCCGCTATCAACTCGGCGAGTGGAAAGACGAACTGCGGGACAATTTCATCATCGAGCCGGAAGGACGGAATACGGCTCCCGCCATCGCGCTCGTCGCCACCGAGTTGCTCCGCCGGGACCCGGAGGCCATCATGTTGGTGCTGCCGGCCGACCATGTGATCAAAGGTGCGAGGCGGTTCCAAGCAGCCGTGGCCTTGGCCGTGGAGCTTGCAAGGCAGGATCGCCTGGTGACGTTCGGGGTCCCTCCGATCCGGCCTGAGACCGGCTACGGGTATATTCGGCCGGACGTACGCGTGAAGCTCGGCACGCGCCACGGGCTTGCAGGCTATCCGGTTGCCCGCTTTGTGGAGAAACCGGATGCAGCCACGGCGGGCAAGTACCTCAGGGCCGGGAACTATTATTGGAACAGCGGAATCTTCGTCTGGCGAGCTGCCACTATTCTGGAAGAACTTGAACGGCACCAACCTGTTCTGGCTCGTGGAATGCGCAAGATCGGCGATCTGGCGGGGACAGCCGCCGCCGGGTCCCTCGCCCGGCTCTATCGGCGATTGCCGTCGGTCTCGATCGACAACGGGGTGATGGAGCGCTCTTCCCATGCGGCGATGGTCTCGGTCGACTTTCTCTGGTCCGATGTCGGGAACTGGAGCAGCCTGGAAGAGGTGGCCTCACGCAACAGGGCCGGTAACGTGATCAGCGGGAAGGTGGTGGACGTGGACAGCCACGACTCGATCATCTATGCGGATCGCCGGCTGGTCGCGACGATCGGGCTGTCCGATATGGTGGTGGTGGACACCCAGGATGCGACCCTGGTCTGTCCCAAGGCCCGTGCCCAGGACGTCAAAAAAGTCGTCGAGATCCTCAAGCAGCAGGGTGCGCCGGAGCATATCGAGCATCGAACGGTCTTCCGGCCCTGGGGCTCCTATACGGTGCTGGAAGAAGGGCCTGGGTATAAGGTGAAGCGGGTGACGGTCAGTCCCAAGGGGCGACTCTCGCTCCAATTGCACCATCAGCGCAGCGAGCACTGGGTGGTCATCGCCGGGACAGCCCGGATCACTTGTGGCCGCCGCAGATTTGACCTGCAGGTGGGACAGAGCACCGGCATTCCGCGCAACACCCCCCACCGGCTTGAAAATCCAGGCTCGGATACCTTGCACATCATCGAAGTGCAGGACGGATCTTATCTGGGCGAGGACGACATCGTGCGCTTACAGGACGACTACGGCAGGAGCGTCGAACGGAAGAAGCCAGTTAACCAGTAACAAGTAGCCAAGGTGAGACTTGCTCACTTGTCAGCTTGGCCACTGCAAGAGGAGTTATGGCCCTCTTTCGCGAGTATGACATCCGCGGCATCGTCGGGCAGGAATTGACGGAGGACGTGGCGGAACGGATCGGGCGGACCTTCGCGACGTTGGCCGGCCAGAAGGGAATGAAGACGGTCGCGGTCGGGCGGGACGGGCGGGCCAGTTCGCCGGTTTTGCGGGACCGCCTCGTGAAAGGGCTCACCACCGGGGGGCTGGGCGTCCTGGATATCGGGGTCTGCCCGACGCCGGTTTTGTATTTTTCCCTGTTCACCCTGCCCGTCGACGGCGGGGTCATGATCACGGGCAGCCACAATGCGTCGGAGTACAACGGCTTCAAGCTCTGTGTGGGGAAGGAGGCGCTCCACGGGGAAGAAATCCAACACCTGAGGCGAATGATGGAAGCCGGGCAGTTCTCCAGCGGGGCCGGGACGGTGGCCATGCGTCCGCTCATCCCGGATTATCTGGCCTATCTCAAGAAGGGCTTTGCCTCCGTGAAAGCAGACCGTCTCCATGTCGTGATTGATTGCGGGAACGGGGCTGCGTCCCTTCTGGCCAAGGATGCCCTGGAGCAACTCGGCTGCAAGGTGACCGGTCTCTACTGCGAACTGGACGGACGGTTTCCCAACCATCATCCGGACCCGACGGTGGTCGACAATCTTCGGGACTTGATCGCGGCCGTCAAGAAAACCGGTGCGGATGTCGGGATCGGCTATGACGGGGACGCAGACCGGATCGGCGCCGTGGACGAGCGGGGTGATATTCTTTGGGGCGACCGTCTGATGGTGCTCTACTCCCGGGATATTCTGGCTTCCCGTCCCGGGAGCACGATTATCTCGGAGGTCAAGGCCTCGCAGGCCCTTTACGACGACGTGGCCAAACACGGGGGCCGGCCGATCATGTGGAAGACCGGCCATTCGCTGATCAAGGCCAAGATGAAGGCCGAAGCGGCCGTGCTCGCAGGCGAGATGTCCGGGCACATGTTTTTTGCGGACCGGTACTTCGGTTATGACGATGCCGTGTATGCCTCCTGCCGCCTGGTTGAAATTCTGGCCAAGAGTGGAAAGCCGCTCTCGTCCTTGATCGCCGACCTGCCGGTCACCTCGGTGACGCCGGAGATCCGGGTGGATTGTCCGGACAGCATCAAGTTCGAGCTGGTCAAGAAGGTGCAGGCCCGACTGCTGACGATGGCCTCCTCCAAGACCGTGCAGAATGCCGACCTGAAGATTCGGGATGTCATCACGATCGACGGGATTCGCGTGGTTTTCGAGGACGGATGGGGCTTGATCAGGGCGTCCAATACCCAACCGGCGCTCGTGCTCCGGTTCGAGGCCTCGTCCCCTGCGCGCCTGGCGGCCATCCGCCGCTTGATCGAGTCCGAGTTGGAGCAGTCCCAGCGGACGCTGGCAACCTGACGGTGCTCGGCCCCCTTCTGCGCAGGCCTGCCGGCGTTGCCCTTGCCCTCGCTTTCCTGGTGATCGTGTTTCCGGCGGCCGCCCTGCAGGCCCAGTCCACCGTGGTCCCCTCCCTGACAGCCGATCGTCCCTTCGCGCCAGGCGAGCGCTTCACCTACGCGATTTCCTGGTTGAACATCACGGCGGGGAGCGCCGTCCTGGAAGTGGCGGACTCGCCGCCGATCGAGGGGCGCCCGGCTCTCAGGCTTCTGACCTCCGCCACCTCCGCTCCCTTCGTGTCCAAGTTCTATCCCGTGGACAATCGGGTGGAGTCCGTCGTGGACGCCGGCACGCTGCTTCCCCACCGGATGGTGTTCCGGAGACGGGAAGGGAAGAGAAAAAATGATTTTGACGTGACCTTTCACCAATCCGAGGGCACCATCACGGCGACGAAGGACGGGGTGACCGACAAGCTGGCCGCCCCTCCCGGCATGCATGACTCGATCTCCTGCCTCTATTATTTCCGAAGCCTGCCGTCGTTGGCGCCGGGCTCCTCGCAGGTGCTCAACGTGCACCATGACAAGAAAAACTACAAGCTGGAGGTGCGGGTCGAAGGGATCGAGCGGCTGAAAGGACCCTGGGGAGAGGTGGAGACCGTCCGGGTCCTCGCCATCATGCCCTTTCAGGGGATTTTTCTCAACGAGGGGAACATCAGGGTCTGGCTCACGAACGACGCCCGCCGCGTGCCGGTGATGATGAAGGCCAAAGTCGTGATCGGGTCCGTCGTAGCCAGTCTGGTGGAGGGGTTTCGAGTCCCGCCGCCCTGAAAAGTCAGCCGACTTCGATTGCTCGACGGGATCAAAACCGATATAATTACGCGTTCATTCGCACTGGTTGCGCATCGGCGGCGAAGGGGGCGTCATGGGGCTGTTTCCCATTACCCTGACCAGATACATCATCCAAAAGCAGGCGGCCCATCCTGGCGCCACAGGAGAATTTTCCTCCCTCATGGCTCAAATCGGCCTGGTGGGGAAAATGATCGCCCAGGATCTGCGCCGGGCCGGATTGATCAACATTCTGGGCGTGACCGGCGAGACCAATGTCCAGGGGGAAGCGGTCAAGAAACTGGACGAAATCGCCAACGAGACCTTCATCAAGGTCTTCCAGTACAGCGGGCTCGTCTGCGCCCTGGCGTCCGAAGAAATGGACAAGCCGGTCCATCTGCCGGAGAACTGGCCCCACGGCAAATACATGCTGCTGTTCGATCCGCTGGATGGCTCGTCCAACACCGACGTCAATATGCCGCTCGGGACGATCTTTTCCATCCTTCGCCATGAAGGGGCAGGCGGGTTGCCGTCCGAATCGGAGCTCGTCCGGAAGGGGCGCGAGCAAGTTGCCGCCGGCTATCTGATGTATGGATCCAGCACGATGCTGGTCTTTACCGCCGGGCAGGGGGTCCATGGCTTCACGCTGGATCCCGGGGTCGGCGAATATCTGCTGTCGCACGAAAACATCCGCATCCCGCCGCGCGGCAAAATCTATGCGGCGAACGACGGGAACTACCAGAAGTGGCCGGCCGGCACCCGGCGGTTGCTGGATTACCTCAAGGGACGGGACAAGGCCACGGGACGGCCCTATAGCGCCCGTTACTCCGGTTGCTTGGCGGCGGACGTCCACCGGATCCTCCTCGGGGGGGGCGTCTACCTGTACCCGGGCGAGACGGACAAGCCAGAGGGGAAGCTCCGCCTGCTGTACGAGGCCAACCCCCTGGCGCTGGTGGTGGAACAGGCGGGGGGGCGGGCCAGCACGGGCACCCAGGACATTCTGGACGTCAAGCCGACGGCGGTGCATCAGCGGGTGCCGTTGATCATCGGGAGCCGGGATGACGTGACATTGGCGGAGGAATTCATTCAGGAGAAACGATAGGACTCAGTCCATCGTGATCACATGACAGTGGTACCCGCTGGCCTCAATTCGAAAGGCGAGCGGTTCAAGCAAGCTGGATGGATCTTTCACTGGTGGCAAAGTACCTATCCGCCACGAGGTGATCGAACGTGGCGGTTCAAGCGAAGCTTGGTATGGAGGGCGCGATGAACGAACGTATTCAGGAGATTCTGAGTTGGTACGGGAGCGACAACCCCGGGACGAGGGCGAACCTGGCGCGGTTGCTCACCCACGGCAAACTCGGCGGGACCGGCCGCCTGGTGATCCTGCCGGTCGATCAGGGATTCGAACACGGACCGGCCCGCAGCTTTGCGCCCAATCCCCCCGGCTATGATCCCCACTACCACTTCGAGTTGGCGATCGAGGCAGGCTGCAACGCCTACGCGGCTCCGCTCGGTTTTTTGGAGGCAGGGGTGAGCCGCTACGCCGGCCGGATCCCGCTGATCCTCAAGCTGAACAACCACGATGTCCTCCACGAGGACAAGGATCCCCTGCCGGCCGTGACCGGGAGCGTGAGGGACGCCTTGCGGCTGGGCTGTTCCGCCGTCGGCTACACGATCTATCCCGGATCGTCCTATTGCGTCCAGATGTACGAGCAGCTTCGTACGATCGCCGAGGAGGCGAAGGCCAGCGGCCTGGCCGTCGTGGTCTGGTCCTACCCGCGGGGGTCCGCCTTGAGCAAGGACGGGGAAACCGCGATGGACGTGGTGGCCTATGCGGCTCAGATCGCCGCGCAGCTCGGGGCGCACGTGATCAAGGTCAAGCTGCCGACGGCGCACCTGGAGCAGGCCGCGGCCAAGAAGGTCTATGAGTCCGAGCAGATCCCGATCAAGACCCTCTCGGAGCGGGTCCGTCACGTGGTGCAGAGTTCGTTCAACGGCCGCCGGATCGTGATCTTCTCGGGCGGCGCCAAGAGCGACGACAAGAACGTATTCGAGGAGGCCCGTGCCATTCGGGACGGGGGCGGCTTCGGGTCCATCATCGGACGCAACTCCTTCCAGCGGCCC
>CAZKHY010000077.1:0-16700 GCA_964552455.1 uncultured Nitrospira sp.
CGGTATGCGGAAGCAAGCTTGTTTTGCGCTGATCTGTTCCGGCCTGCTGGCCGGGTGCGCCGCCATTCCCCTTGAGCTGGGGGCGCAGAGCGTGCGGATCGTGACGAACGAGCCGAGCGGCTGCAAGTACCTGGGCGAGGTCACGGGCAACCAGGGGAACTTCTTCACCGGCGGCTTCACGAGCAACGCCAATCTTGAGACCGGCGCCCGCAATTCCATGAAGAATGAGGCCGCCAAGCTGGGCGCCAACACCGTGCAGATGCTCACCAACCGGGCCGGTCAAACGGGGAGCATGGGGCTTGCCGGAGGAACGGGGGGCGGCAGCATGGAGCAGACGAACGTCACCTACACCGGCATCGCCTACAAGTGTCCGGAGCCGAAGTGACCCAGGAGTTCCCTGCGCTAGGCCCCGGTTCCCGTCCGGGTTTCGTTCACGAACGCCTCGGTGGCATCGTCGAGCGCCCGGCCCTGGCGGCCCCGCGCCTTGTGGATGTAGATGAGCTTGGAATCGATCGTCTCCCGGTGCGGGGGCGGTAGGGCCATCTCATATTTGACCGGGAGCTGGTGGTCGGAGAGTTGCAGCTTCGGGTCGTACACGCTGTTGAACTTCCACAGCATCTTGAGAAAGTTCGTCTGCCCGCGCAACAGATGCCCGGCCACGATCTGGGCGGTCCCTTTCAACGCCTCCCACCCGAGATGCTTCATGTTCAAGACCTGCTGGGTCTTGACCAATTCTCCGTAGAACTCCGGGAGCGGCAACTTGGTCGGGAGGACGGCATGCTGGATGTCGAAGAGCCGGTAGTCGCGGGTCTGCATCCGGCGCGCTTCCGTGTGCCAGGTTTCCGTGCCTGGGTAGGGGGTGTTGACGCTGATGTTGACGATCTCCGGGATCTCCATGCACCACTGCCGCACCACCTCGAACCGCTTCGCGTCCCAGTCCGGGTCGGCGATCAGGTTGATGGCCACGGTGATTCCCAGCGAGCGGGCGAACTCCAGGGCTTCAAAGTTCTTCCCCAGGGAGATGCGCTTGCGGTGCATCTTGAGGCCATCCTCGTCGATGGCTTCAACCCCGGGGAACATGTATTCCATCCCCAGCTCTTTCCAGAACTTGAAGACCTCCTTGTTCCGCAGCAGCACGTCGCCGCGCGTCTCTAAATAATACTGCTTCTTGATCCCTTTCTTGGCGATGGCCTCCCCGATCTCGAACCCGTGCTTGGCCTGGATGAAGGCCACGTCGTCCACGATGAAGATGCCCGGCTCCTTGATCCGCTCCAGGTCCTCGATGACCTTGTCCGAGCTGACCGGCCGGTAGCTCCGGCCGTAAAAGGTCCAGGCGCTGCAGAAAGAGCAGTCCCAGGGGCAGCCGCGGGTGAACTCGATCGAGGCGCAGGGGTCCAGCACGCCGATGAAGTACTTGCGGCGATGGCGCAGCAGGTCGCGGGCCGGCCGCAGATCGTCCAGGCTTTCCACGAACGCGGGCGGGGGGCCTTCCCCATCCGACGTGACGATGCCGGGCACCGTGGCCACGGCCTTGCGGTCGTGCTCGACCGCAAGGAGCAGCTTCGGGATGACGGCCTCTCCTTCGCCTCTCAGGACACAATCGATGGAGCCCTCGCCGTGCTTCAAAAAATCCTGCGCCACGAAGGAGGCGCTGTGGCCGCCGACGAGGATGAAACTCCGAGGCAGTTTGGCCTTGGTCAGCTTGGCGAGGTCCACGATCTCCGGCACGTTCGCCAAATAATTGCAGGAAAAGGCCACGACGTCGGGCTTCCAGCGGTCGATGAGCTTGAAATAGTCCTTATGGGTTTCCGCCTGCAGGTCGATGATCTGGACCTCATGCCCAGCCCGGCGGACCGCCTCGGCCACCAGTTCGAGCCCCAGCGGCTCAAGCCGCAGGTAGATTTTCGTGTACATGAGAGGGCTGGGATGAACGGCTAGAACTTTCATCTGTCTATCTCCTCCTCGCTCCTCCTCGAAAACGAGGCGTGGGCCATGATTGTGCAAAGATTCTTCATCCAAGGTCAATAGGAATATCAATCAGGCTGCACGGAGACCGGTCCAGCCGGACCAGAGCCGGCGTGCTGCGCGAGCCGGCGAAATGGTTGCGCACGTCTGCGGCGAACGCGCCGACATCCGCACCCATGTAGAAGCGAGGGGTCTCGGCCAAACGTTCGAGGCCGCTCCGGGCGAGCTTGGCGGCGGAGCCGTCCGCCCCGAGGCTCTTCTTGAGGTTGGCTGCGGCGAGCTGGATGAGCGCCTGGAAGAAGTTCCCCTGCTCGGTCTTGCGTCCCGCCGCATGCCAGAGCCCTTCGAAGACCTCGTGGCATTCCCACCAGAAGGCGAAGTTGTAGAGATCGATCCCGTAGCGGTAGTCCTCGGACCGGGCCCAGGCCTCCGGCGGGCAGGCCAGCGGCCTCGGCTCGGGGAGCCCGAACGAGTGGCCGAGCGGGTTGCGACGCGGGTGGGGCGTCTTGCCCGGCACGTAGCGGTAGGCGGGGAACGGGCTGGCGCTGTAACGAGGCCAGGACGGATCGGGCGGCTGCGGCCCCATCATGCCGGCTCCGCGTAGGGCACCTGGAAGGCCTGCCGGTCTTCCAGCCTCACCGCGGTCAACTGCCGTCCGTACACGCAGCCGCTGTCCAGCCCCAGCACCCGGTCCCGAATCGTCAGCCCCAGCGCCGCCCAGTGACCGAAGATCACGGTCGCGTCGGCGCTCCGCCGTCCCGGCACCTCGAACCAGGGCAGGCAGCCTGCCGGCGCCGCCTCGGGCGGGCCCTTGTGAGAGAGCTGCATCTCGCCTTCCGCCGAGCAAACCCGCAGCTTCGTCAGCGCGTTGGTGGTGACGCCCCAGCGCTCCTGGCCGGCGAGGTCGTCGGTCCAGCGACGGGGGCCTTCATTGGTCAGGAATCCCACCTTGTAGAGGTAGCGGAGAAAGTCCCCGTACTCGTCCGAGCGGAGGACCTGCTCCACTTCCCGCGCGAGCTGGGTGACTCGCGGAACCGTCCATTGGGGAAGCAGCCCCGCATGGATGAGCAGGACGTTCCCCTCCTGATGGGCGAGCTTCTGCCGGCGCAGCCAGGCGCAGAGCTCGTCCCGGTCCGGCGCGGTCAGCACGTCGAGGAAGGTGTCCTTGCGGTGAGGCGGGAGCACGCCGGCGGCCACGGCCAGCAGGTGCAGCTCGTGGTTGCCCAGCACCGTGAGGGCAGCCGGCTCCAGCCCCTTCACGTAGCGCAGGACGGCCAGGGACTCGGTGCCGCGGTTGACCAGGTCGCCCACGAACCAGAGCCGGTCCTGCGCGGGATCGAAGCGGATCCGTTCGATCAGGCGCTGCAGTGCCGAGAAGCAGCCTTGGACATCACCGATCGCGTAGGTGGCCATAGAGAAATCGGAGGGAGCAGGTTCGGACCTAAGCGTAGCGCAGACGGACTGTGGAGGCAAGACCGGGGGACGGTGGAAGGCGGGCGGGTCAGGCGCCGGCCTTATCCGCCGGGTTGTGGATCGGACGGTTCTGCAGACTCCGGCCGCGTGGCCGACGGATACCTTGTCGCGGCGGTGACCGATCCGACGATCAGGAGCAACAGGTTCTTTTCATATTCGGTCAGATTCTTGATTGCGGCGCCCCGCAGCGTCCGAAACAGGAAGATGGTGAACAGGAGCAGCACGATCGCGATGGCGACGAACAGGCAGGGGCTGGTGGCCCACATGCGGGTGCCGAGGCGGACCAGCGAGCAAGGGATAAAGGCCGCTGTGGCCAAGGCCGTGTTGATCTGAAACTCATACCAGGAAAAGTAACTCTCCCGGAGGTAGTTGAGGTTGGTGAATGACATGACCGGCAGGTAGAAGTATTCCAGCGACTCCCGGGGATGGCCTTCCGGACGCCCGGATCCGGCCGAGTCAGTCCCAAGGTACGGGGACAGGTCCGCCCATAACGCGTTGGAAAGGCGCTGCCGCAACTTCGGATAGGCTGTGCCTTCCAGACCGGCCTCCGCTTCTTTGCGCAGCTGTTTGTTCAGGGAAAGCCAGACCAGCGTGTTGAGCAGGAAGCCGAGGATCAGACTGATCGGCACCAAGGCGGCGGCGATCACCGTGACCCACTCCTTGTGGACGAGTTCGACGACTGCCGATTTGCCGGTCGTCAGGTGCCATGTTGCGTCGAGGATCAGGAGCAACGCTCCGGAGAGGATGGAGCCGGGGAGGATGGTTTTGATGATCTTGCCGAAGGAGAACGCGCTGAACATGCACCACCGGCTATGAGGGTGGGCGTGCCGCCGTCCAACCGGGCTGAGGCGCGCCCTCGAGCACGAGATCGCTGGAAACCTCTCGCGCGAGCCTTATGAAGGATTCCATTTTGACCGCCGATTTGCTTCCGTCCGGATTCTCGACTCCAGAATTGACGTCAACGGCGTAGGGCCGGACCATGCGGATGGCTTGGTGGATGTTTTCAGGCCTGAGTCCCCCGGAGAGGATGACGGGCTTGTGAACGGCCTTGACGATCTGGGCGCTGATCGACCAATCGTGCGTCTTCCCAGTTCCACCGATGCGCGTCCCCGTCTTCGTATCCAACTGAACGGCATCCGCCCATCGAGCCGCCAAGGTGGCCCGCGCCACAGACTGGGCGTCAACAACGTGCACGACTTTGATGATCCGCACGTGCGGCACCATCCTGCGCAGGACGGGAATCTGTTCGAGCGGGAAGTCGCCATGGAGCTGCACGGCACTGCAGCCGATGGAGCGGCACGTGTCGGCGACCCACTCCGCGTCGGTTCGATGGGTCACGAGCACGGAGGAGAGAAAGGGCGGCAGCGCGGCGATGATGTGTCCGGCTACCGCGGGGGCGACCTCATCATCCGTCGGATAGTTCAACCCGATCAGGAAGCCGAGTGCGTCCGCTTCTAAGGAAACGGCAAGCGCTGCTTCCGCCTCATTTCTGATGCCGCAGGTCTTAACCCTCATGGATTCTCCTCAGAGGTGGAAAAACTCCGGCGCCGCCGCAGAGGAAGACCGCTGCTCCGTCCCGATTGACCGAGATCCAAAGTGGCTGATTGGCTCCTAAGGGTACTTGGCTTCGATCGTGCTGCTGAGCCCGCCGCGCGCGGTGAACTCGCCGGTGACGACGGCCCAGACCGGGCGGCAGGAGGCCACGACGTCCTGGAGGATCCGGTTGACCGCGTTCTCGTAGAAGATGCCCAGGTTCCGGTATGCGTGGATGTAGAGCTTGAGCGATTTCAGCTCCAGGCAGGCCTTGTCCGGCATGTAGCGCAGCCGGATCGTTCCGAAGTCCGGGAGCCCGGTCTTGGGGCAGATGGCCGTGTACTCAGGAATCTCGATCGTGATCTCGTAGCCCTTGTACTGGTTGGGCCAGGTCTCGATCTCGGGCAGGCGCGCAGTGACGCCGCTCACCGCATGCTGCTCGGTGTACCCCCCCCGCGTCTCCCTCGTCTTTTTTGTTTTCTTCCTCACCGCTGATTGCTCCCGCGCCGCGCGTCCTTGCGGTTCGTATCTCGTGAAGAGTATCTCGTTCAGGATTCGGACGTTTCACGAAATACGAGATACGAACGACGAGCGACGCTTCACGGTTTTCAGACTTGCTTCATCCACTCCAATTGGCCGATCTTTTCCAGCTCGAAATACAACGTGACCCAGGGACATTTCATCTCCGGGTAGACCTCGCAGAGCCCTCCCTTGCGCACGCCGCCGCAGGGGCCGTGGCTCATGAACTTGGGACATTCGGCCTTGAGGGTGCCGTCCGGAATCGGGGGGCGGTTGTGAACGCCTCCGACGTGGTTCCGGCCTTCCTCTTCGCCCGGAATGATGACGCGCAGGGGCATAGGAAGGCTAGTTTACACGGATTCCATGAATTGAGCAATTTCGGAGAGCTGCAGGTTTTGGACGGCGATCTCGGGGGCATAGACGACTTCGTCGGCCGCCCAGCCGATGACGGGCCTGGCCTGCTTGGTGATGCCGAGAAGGTTGGCGAGGAGGTGGCGGACGTTGCCGGTGATCCGGATGCTGTTGCCCTGGATCGGTGCGGCGATCCGTCCGTCCTTGATGAGATAGGAATCGCCGACGACGGTGCAGGTGAAATCCCCGGCCCGCAGGCCGTTCATCGCGTAGGTATACCAGATGCGGCCGACGTAGACGCCGTCGCCCACCAGCCCCAGAAGACCGTTGGTCGTGTAGGGGGCCGCCCCTTCGATGAAGACATTGGTCGCCGCGATCGAAGGGAGAACGTCGAACTGCCTGCCGCCCCGGTTGGACAGGCGGAACCCGTTCCGCGGGACGAGTATATCGGGGTGCTCCTGGGGATTCATGCCGAGCTTCTCTCTGGCGCGCGGGTCCCGCAGCAGGCGCTGGGTCTCGTAATGGGAGGAGAGCAGCCCCTGCAGCATCCCTCCCTTGATCAGGTCGGTCCGGCCGGTGGGGAGGCCTTCGCAGGTGAGGTGCTTGCTGGCCACGCAGCCTTTGGCGGCGCCGTGATCGTAGATCGTCAGCATGTCCGAGGCGACGGACCGGCCGAGCTCGCCGAGAAAGGCCGACTGGCAGCTATAGAAGGCATCGGCGCTCAGGCTCGGCAGGATGAGGTTGGTCATGAGGTCGCTGACCGGCTGGGGACCCAGGACGACCTTGTAGGTCCCGCTTGGTATCCGCTGGCCGTCGGCGGCCTTGACGGCGTTGCGGGCCGCCTCGCCTCCGGCTTCCCCTTTGAACTTGGCCAGATGGGTGGCGGCCGCGTAGCCGCTGCCCTTCGCCTGTTTCCGCTCCACCATGGAGGTGATGTAGGACGTGACGGCGGTGGACTCGTCCGTCTGCACCTTGGGCATCCTGGTGGAGGCGACGGCCATCCGCTGCTGGATCAGGCTGACATCCCCGCCCACGATGAGCCCCGTCTTGGCCAGCTTGTCCTTCGATCCGGCCAGCTTGGTCAGTTCTTCCGACGAGGCAAAGGCCTTCAAGGCCTCGTTGAGCACCCGCCATCCCGCTTCGACGAGCTTGCCGTCCGTCAGGTCCATGATGGCGGGATCGTGGTAACGGACGGATCGGCCGGCTTCGCGGTGTCCGTCGGGCGGAGGCGCGGGGAACGAGATGAACTCCGGGTCCAGCACCGCGTTCTGCCGGGCCTTCTCCAGCGCCCGCCTGATGCCGTCCGGCGAGAGGTCCCGCGCTTCGCTGCCGAAGCCGATGCGGGGACCGTCGGTTCCGGCGAAGACGGCGCGAACGCCGATGCCGAAGGTTTCGGACGACTTGGGTTCCTCGACTCCGTGGCAGGGGATGTCGGACGTGTAATTGAGCCGGCAGAGGAACTGCCCGGTGCTGGAGGCGTAGACTTCCGCCTCCTGGACATCCTTGGCGCGCGCGATGTGCCGGAGCGCCCGCTGAACGGCGGCCTTCAGTGCGGCGAGGGAGGTCATAGGCCGGTCAGCCTGGCTCGGCTCCGCATGGTGGGGGCGCCGTTGCCGAGCCGCTTGGTCTGCATCGGCTGGCCCTTGCCGCAGTTGGGGATCGGGAAGAGGCGGAAATCGCGTCCCACTGCGTCGACCTTCATGAGGTAATCCTTGGTGTCGGCCGTCATGCCTCCGCCGCGGTAGAGCTGGCCGATCTGCCCGTTGCGGATCTCGTAGACTTTCTGGGCCGAGATGCTGAAGTTCTCGCGGGATTCGGCGATCGAGGGCGTGCGGTGCCCGACCAGATAATAGCCCCGGTCCACCTCGGCGATGATTTTCTCCGGGTCCTGCGCGCCGGCGCCGAAGACCGTGTTGGACATGCGGATGAGGGGAACCATCGAGGCTTCGACGGCCTTGTAGGAGCCGTTGGGCTCCGCCCCCAGGATGGCGGCCGTCTGCCGGCTGTTCATGAACCCTTTGAAGACGCCCTTCTCGATGTGCATGACTTTGCGTGCCGGGGCGCCCTCATGGTCGTAGGCGTAGTGGCCGAGGCCCGGCAGGCCCGGGTCGGAATAGGCGGTGACCAAGGGGGAGGCGATCTGCTTGCCGACCTGCGTCTGGGTCAGACTCCGCAGGAGCCAACTGCGTCCGGCATAGCCGGTCTCCATCTTGAGCGCGCGGTCCAGTTCGGCCGGGTGCCCGATGATCTCGTGGGCCTTGAGCGTGTTGTAGTGGGGGTCCGTGACCACGACCACTTCCTTGTCGGTGGCGCGGAGCGGCGGCGCATCCACCAGCTTGAGGCAGTCATGGGCCAGGCTGGTGGAGAAGGTGAGCAGGTCCAGATGGCGGATCAGTTCGCTGCGCGTGCCCTCGGTGACCACTTCCCAGCCGCGCTGGTGGCCGATGTAGTCGAAGAGGGCCTGCTGCGCCTGGTCGTTTTCGGCCACCACCGAGCAGAATCCCAGCGTGGTGGCGAACGACTGGTCGATGACCGCGCCTTCCGTACTGACGAACAGTTCGCGGCTCACGCTGGTGGTGGCGGCAATGGAATTGAACCGGATGCGCGGTCCGAGCCCCTTGACCGAACGGGAGGCTTCGGCGCAGTAGCGGGCGATTTCCGTGAGGGGGACCGAGCGGGGATCGATGGCGTACTCGGCCTTGACCGTATCCTGGCGCACCTCGATCGGGGCCAGCTCCAGGGCGGCCAGGCTGCCGCCGAGTTCCTTGAACCGTTTGTGCAGCTCGGCTTTCTGCTGCGCGTTGGCGAGGGCCCGATCGTAGGCGTGCCGGAGGCCGGCTCTCAGAAGCGCGGCCAACCCCCGCATGTCCGCGTTCCCCAGCCGGTGGCCGTAGTAGCCGGGCGAGGGCAGCGGATCTCCGGCCAGGACCCGGATGCCGAAGCCGAAGACGTAGTCGTCCTGGGCGGTCTTGTCGCTTCCGTTTTCGGCCCGCGCCGCTTTGACTTCGATGATTTCCAGGCGCAGGTCGGCGTACCGGCAATGGCGCAGTTTCTTCCCCGCTTCACGGACGAGGTCCGAAGCGAGGCGCTTGATCCTGTCGAGGCTTTCGACCGTAAGCGGTTTGACGCCCAGTGTGCGAGCCATGCCGACCGGCCTTTATTGCAGAGTGAGGTGCTTACAAAGCCATCGCCGTCCGGTTCATCCAATCGTTCTCGGTACGATGAACGAGCTGTTTTTCCGTAAAGTTTTATCATTATAGGGGGCGTTGTCCGGAGCGTCAAGGGAAGCGGCGAAATCTGAAAACGGCCATCTGTTCGAAAAAGAGGCGGCATGCCCCCGGTTAGGGCCAATGGCCTACCAGCCACGGGCTCGGTAGGCCTTCTTTCGCTCAGGGTGGGTCTTCTGTCAAGTTGCATTAATATCCGGCATGTTATACGGTTCAGCGAGCCTCGCGGAAGCCTCGTCGGCCGGTCACTTTCTGGATTGACAAGCTTCCGACGGCTTTGTTAGACTCGTTGCTCCGGAAGTCTATGGGAAGCCTAGCTTTTCGGCCATTTCCGTGGTGGAGTCAAAACCGCCCGGAGCGGCGTTTGGCCGGAGCATGAGAGGGGATATTTAGCCAACAAGACAAGGGGCCGGCCCTCGATAGTCTGATGGCCGGCATAGACAGGGAGGCGCCCAGATGAGTCTCGATTATGTGAAATTCTCACCAGGCTTTGAAAAGTTCATGCCCAAGGAATACAGGGACATGGTCGAGCACGGCCCCTTCGGCAAGAAGGTGTCGGTGTCGCAGATGGGCAGCTTCAAGGAGATTCTCGAAGAGCACCCCATGTGCGCCGGTTGCGCGATGACGCTCTTCATCCGGCTGGCGATGATCTCCTTCCCCAACCCGGAGGACACGATCACGGTCGGGACCGCCGGATGCGGCCGCCTGTCGATCTCGCAGGCCGCCATCCCCTTCGTTTACGGCAACTACGGAGACCAGAACGGCGTGGCCAGCGGCTTGACCAGGGGCTTGCGGCTTCGCTTCGGCGACAAGCCCAAGGACGTGGTCGTGATGGCCGGCGACGGCGGCATGGCCGACATCGGCTTCTCCTGCACGCTCCACTCCTGGTTCCGGAAGGAAAAGTTCACGACGATCATGCTGGACAACGAGGTTTACGGCAACACGGGCGGCCAGGAAAGCGGCATGACCAACCGGGGGGCGGTGCTCAAGATGGCCCCGCTCGGCAAGAAGTTCGAAAAGATGGACATGGTCGGGATGGCCAAGATCGCGGGCTGCGCCTATGTCGCGACGGTCGTGCCGAACAACCCGCGGCGGGTGGAGAACGTGATCAAAAAGGCCGTCCTGATCGCCCGCGAGATCGGTCCCACGTACATCCAGGCCTACACCTCCTGCAACATTGAGTACGCGATCCCCACCGACAAGGTCATGGAAGACGCCAAGAACGTGGAGAGCGATCGCTATCAGTTCTCCGAGTACATCACCGACGAAGCCAAGCAGTACCTCGCCGATCGCTACGGGTACAAGGATTTCCTGCCCAAGCCGGCGGCGGCGGTGACCAAGGTCTGACACGAAATCCAGGTGACCTCTCGCATGAAGGACAGGATGGCGGTTCGAGCAAGCGCGGGTGATGGTTCACTGGAGGCAAAAAACCTCTCCGCCTGCATCTGATCGAAGCAGGCGGTACTAGCAAGCTTGGTAGGGAGGACGAGCGATGGCGAAACGCTTCAACATCCGGATGGCCGGCGTCGGGGGGCAGGGGGTCGTCACCGGCTCGCACATCCTCAGCACGGCCGTCATCAACGCAGGCGGCGAGAGCACGATCGTCCCGTTCTACGGGTCCGAAAAGCGCATGGCGCCGGTGGAGAGCTACGTGCGGGTGTCCGATGAGCCGATCTACGAGATCGGGGAGATCACGTTCCCGCACATCATCATCATCTTCCATCCGCAGGTGATCACGCACGGCAAGTCCTACACGATGCCCTTCTACTTCGGACTCAAGGAGGACGGGGTGTGCCTGATCAACAACGACGGGCCCATGAAGCTGCACAAGGATCAGGCGCGCGAGTTGGAAGAGCGCCGGGCCCGCATGTACTATCTGCCGGCCACCAAGATTTCGCTGGAAGTCGCCGGCATGGACCTGGCGACCAACATGGCGCTGATGGGGGCGATCGGCTGCATCACCGGCCTGACCACCATCGACGCGCTGGCCCAGGCCGTGAAGGACCGGTTCCTCGGCAAGGGGTTCGTGGTGTCGGGCGGCACGGCGGCCCTGGACAGCGTGGTGGAGCGGAAGTTCAAGAAGAAGCAGGAGTTGATCGAGAAAAACGTGGCGGTGATCAAGGCCGGGTGGGATTTCGCGGCTCAGAACGGCTGGGATGAAGTGAGCAAGGCGGCCAAGAAGGCGGAAACCGCCGCGGCGGCCGCCAAGGCCTGACCGTCACAGAAAAGAGGATTCCATGTATCTGGTGGCCGATATCGACGTCGACATCTGTGCGCAGACGAGCTGTAAGCTGTGCACCCAGTTCTGTCCCGAAGCCAACACGATCCTCTACAACAACGAGGCGGGGAAAGAAAAAGGGTACAAGTACGGGGCGGCGTATGTCGCGGTGGACCGCTGCAAGGGCTGCGCGCAGTGCGTCTGGGTCTGCGACAACATGGCCAAGCACCATGCGATCAAGATGATCATGATCGACCAGTTGCCCAAGGCGGCCATCACCGACAACGTGACCTACGGCGACAAAAGCACAACCGCGGTCCTGGTCAGCCCGGTGGTCGGGTAAGGGGGACGGAACTCGTGGAGACGACGCAGAACCAAGAACGGATCATCGTGCCCGGCCCGGCCGGGTTTCACCCCCCCTCGGCCGCTCAGTTGGGCGTGTCCCTGCCCGATCCCGGCCAGGGGCTCAGGTACGGGATTCTGGAGCCCGACGAAGACAAGGTGATCGAGGAGATCGCCCGCAAGATGCTCACCAGTCCCAACGCCACGCTCTTCCCCGGCCCGATGGTGCTCTGGGCCTGGAATCACCATGCCGTCGAGAAGGCCAAGGCGGTCCTGGAGATCGCCGCGCAGATTCCTGACGTGCTGATCATCCCGATGCCGGACTACCGGCCCAAGTATCCCAAGATCGATCCGGAAGAGGTGATCAACCCGAACCATCCGAACCTCACGATCTGGGGCAACAAGATCGAGGCCTGCATCTTCATCGGCGTCCATTGCCACTACGCCAACCTGACGTTGAAGATGATCCGGGCCGGCACGAACTGCTGCACGAGCGCGATCTGCGCCGAGCAGGGCCATGAAGACGCCATGCTGACGATCCGGGATGCGGATCAAGCCAAGCTGAGGAAGGTGGCCCAGATCTTCAAGCGCGTGCGCGAAGAGATGAACATCAAGCTGCCGGCGAACGGCGAGAACGTCCGCTTCACCGGCACCCAGTCGAAGGTGCACGGGGGCAAGACCCACACGAACCCGTTGACCTTCATGCCTGCGGCGGGGAGCGCGGCGAGCGCCGCGGCCTTCGGCCACAAGCCTGAACACATGCAGAGCGAAGGGTGAGGTCTCGGACCTGACCGATACAGCCAAGAGGGGTGCCACAATGAGCGAATCCGTGGAAACCGAAGTCAAGACCAACCCGCAGGGTGACCCGATCACCAGCGTTGCGGCTCCGAAGCCCTCGGAGGTCAAAAAAGACCCCCACGCGGAAGCCAAGAAGCAGCGGGTGGTCACGCCCGAGCACATGTTCTTCGAGGCGCCGCGGACCAAGGAGTTCATTACGGGGAGCGAGGCGGCCAAGGAGGCCGTGCGGCGCTCCAACGTCGACCTGTCGATCGCCTATCCCATCACGCCGCAGAGCGAGACCATGCAGCTCATCGGCGTGCTGTACGGCGAAGGGTACGTGAAGGAGTACTACCGCGGGGAAGAAGAATACGGCGTGATGTCGGCGATCGCCGGCGCGTCCCGCGCGGGCGTGCGCTGCTTCACCGCGACCGCGGGACCCGGGACCTTGCGGGGGATCGAACCGATCGCCTCCTGGCCGGGCCATCGCCTGCCGGCCGTGGCCATGTTCACCTGCCGCGTCGTCAATGCGCCCCTGGCCATCCAGCCCGACAACATCGAGGTCTCCTACCTGTTGAACTGCGGGATGATCGTCTTCCACGCCGAGAACCAGCAGGACATGTTCGACTTCATCATGAAGGGGTTCGTGATCAGCGAGATGAACGACGTGACCCTGCCGGTCGGGGTCTGCTGCGACGGCTTCTTCGTGACCCACGCCCGCGGCTACGTGCACATGCAGGAGAAGGGAATCAAGCTGCCTCCCCGCGAAGCCTGGCGCGGAGCGGTGCCGGTGCTGGACGCCGAGAACCCGCCGGCCCGGCTGTCGCGCGACGCGCCCGTGCAGAAGTCCAACTTCATGGCCTACAACATCCACGCGGTCTGGCAGCAGGAAGTCTGGGCGGCCGTCGAACGGTCCCGGAAGTACATCAACAAGTTCATGGGCGGGCTCTGCACGGCGGAGAACGTGGACAAGGCCGACGCCGTGATCGTCGCCTCGGGCAGCGCGGCCGCGCAGTCCCGCGAAGCGGTCCGGCTCTGCGCGGAGAAGGGCATCAAGGTCGGGTTGATCAAGATCCGGTCGCTGCGCCCGTTCCCCACCCAGGAGCTGCGGCAGTTGTGCAAGGACGTCAAGCTCATCGTCATCCCCGAATTCAACTACGTGGGGTGGCTGGCGAAGGAGGTGGCCACGGCGATCTACGGCCATTCCAAGGCCAAGATCATCGGCGGTCCGCACGTGTACGGAGGCCAGTCCATGCCGGTGGAGTTGATCGTGGACGAGGTCGAGTCCGGGCTGACCGGCAAGAAGTCCACCAACGTGCCCCTGTCCGCGATCATGGGCACGGACGTGGACCCGGCCACGGTGGCCCACTTCATGCGCAGCATCTGATACGCACGCGTTTGGCTAAAAAACAAGCGCCCGATCCACGTGGGTCGGGCGCTTTTGTTTTTACCCAAGAAGCGTGACGCGTGCGTTGTCTCTCGTCGTTCGTGAAGCGTGAAGCGCGGGCGGGAATGCGAGATACGCTTCACGAGATACGAGCGACGACTCAACCCTGCAGCTCGTCCTGGATCATCTCTTCGCTGTCCGGCATGCCGTAGGCGATGAACTTGGCGTAGGAGAGGTAGATCGCGCTGCTGTCCCGCATGGCTCTGGCGCCGTGGGTCATCCGCTCCAGCTTGGTGGCGTCTGAGGCTTCGGAGGCGCGCAGGGCCAGGACATGGTCCTCCAGCGCCTGGTTGTACTGTTCCATGGCCCGTTCGACCGCCCGATAGGCTTGCATGATCGTGTCTGTCATGGTGGTAACTCCAATTTTAAGTTAGCATACAGCAGGGTCTTTCCCGTGGTCAACAAGGCCGATGCCTCTTCTACCGGCTCTCTCTGATGCTCTCCTGCGCGCTCTTGCGTCGGTCACGGGGCTGGCCAGCAGCGCCGGCGCGGTCCCAGTGCCGGACGACTTGTGCCGGAGGGTGACGGAGCTCTCCCAGCTTTTTACCAGAGAGCGCCGGTCTCTACCCTCGTCTTATCTGGACGACAGCCTCAGCCGTCTGGCCTACCTGGCCTATTATCTGCCGGTCAATCTGGCCAAGGTCCAGGTCCTGCTGGACGAAATGCCGGACCCTGCCACGAATCCGGATCAGACGGCTGAACCTTTTACGGTGCTGGACCTGGGAAGCGGGTCCGGGACTGCTTCGCTAGGGGTACTCGACTGGGTCCGGCGAAGTCCTTCGATGAAGCAGACACAGCTCGAGGTCATGGCTGTGGATCGCTCCTCTCAAGCGCTTCAGGATTGCGAGCGACTCTGGAACGCTTATGTCGGAACCGAACGGATGCAGACCGCGCGGCTGACGACGATCCGGCTCGATCTGGAACGGTGCAAGCCCCAGGCGGACCTTGCGGTTACTGCCGGACCTTCCTACGGTCTGATCATCCTCGCCAACGTGCTGAACGAATTGTTTCCTTCCGCGCGCGATCCCATCGGGAAACGGACCGAGTTGGTGCGGGATCTGCTTGGCCTGCTGGATCAGAACGGAACCCTGATGATCATCGAGCCGGCCCTCCGGGAGACCTCCCGTCACCTGCACCTCGTCAGGGACCATCTGCTGGAAGAACACTGCTGCACGGTCTATAGTCCCTGCCTCCACGATTGCCCCTGCCCGGCCCTGCTCAAGGAAACGGACTGGTGCCACGAGGAGCGGCCCTGGACGCCGCCCCAACTCGTGGTGGCGATCGATCGGAAGGTCGAGTTCATCAAGGATGCGTTGAAATTTGCCTATCTCCTGTTGCGGAAAGACGGGCGTACTATCGTAGAGCACGGTCCGGATATCTATCGGGTGGTGAGTGAGCTGCGCTCCATGAAAGGGGAGAAACGGGCCTGGCTGTGCAATGAAACGGGGAGGCCTGAGGTGGGAAGGCTGGACCGCATGCGGTCGCCGTCGAATGCGGCCTTCGATGACTGGCACCGAGGCGCGATCGTCAGGATTGATCAGATTGCGAGGAAGGACCGCAAAGGACGTGAAACCACCGTCGGGCGCATTCCAGCCGACGCGACCGTGGAGATCATCCGGCCTGTGTGAACTCGGCTGACGAAAAGTGGTAGTCGGGGCCGGGTGACGAACGGCGCGCGCGTTTGGTTTTGGCATGATGCGTTGACGCTGGCCGGCGTGCTACGATCTTTCTGTTGGCCGCACCCCTCATCGGAATAGCAGAATGGGGCGCGGCACCATTTACAGCTCTTGATAGGCATTGTCCCGCCATGCCATAAACCTCAGCGCGCATCCGTTCCACCTGGCCCAAAAAGAGAAGGTGTGGAACCGGGACCGGTCGCTCATAGCCCGGTCCCGGTTCTCGGGCAGGGATACGGCAAGGGCATAGTCAAACGGGTCTAAAAGTTTTCGGAATGAGTATCCATATCACTGAGGAGTTTAAAAGGCAGATCGATTCCCTAATACCATATGCTGCGCCTATCCTTGTCTATCCAAGACTAAATGCTAAGCTCGATGGCTGGATAACAGGCGGCACGGCCCTACTCACCCGAACAAGTGCAAACAGGTTTTTAGTCACTGCGGATCACTTAATTGCTGAGGTCGATCAGCTTCGGCAGAGATCGGATATTGTAGTCTTACTCGGCGTGCCAGGCGTCTCGCTTATTGATATTACATTGTGGCCAACTATCGCACGTGATGATTATGTAGACCTTTGCACTATTCAGATTCCTCTGGAAATTGAATTTGGTGTGTTGGACAACTATTGTTTCGATTTAGATTTGGCGCAATCCACTAGGGCATCCATTGGTGATAACGCACTGATCCTAGGCTTTCCCAAATTGCACAGACAGGTATGCGGGAACAGGATCAATACACGAGCGCTACCCATGATGGACTATGTTACCCACGTTGCTGACAGGCGATTCACGATAGCCGATGAAACCAATCGACGTGAAATCTTGATCAATCCTGATAATCTGAGCTTCCCAGAACATGTTGGTGGAATGAGTGGGGCGCCCGTCTTCAGAATTTCCAAATTAGCCTCCCCATCATTTATCGGTATTTTGTCCGAAAGTGGTGATGGATTGCGAGGGGCTCATTTTTGCAGCCACGCGGATTTCCTCTTGCCTGATGGAAGGCTGGACCTAAGTGCATTGCCGCCAAGATGGTAAGCGCCAAAGAGAAAATATGCCGAAAAATGTGTCGGGAGTCTTTTCTTGGTATCGTACAGACGATAACGAAATGACGCACCGGGCTTGAAGGGAGTAGGTGAGGCGGATTTGTTTGCCCCTGGGTTTTCGCTATACTAG
>CAZKHY010000078.1:0-3183 GCA_964552455.1 uncultured Nitrospira sp.
GGGTCTACACCGAGGCCGAGGCCTTCAAGCGTGTGCGCTCCCACAAGGATAAGCGAGTTCGGCTTCCCACATAAGATCATCGCCGCGGTCTCCAGGCCGTCAATTGTAATATCCGCCTTAGCAACAGGCACCACGTCCTTGGTACCATCGGCGTAATGGACGGCCCTCGATCCCGACGCAACGATCCCGATCTGAGCGACCAAGTTCGAAGGAACCTGCGTGAACATGGCCCCAGTGTCCACCAGCCCCTCCAATTCAAGCCGGCGACCTGGATCAAGCGGGTGCTTCAAGACAAATTTGATTGAGAACGTTCCCATCGTGACATTGATTGTATTCCCCGTCCCCTCCCCTGTCAAAAGCTTCAAGGCTGGACGCGGCCCACGCAATCAGCTATAAGGATTTCGCAAGCATCCTACCATTGAGGTCTAAAATGCGAAGACCTCCTCAGCTCAGTTGGCTCCTTGCCTTCTCTCTCGCACTTACTACCCCACTGTCCGCCCATGCCGATACCAAAGTCTTGACCGCCGAAGGCACCTACACGATGGGCGAAGGTGAAACCATGACCTTCGCCGAATCCATGGCCTTGCAGAAAGCCAAACAGACGGCCTTGGAGCAGGCGGGCACTTACGTCGAGAGCTACACGAAGGTCCAGAACTACCAACTCACCGCGGATGAGATTCAGACCATCGCCGGCGGGGTGCTGCAAGTCGAGGTGCTGGAGAAAACCCGCACCCTCGTCGGCGACGGCCTGAAATTCTTCGTCAAGATCAAAGCCACCGTCACCACCGACAAGGTGGCCGAACTCGCACAACGGATTAAGGGGAAGAACGTCGCGGAGGAATACAAGAAACTCCAGGAAGACTATGCTCGACTTAGCAAAGAAACTGAAGCCTTGAAGCAACTGATCGCCCAAACCCCACCTGGCCCAGAACGGGATAAGGCTTTTGACGAAATCCGAGAAACGGAAAAAGAATTCGCGGTAACGCAAAGAAATGAGACAGCCTTTTTTCAACGGCTGGTCGCGGGTAAAGCACTGATTGTGCAAGCTATAAACGAGGAGAAAGAACGCATCAACAAAAAGAAAGACCTTGATGAAATATTCGCGTACATTCTACAGAACCAATCTGTCGTGATCGGACAGCCTAAAGCGTCTATAGTAAGAGGGTCTTCAGATTTGGAGATAGTTGTTCCGGTGACTCTAAGTATATCAAGCCAGATGCCTCTTGCCGTCGAGGAAGCAGCCAATAGGCTTGGGAAGTTCAAGGTAAGTACTTGGAGTTCTAGCTTTGATAGTACAAGAACCTTTGTTTTCCTAGACGACGATGCTCTCTCTCACTATCTCGCGAGCAAGGTGCGCGAATCAGCGCTGGCCTTCAATTTTCATTTCTCGGATTTCCCTCTACAGAGCTGCTCGGTCGGCTACAGCAAAAACGTCACTCGAATATACAATGGCGTCGATCGAGGGATTAGCACAAGTAGTGCGCTCGTTATAGATACATCCCCCTCTCACTTTCGTGTAAGAATCGTGCTTTCTCAGGATAAGGTTTCGAGTCTGAGTCGTGTCACCTCTCGCTTCTTCACCGCACAAGATGACTCCTCCCCGATAAAGGGGCACTGCGCTATTGAAGTCGGATTATCTCCCTAGAAGTCTACAGATTCATACGGAAGCAGAAAATGTACCGGGAGTCTTTTCCAGGTTCTCTGCGAAGGCCTGTCGGCGGGAGTGAGCATCACAACCTTCGAAGTGCGGGTCAACAATGGGGTTAGGCATGAGTGTTGGCCTAGCACAGATCGGCCCGCCATGGCTCTGGCTTGAAGCGGAAGCGGGTAGTCACCCCTAAGCTCGCTCGCTTTCCAATTTTTCTTCCAAGCGCACTCCGCGACCTGCCCGTAAGCTCTGCCGGGCCGACTCGATTCGCTTCAAGAATCACGGATCGTTCTCCAGGCGGTACTCGAACCACTCGTCTTCGGACTCGAAGCCGATCAGGATGCCGGTTCTGTTGAAACCTTGATTGAAGGGTGAAAACACAAATTGCGAAAGTGCGTGCCCTTTAATTCCTCCTTCATCCACGTGAAGGGTCTGGCTGCTGGAGCGAGCATCAGAGCCGCGTGGTGAGGAGTGCGGTCGTTCACGCCTCACGCGTCCTCTGCTTTTTCCCGTTCTCGCCATACTCCAATGGATGGGTGGCCGGATTGCCCTTCAACTGCGCGCGTCCTATTTCACCTTTCATCGCCTACCTGCGGGGAGCGGCCAGACCGTCCTTCACATTGCGCGCATCGAGCGACCACCGCTTTATCGTGGGGGCTCTGCGAGCAAGAAGGATGGTCTGGCCAATCCTATCGCCATTTCCTTCTGAGGCCGCGCGTTGCGCGAGCACGAAGGGCATCCGGCCACCCTATCCTTTCACTCAACTACCTTGACATCGCCTCCCCGCCTGGGTACTATTCGCTCTCCTGCCGGTCGCGGTTCGGCCGGCATTTCGTTTTTTATCCGAGGAGCGGGACGTAACACATGGCTATTCGCATTGGAATCAATGGGTTCGGCCGGATCGGCCGGAACGTCTTTCGGGCATCGTTGCACGATCCGGAGTTGGACTTCGTCGCGATTAACGACCTCACGGATGCCAAGACGCTCGCCTATCTGTTGAAGTACGACTCGGTGCACGGCACGCTGGACGCGGACGTGCAGGCGAGCGACAGCGAACTCGTCGTCAACGGCAAGCCGATCAAGATCCTGGCCCTGAAGGACCCCAAGGAGCTGCCCTGGAAGGACCTGGGCGTTGATCTGGTGATCGAGTCCACGGGCCGCTTCACCGATCACGAAGGAGCCGGCAAGCACCTCTCGGCCGGCGCCAAGCGGGTGATCATCTCGGCCCCGGCCAAGGACGCGGACGTGACGATCGTGCTGGGCGTGAACGAGAACACCTATGATCCGCGCAAGCACCAAGTCATCTCCAACGCCTCCTGCACGACCAACTGCCTGGCGCCGGTGGCCAAGGTACTGCTGGAGAACTTCGGCATTCGCCACGGAGTCATGACCACGATCCACTCCTACACGAACGACCAACACTTGTTGGACCTGCCGCACAAGGACCTGCGGCGCGCGCGGGCCGCGGCCCTTTCGATGATCCCCACCAGCACCGGCGCGGCCAAAGCGCTGCACCTGGTGCTTCCCCAGCTCAA
>CAZKHY010000078.1:3283-6105 GCA_964552455.1 uncultured Nitrospira sp.
TCATCGCCTGGTACGACAACGAGTGGGGCTATTCATGCCGGGTCCGGGACCTCATCAAATTCATCGCAGCCAAGCCCTGACGGCTTCATACCTCTGATTCATGTTCCCCGTACCAATAGCGGACACATCACCGGACCCGAGCGGGAGCACGTGGAATGGAATATAGGGATATGGCACTGGTGCAAAAACCTCTCCGCCGCGAAGAATCTAAGCCCACTTGAGGCAAGGTAACTATCCGCTCACATATGATCGAAGTGAGCGGTTCTCACGAAGTGCGGTATGATCGAGCGCGGCGGCTCTAGCAAGCGAGATGTATATTTCACTGTAGGCTGAATACTTCTCCCGGCACAGGGGATCGAAGTGCCGGGTTCAAGCGAAGTTTGGCATGGAGCGCCCATGAACATTCACAAGCGGACGATCGAGGACGTGGATCTGCGCAACAAGCGCGTGGTCATCCGCGCCGACTTCAACGTCCCGCTCGACGAGGCTCACCAGATCACCGACGACACCCGCATCCGCTCCACCCTCCCGACGATCAACCGGGCCGTGGACGAAGGCGCCAAGGTCATCCTCTGCTCGCACCTGGGCCGGCCCAAGGGCAAGCCGGACGCACGGTACAGCCTGGCGCCCGTGGTCAAGCGGCTCCAGCGATTCCTGGGCAAGGAAGTGGCTTTCGCGCCGGACTGCATCGGCCCGGCGGTCGAGAAGATGGTCGCCGCGATGAAGCCGGGCGACGTGCTGCTGCTGGAGAACCTGCGTTTCCATCCGGAGGAAGAAAAGAACGACGAGGCCTTTTCCAAAGCTCTGGCCTCTCTCGGCGACGTCTACATCAACGACGCCTTCGGCGCCGCGCACCGCTCCCACGCCTCCATCGTCGGGATTACGAAGTTCGTCAAGGAGGCGGCGGCCGGCTACTTGTTGAAAAAGGAAGTCGAGTACCTCGAAGGCGCGGTGGCCGACCCCATGCGTCCGTTCGTGGCGATCCTGGGCGGGGCGAAGGTCTCGGGGAAGATCGGCGTCATCGAAAACCTGGCAAGCGCGTGGACAAGGTCATCATCGGCGGCGGGATGGCCTTTACCTTCATCAAAGCCATGGGGCTGGAGATCGGCAACTCCCTGGTCGAAAACGACATGCTGGACTTCGCCCGCGGGGTCCAGGAACACGCCTTCTCCCGCGGGGTCAAATTTTATCTGCCCGTGGATTGTGTGGTGGCGGCCAGTCCCGAGCCGGGCGCCGAGACCAAGATCGTGCCGGTGCAGGAGATGCCGAAAGGCTGGTACGGGCTGGACATCGGCCCCGCCTCCGTCAAACTGTTCAGCGAGGCGATCCAGAACGCCAAGACCATCCTCTGGAACGGCCCGATGGGCATGTTCGAAACGGACGCCTACGCGCGCGGCACGCTCTCCGTCGCCCACGCCGTCGCCAACGCGTACGCCCTGACCATCGTCGGCGGAGGGGACACGGCCTTGGCGGTGCACCGAGCCGGCGAATCGGAAAGCATGTCCTTCATCTCCACCGGCGGCGGCGCAGCCCTGGAACTTCTGGAAGGCAAGGTCCTGCCGGGCCTGGCGGCCCTGCCGGACAACGGCCGCTGACGAACGGCTGCATCGACTGGTTTCCACCCGGCCTGCCGAGGGTTCCATGCGCCGACGGCTCATCGTAGGCAACTGGAAGATGCACAAGACCGCATCGGAAGCGGCGGTCTTCGTGCGCCGCCTCTCCGAGCTGGCGCCCCCGACCGACGGCATCGAGATCGTCCTGGCCCCCCCGTTCACCTCGCTGCCGGCCGCGGCCCAAGCCGCTTCACCCTCCTTCCCTTTCGCCCTCGCCGCGCAAAATCTGCACTGGGAGGACAAGGGGCCCTTCACCGGAGAAGTCTCCGCCCCGATGCTGGCCGACCTCGGGTGCCGGTACGTGATCCTGGGCCATTCGGAACGGCGGCGCCTCTTCGGCGAGCAGGACGGGGACATTAACAAGAAGGTCCGGGCCGCGCTCCGCCACGGGCTGCAGCCGATCCTCTGTCTGGGGGAATCCCTTGCGGAACGGGATTCGGGGCGAACCGAATCCGTCGTGACCGGCCAGCTCCTGCGGTGCCTTGACGGAGCCTCGAAGGACGACGCCCTCCGGGTCGTCATCGCCTACGAGCCGGTCTGGGCGATCGGGACCGGCCGGGCCGCCGATCCGGCCCAGGCGGCAGCCGTGCACGAGACCCTCCGCCACACGCTGGGAAACAGTTGGGGCGGCGACGCCGGACAACACGTTCGGATTCTCTACGGCGGCAGCGTGGCCCCCGACAATGCGGCGGCCTTTCTGGCCTCGCCTCAAATCGACGGCGCGTTGGTGGGAGGGGCTTGTCTCGATCCTCAGTCCTTTGCTACAATCTGTACCCTCGCACAGACGCTCGCTGCGTCGCCCGGGCGATAACGAGAAGGAGAGGCATGTATACCCTGGCCGTAGTCGTTCACATCATCGTGTGTTTCCTCATGATCGGCGCCATCCTGCTGCAAGCCGGCAAGGGGGCCGAGATCGGGGCGGCCTTCGGCGGCTCCAGCCAGACGGTCTTCGGCAGCCGCGGGCCCGGGACGTTCCTGAGCAAGGTCACGGTGGCGGCCGCCATCATCTTCATGCTCACGTCGCTGGGGCTGGCGGTCCTCTCCAAGGAGCGGACCTTTTCCTCCACCGTCATCGACCTGAACAAGAAGAACCAGACGAGCGCTCCTTCCCCCGCGCCGGTCCAGCAGCAAGACACCAAACCGCAGGAATCTTCCCAGACCCCTGCGTCAAGCCAAGCAACCCCGGCTCCCGCCACACCGTAAAAAAGC
>CAZKHY010000078.1:6205-16339 GCA_964552455.1 uncultured Nitrospira sp.
GCTGAGAGCTAATCGCTGAAAGCTGGGGAGCCTGATTCAGACGCGGGTGAGCCAAGCGGCGTGGGCTTGGTCCTCGCCGCGCACGATCTCGAAGAAGGTCTTTTGCAGGGCTTTCGTCACGGGTCCCGGAGTCCCGCTGCCGATCTGGCGGCCGTCGATTTCACGAACCGGCGTGATCTCCGCAGCCGTGCCGGTCAGAAACACTTCATCGGCTACGTACATGGCGTCGCGCGTGAACCGCTCTTCGAGCACGGGGATGTTCCGCTCACGCGCAAGCTCCATGACCGAGTTGCGCGTGATGCCCTCCAGGATCGAGGTCAGCGGCGTCGTTTTAAGCACGCCCTTGCGAACGATGAAGATGTTTTCTCCGGTCCCTTCCGACACGTAGCCGTCCGGATCCAGCAGGATCGCTTCATCATATCCATCCACCTTGACTTCATGCTTGGCCATGATGGAGTTCACATAGTGACCCGATACCTTGGCACGGGTCATGGAAATATTGACGTGGTGGCGGGTAAACGACGACACTCTGGCCCTGATGCCCTTGGCGAGAGCCTCTTCGCCGAGATAGGTGCCCCAGCGCCAGGCGGCGATCGCCACACGGATCGGATTGTCTCCCGGATACACCCCCATAGCCCCATACCCGATGAACACCAGCGGGCGGATGTAGCAGGCATCCAGCTTATTGACCCGCACGGTTTCCACGATCGCGTCCGCGATCTGTTTCTTGTCATAGGGAATCTTCATCAAGGACACGTGTGCCGACTCGAAGAGCCGGTCGACATGTTCCTGGAGCCGGAAGATCGCGGAGCCGTGCTTGCCCTTGTAGCAGCGGAGTCCTTCGAAGGCCGCCAACCCATAGTGGAGCGAATGAGTCAGGACGTGGACGGTCGCGTCCGCCCAGTTCACGAACGTTCCATCCATCCAGATCTTTTCACTCGGCTGCAGCACGATTCGCCTGTCCTCAACGGTTGGACGATGCTCTTGCCGTGACCGCGTCACGGACGAGGCACTATAGCAGCGCCTGGAAAGGGCCGTCAAGCAGAGGTCGTCATGGGAACCACCGTCCTTCCGGACAATTCCCGGACCATTTTCGTAGAAGACACGCGCCGGTCGCTCCAGGAAGCCAACCGGCTCGCCTTGGAGCGGACCAGGGCTCAGTTCCTGGGATTGCCGGAGGTCAAGACGCTTGGAGTAGGCCGGAAGGACCTTCAGGACTATGCAAGGGGACTCATCGAGCTGGCGGAAGGCCCCTCCCGAAGCACAGTGAGGGACAGACCGTCACCGTACGGACCGAAGCCAAAGCCAAAATAGACACGGCCCCCCTGTTGCGCCGGCTCAATGTGCGCGCAGTCCCCCAGTCGGTGGGGGATTGACAGTCTTCGAAGGCCTGTGATACAAGAATGGGTCCTGCTGAAGAGGAGATGCTGTCATGTACGCAATCGTTGAGACCGGGGGCAAGCAATATCGGGTGGAGCCGGGTGAGGTCCTCCGGGTCGAGAAGCTTCCGGGAGAAGTGGGTGGAACGGTGGAGTTGAAGCACGTGCGGCTTGTCCAGGGCGATGCGGGCCTGGTGGTCGGCCGTCCCTGGGTCGAGCGGGCTCGTGTGACGGCTGAAATCATCGGACAGGGGCGGACCCGCTCGATGATGGTCTTCAAAAAGAAGCGGCGGAAGAATTACCGGCGCACGAAGGGCCACCGGCAATGTTTCACGCAAGTGCGGATCACCGGCATTACAACGGCGTAACCGAACGAGAAAAGACCGCAAGGGGAACGAGACATGGCAACGAACAAAGGCGGCGGCTCCTCCAGAAACGGCCGCGACAGCAATCCGAAATATCTCGGGGTCAAGGCGTACGGCGGGGAACTGGTCAAGGCCGGCAGCATCATCGTTCGGCAGAGGGGCACCAAGTTTTTCCCGGGCTTCAACGTCGGCCAGGGACGGGACCATACGTTGTTCGCGAAAATTTCCGGGATCGTCAAGTTTGAGGGCGGCCAAGCTCGGCAGAAAGTCAGCATTTATCCTCCCACGCAGCCTGCCTGAGCCCTCTCCACAACCCCTTTCCTTTTCATCGTCCGGCATCACCGGGAACCTTTCCGTTTCGACCCACTCCGCTCGATCCTGCCCCCACACATTGAGGGAATCGGCTCGGCCCGGTCACGTGAGCACGCATCGAGGAGCCTGATCGCTCCTTGGGGTTGATACTCTTTGAATTTTCAGGCATCTTCTGAATACGTTCTGAATACGTTAAGGAGCGCGAGGCGACTGCATGTTCGTGGATCAGGTCCGTATCTTCGTCAAAGCCGGCCGAGGGGGCGACGGGGTCTGTAGCTTCCGGCGGGAAAAGTACGTCCCGCACGGAGGGCCGGACGGGGGAGATGGCGGGAACGGCGGGAGCGTCGTCATGATGGCCTCCCGACGCCTCAGCACCCTGCTGGATCTCCGCTACCAGCAGCAGTATCAGGCCAAGGCGGGCGGTCCCGGACAAGGATCGAACAAGCACGGACGCACCGCTCCGGACATCATCGTCCACGTGCCGGTCGGCACCGTGATCGTCGACGACGAGACCGGGGAACTCCTGGCCGACTTGACCCAGGAGGAGCAGTCCTGCGTCGTGGCCCACGGAGGACGAGGCGGCCGCGGCAACGCCCGGTTTGCCACCTCGACCAACCGCGTGCCCACTCATTTCGAGCCCGGCAGGCCTGGAGAGGAACGGTGGCTCCGGCTCGAGCTCAAGCTCCTGGCGGACGTCGGACTGGTGGGATTCCCCAACGCCGGCAAGTCCACGCTGATCGCGGCGATCTCTTCGGCCCATCCCAAGATCGCCGACTACCCCTTCACGACCCTGACCCCCAACCTGGGGGTCGCATCCTGGGGCAATGATCGCAGCTTCGTGATCGCCGATATTCCGGGTTTGATCGAAGGGGCCCATGAAGGCAAGGGGCTCGGCTTGCAGTTTCTCCGCCACATTGAGCGCACCTCCTTCCTGCTCCACTTGGTTGATATCTCGGAATGGGCCGCCGAGGATCCGGTGACCAGCTTCGAGGTCCTGCGCAAGGAACTGGCCTCCTATGACGCCTCCTTGAAGAGCAAGCCGTTCGCCGTGGTCGGCACCAAGCTGGACATCAAGGGCAACGAGCAGCACCTGGAACGGTTACGCGCCTACTGCAAGAAACGCCGCCTGCGGTTTTTCGCGATTTCCTCCGCCACGCGTGAAGGACTCGAGGCCCTGGTGCATTTCGTGGGCAAACAAGTCGACTCCATAGCCCGGATCACCCACGAACGTCGTTGCGAGGCCGCCGAGACCGAAGCCTCGCAAGCGAGGGCGACGCAGGCGTGCTCCCTGCAGTACGTTGAGGAGGCCGAGCGAGAAAAGCCCCGGCGGGCGAGAGGATCGGCTGACGGAGTAGATGTTCGTGGGTAATCCGAGCTAGAGAGGGTGCCGTGCGCGACCACCTCCTGAAACAGGCCAAGCGCATCGTGGTCAAGATCGGGAGCAGTCTCGTCGCCTCCCGAGGGACCGGGCTGAGGCCGGACCGGATCGAGCGACTGGCCGAGGAAATTTCCGCTCTCAAACAGGATGGCCGAGACGTGCTCGTCGTCTCTTCCGGCGCGATCATTTCCGGCATCCAGAAGCTGGGGCTCACGGCCTATCCGAAGAGCCTGCCGGAGAAGCAGGCGGCCGCGGCGGTCGGCCAGAGCCGGCTGATGTGGGCCTATGAGAAAGCCTTCGAGCGGCTCGGCCAGAAGGTCGCCCAGATCCTGCTCACGCACCAGGACCTGGCCGACCGCCGCCGCTTTCTGAACGCCCGCCATACCTTGACGACCCTGATCGAATTCGGAGTCATTCCGATCATCAACGAGAACGACACGGTCGCCGTTGAGGAAATCCGCTTTGGGGACAACGATTCCTTGGCCGGCGATGTCGCCCATTTGGTCGACGCCGATTTGCTCGTCATTTTGTCCGACGTGGACGGCCTCTTCACCGAAGACCCGCGGCGGAACGCTTCCGCCACGCTCATCCCGCTAGTCACGGAGATCGGCAGGGACGTGGAGCGGCGCGCTGGCGCGTCCAGCAGCTTCGAAGGCACGGGAGGGATGGCGACCAAGGTCCGGGCGGCGAAGAAGGCGGCCGCTTACGGCGTGGCCACGCTGCTCCTGAACGGAGACAAACCGGGGCTGCTGCCGGCCGTGTTTCAAGGCCGCCAGGCCGGGACGTTCTTCCTGCCCGGCGGACGACGCCTGACCAGCCGGAAACACTGGATCGCCTTCACCCTGCGCGCCAAAGGCCAGGTGACGGTCGACGACGGCGCCGTCGAGGCGCTCGTGCGGCGCGGCAAGAGCCTGCTCGCCTCGGGCGTGGTCGCCGTCCACGGCGAGTTCGGCCCGGGGGACGCCGTCACCTGCACCGATCGCCAGGGGAAAGAGTTCGCCAAGGGGCTGGTCAACCTGTCCGCCGACACGCTGAACCGCATCAAAGGGCTCAAGACCGTCGAGATCCGGAAAGCCATCGGCCTGCAGGAATACGAGGAAGTCATTCATCGGGACAACCTGGTGATCCTCTAACCGATGAGCATTCAGGCGTTCAGCAATGCGTGAACGCCTGAACTCTCGATCAGAAGCTGATTGCTGAAGGCTGACAGCTCTTTCACCTATGAAGATCGGCCTCTTCGGGGGAACCTTCAACCCCATCCACCGCTGCCACCTGACCGTCGCCCTGCAGGTCAAGGACCGGCTCTCCCTGGAGCGCGTGATCTTCATTCCAACCGGCGATCCGCCCCACAAGCCTTCCGGGTCCCTGGCGCCGGCCCGACACCGCCTTGAAATGGTGCAGCGAGCCCTCGAAGGCACGCCGGGCTTGACGGTCTCGGAAGTGGAAATCCACCGACCCGCCAAGTCCTATTCAATCGAAACCGTCCGGGTGCTTGGAGAAGAACTCGGCCCCGAGGCGGATTTGTTTTTCATCACCGGCCTCGACGCGTTCCTTGAGTTTCCGACCTGGAGGGAAGCGGCGGCCCTGTTGCGCCTCTGCCATTTCGTGGTGGTCCCGCGCCCCCCGTTCAAATTTGAAGCCCTGTCCTCCATGCCGTTGCTCCCCCCGCTCGCCCCTGACAGCCTGGTGGAATTGGATCAACGCCGGCTGGACCGTCTTGACGTGGCCATCCCCGATGGACCGGGCCTCACGCTCCTGGCCCTCCCCCCCTGCGAAATCTCGGCGTCCGAGATCCGCGAGAAGCTCCGGAAAGGGCTTCCGCTGTCAAACCTGTTGCCTGCTTCAGTCGAATCCTATATAATCCGGAACCGGCTGTATCAGGAGGACACCGATCGTACCGGAGTCAAAGGCTAAAGCCCTGGCCATCGCCCAGGCCTCCTTCGACAAGAAGGCCAGTGACGTTCTGGTCCTCCACGTCGCCAAGTTGACCTCCGTCGCCGATTATCTCGTCCTCTGCTCCGGCGAATCCGAGCGCCAGGTGCGGGCCATCGCCGAGCACATCGACCAGGTGCTCTCCGCCCAGCGCCTTCCTCCGCTCAGCATCGAAGGCACTTCCACCGCGCAGTGGATTTTGATGGATTGCGGGGATGTCATCGTACACGTGTTTCGCGCCGACATCCGTGAGCATTACGGGCTTGAAAAATTGTGGAGCGACGCCAGGCGGGTGCGCCTGCCGACCACCCCGCCCCCTGCGCCGGCGGCCTCCGTGCCCGTGACGACAAAACGATCTGGACGGGCTCGTTCCTAGGGATCGCGCATGTTCCGGCTGCTACTCACAGTCTTCCTGATCGTCGTCCTCAGTTTTATCTTCGACTATTTCGAAGAACTGAACCCCGGCTCCATCACCGTTCGCCTCAGCCCGCTGGAGTCCCTCGACTTGAGCCCCGTCTCGCTGATACTCCTCTCCATGGGGATCGGCGCGCTGTTCGTCACCCTGCTGGTGGGGGTCCGCGAGACCAAACACCTGATCCTGAACTGGCGCAGCGCCCGCCTGCGCCGGCGGGAGGAAAAGGTGGAGGCCCTGTACCGCGAAGGCACCCATGCGTTTCTGTCGAAACGGACCTCGGAAGCGATCGGCCTGTTCGAAAAAACCCTGGCGTTGGACCCCAACCATCTGGACTCGCTCCTCTGGCTGGGCAACATCTACCGCTCCGAACGGAATTATCCGGAGGCGATCCGCTTGCACCAGAAGGCCCGGAGCACCCAAGAGCGCAACATCGAGGTGCTGCTCGCGCTGGCGAAAGACCTGGAGGGAGCCAAACGGTTCGAAGAAGCCCTGCAGACGCTGCAGGACATCCTGAAGCTGGACCCCGGCCATCTGACGGCCCTGATGCGCAAGCGCGACCTCTACATCCGCCTTGAAAAATGGAACGACGCGCTGGACATCCAGCAGCGCCTGATGAAAGCCACCCTGTCGGAGCACGACCAGCGGACCGAGGCCGGCTTGCTGGTGGGCCTCACCTACGAAGTCGGCCGCCAGCTCCTGGAGCGGGGCCAGACGGGCAAGGCCCGTCATTCCTTCCGCGGCGCCATCAAACGCGACAAGCGCTTTTTGCCGGCCTACATCGGCCTCGGCGAGATCCTCGTGCGCGAGGGCAAGGTCAAGAACGCCGCGGAGATTTTCGAGAAAGTCTACGCCAAAACGGGCAACATCATCCTGTTGCACCGGCTGGAGGAGTTGTACCTGGAGATCGGGGAGCCCGGGGAGATCATCCGTGTCTACCAGGACGCCGTCCAGCGGGACCCGCAGAACCCGGTTCTGAAGTTTTATCTGGGAAAACTCTACTACCGGCTTGAGATGATCGACGAGGCCTTCGACTTGCTGTCCATCCTTGAGGGACCGCAAGATCAGATGTCTGATTATCACAAGATCATGGCCAACCTCTACCTCCGCAAGCAGCAGATGGACTTGGCCGTGGAGGAGCTCAAAAAGGCTCTGGGGTTCAAGAAGCGCGTGGTCGTCCCCTACCTCTGCACCCAGTGCCAGTACGAATCTCCCGAATGGTCGGGACGTTGCCGCCGCTGCGGGCTCTGGAACACCTTCGTGGCGCTCCCCTGGGTGGACGCCTCCGGCGTCGAACCGCACCTCGAAGCCGGTGCAGCGGCGGCCAGGCCGATTCCCTACCAAGGCATCGCGGCGCCGTTTGAAACCGTCTAGCCGGTGGCGCGGCAACCCGCCGATCCGTTTCCATGGATGGACGATGGAGCAAGACACGATGATGGATTTTCAAACGTTGACAGACAAGGCCCTCCGGGATGAACCCCTCACAAGAGCGGAATGTCTCGCCGTCCTGGCGACTCCGGACGAGCGGCTTCTCGACCTGCTGCAGGCCGCCTTCAAAGTCCGCGAGCGCTACTTCGGCAGAACGGTCCGGCTACAGATGTTGTTGAACGCCAAGAGCGGGGCCTGTCAGGAAGACTGCCACTACTGCTCGCAATCCTCGGTTTCCACCGCCGAGATCGACCGCTACGGCCTGCTCCCGCGCGAGGACATGCTGGAAGGCGCGCGGCGCGCGGCCGCCGCGAAGGCCCAGCGCTACTGCGTCGTGATCAGCGGACGGAGCCCCCTGGACCGTGAAATCACCGAGATCGCCGAGGCGGTCCGGGCGATCAAACGGGAGATTCCCATCCAGGTCTGCTGCTCGCTGGGCCTCCTGACCGAGCAGCAAGCCGGCACGCTCAAAGCGGCGGGGGTGGATCGGATCAACCACAACCTCAACACCAGCGAGGCCTACCACCAGGCCATCTGCACCACACACAGCTTTCGCGACCGGCTGGCCACCATCCAGCATGCCAGGGCTGCGGGACTCGAGATCTGCTCCGGCGGCATCATCGGCATGGGTGAGCGCGACGAGGATGTGATCGACCTGGCCCTGGCGCTCCGGGAGGTCAAGCCGGATTCGATCCCGTTGAACACGCTCCACCCGGTGCCGGGCACTCCGCTCGAACACGGCCATGACCTGACGCCGCAACGGTGTCTGAAGGTGCTCTGCCTGTTTCGCTTTCTCCATCCCCGGACCGAGATCCGCATCGCCGGGGGCCGGGAGTTCAACCTCCGGACCCTGCAGCCGCTGGCCCTCTACCCGGCCGACTCCCTGTTCGTCGGTGGGTACCTGACCACGCCTGGCCAACCGGCACAGGACGCCTGGAAGATGATCGCCGATTTGGGGTTTGAAATCGAGGTGGACTACGAACCCCACAATGCGGAATGCGGAACGCTAAAGGCTGAATAACCCTTACTCGTATCTCAACCCCTCCGCCACGATCTGCCTGGCGGCCCAGCGTGCCGGCAGATACCCGGCCACGAGGGCTACAACCACAGCCAACCCCACAGCCTCGATCAGCAGGCTCGTCGGCATCATCACCTGGATGGTCCAACCGAACGACTGTTTGTTGATGACCTTGATGAGCAGGACCGAGAGAATCCCCCCGCCCACCAGTCTCAGCCAGGCGCCGAGCAGCCCGAGGTAGGACGACTCCCAGAGGACGATGCGGCGAATCTGCCGGGCGCTGGCCCCGATCGCCCGCAACGTCGCCAGTTCCCGCTGACGTTCCAGCACGGAGGTCAGCAAGGTGTTCATAATCCCCAACAGCGCGATCACCACGGCAATGAACTCGAGGGCGTAGGTGACCTGGAAGGTCCGATCGAAGATGGCCAGGATCTCTTCCTTGATCTCCGCGTTGCCGATCACAGCCGGATAGCCGCCCGATCCGACCAGCTCAGCCATGCGCGCGGTGATCAGCGGACGCACCCGGTTGGCGTCCTGCTTCGTCGTCACATACACCGCGAACACCGTTGTGGTATCGTCCCGCCAGAGCCGGTGGTACAGGGCATGGTCCATGACCACCTTCCCTCCGTCGGTGGCGTAGTCGTAAAACACCCCGGTGATCGGGAACGAGCGCTCTCCTTCCGGCGTCATCAGCCGGAGTTGATCTCCGCGGCCGAGGTTCAACGTCCTGGCCAACACCTCCGACAGGATCACGCCCTCGGCTGCGACGGTCCGGCCGAGCGTTCCGGCCGAGTCGCCCTCCAGGAACAGGTACCGGCTTCGTTCCGCATGCAGCCGCAAATTGCGCGAGACCAACGACGAGGGCCGTCCCTGGATCTCCACGCGCAGCTGCCGGTACGGATCGACAGCGGCCACACCGGGGATCACAGCGAGGGTTTCGGCCCAGGACAAGGGCAGCCGCTTGGCCAGCATCCCGCTTTCTTCCCCCTGCAGCCATGAAGAAGGGGCCACGACCAGATCAGCCATGACGGTCTGATTGATCCAGGCCTCGACGGTGTGGCGGAAACTCTGAATCATCGTCCCCACCCCCACCATGATCGCGATCCCCACCATCAGAGCCGAGATCGTGACGGCGCTCCGTCCCGGAGCCCGCACGATCTGGGCCGCGGCCACGCGGCCGACTGCGCCCATTCCCCGCCACCCCGCTGCCATGTCTCCCGTGCCTCCTGGCCCCTTCGAGGCAAGACGGCCCAACAGGAGAACCAGGAGGGGGGACAGGCAGGAAAGCCCCACCAAGACACAGAAGGCGGAGGCATAGCCGAAGAGGGGAAGTCCATGGACAGGCCCGGGCAACGCGAGCAAGCCGGCCAGGATCAGTCCTGCACAGCCGGTCCAGGCCAGCGGCCGGGCCCTGAGTTCCTGTGTCGCTTCGTACTCGCCTGGGGCCAGGGCCCTGGCCGGGGCCGTCCGGCCCGCCTCCAGGCTGGGCACGAGGGCCCCCAGAATCGAAACGACGATCCCCATCAACCCTCCCTGGAGCAGGCTGCCGGCCTGGACGGTCCGCCACGCACCGGCCATCGCCTCGACCGGAACGTAGAGCTCCGAGACGGTCCGGCTCAGAAGCGACAGGAGCCCCCTTGCCAGAACGACGCCGAACAGGCTCCCCGCGAGACCGCCGACGAGCCCCATCAGCGCCGCTTCCCCCATGAAGAGGACGCACAGGCTTCCGCGCCCCATCCCCAAGGCGCGCAGAATCCCGATCTCTCGGCGCCGCTTCACCACCGCAAAGGCCACGGTGTTGTAGACCAACAGCAGCCCCACCAACAGCCCCACCGCACTCAAGGTCACGAGGTTGAGCTGAAAGGCTTGCACCATCCGCTCCACCTGCTCATTTCGCCGAGTCGGGCGAC
>CAZKHY010000079.1:0-16282 GCA_964552455.1 uncultured Nitrospira sp.
GGACTCCATGGCCGTGCTCAGTTGGCCTCCCCTGCCGGACGTCCGCCCGATCTACGAAGCGATCAAGCGAGCTTCCTGAACGTCCCTCGTTCATCCATCCACGACGGTGCCTTCGTTCAGTCCTGACAGGCCTGAAGCAAGACAACCGCAGCGACAACCGCCCGCCTGTCTTGGTGATCGGCCGGTTGTGCTACCATGCGGCGGCCTCGATGCGGCGGGCCGCTCGCGCCGAGCGGTTTCTGGAACTAGGCAGGTCTCGTACGTGCGTGGGGTGTCGGAAATCACCGGTGCATCGCAGGGCCGAATGGCAGCAGCCGCACTCTGGCTCCTTATGGCGATGAGCGGTTCGGCCGGCGGGCTTGCCTGGGCCGAGGAGACATCGGGTGCCGAAGGAACAAGCCAGCCTCAGGCTGCCCCGGACGCCGGCACCCACGCGTTCACTGCAGGGCCCGCTCGACCAACTGGCCCTCCACCTGCACGCGCTTCCGCTCCAGCGACAGCCGCTGCTGGCGCAGGTCTTCCACGGCCCGCTCGTATTGCTGCTCGCGCTGCCGCCACTCTTCGAGGAGCTGCTGCTTGCCGGCCTGGTTCTCGTTCAGGCGCTTGATCTGCTCTTTGGCGAAGAGCAGTTGGTCGCGCTGGAGGATCCATTGCTGCTGATGCAGTTGCGCCGCGGACAGATCCAGCGCACGCAGCTCGCGCAAGGTCGGATCGGTCGCCTCCGGCATCCCCTGCAGCTCGGTCATGCGCTTCTTGTTCCCCTCGATGTTGATGCTCAACCGCATGATGTCCCGGTTGAGCAGCCCCAACGTAGGGGCGCCCGGGACCTCCGCCTTCCGTTCCGCCCCGGTCGCTCCGGTACAGCCGAGCAGACTCACGAACAGCACCCCCGCCGTCAAGGCGGTCATTCCCCTTGCCATAGACCCTCCATACCAAGCTTCGCTGGAACCGCCGCGTTCGATCACATCGCGGCGGAGAGTTACTTTTCCACCGGTGATCATTTCCACATTCAAGGATGTTGCGGTATCGTAAGCCCATACCACAATGGTCGGCCTGCATCAAGCATCTTCGGCACCCTCGGCGCTCTCGCCTCTGTGTCCCACGAAGGCTTCCGAGCATGGTCTTTGCATGGAAAATCCGATATGATCTCCCGTGAAAGGGCTATCAACCCTGCAGGGCCTGGACGTATGATACCGGCCGCCCTTGGGTTTCTCGTGAGGCAGTGATGAGACAGGCGCTCCGGTGGCTCAGCAATCTCCCCATTGAACGGAAACTGCTGCTGACCTCGATCGTTCCGATGCTGGCCATCGTCGTGCTCAGCGTGGTCACGTACCGGAGCGTCCAGACTTTTTCGGACGACGAGGAGCAGATCAACAACATCTATCTCGTCCAGCGGAAAGCGGCGGAATTCATGCGGCTTGCGATGGATCTGGCGGCGGGGTTCCGCGGCTACGTGCTCACGCGCCAGGAAAGCTTTCTCGTCCCTTATCAGCAGGCGGAGAGCCACATCCTGGCCGTGGGGGATTCCTTGGAACTCATGGTGCGCGGTCGAGAGGCCCAGCATCAGAAGATCCTGAACGTGCAGCAACTCATCAAGCGCCACATCGTCGAAAAGGACCAGCTCATCCAGGCCATCAAGGACGGGCACCCGGAGGACGCCCAGCGGTACATCGAAGAGCGACGGGGGATGATGCTGAAGATTCGGGAGGAGATGGCCCTCTTCGACCGCCTGGAGCAGGAAGCCCTCCTCGATGCGCTGGCCAAGATTTCCCGCGACCGGTCGTCGATGATCACCGTGATCCTGGGCGGGGGCATCCTGGCCCTGACGCTGATGCTGTTCACCCTGCATCTGATCGCCCGCTCCATTACCGGTCCCCTCGTGAACCTGGCCAGGGCGGTCGGGTCGGCGACCGGCGGAGCGGTGCCCCAGCTGCCGGTCCTGGATCGTGCGGACGAGATCGGCGCCCTGACCCGTGCCATGAGCGTCATGAACGTGCAGATCCAAAACCACATCGCGCAGGTTGAGAAGTCGGAGGCCGAACTGCGGCTGCTGAACCAAAGCCTGGTCATGTCGGAATCCAAGTACCGCAGCATCGTGGACCACGCCCCCTTCGGGATCTTCACCACCGAGGGCATGGCGCTGGTCTTCAGCAACCGGCACAATCGCACTCTGGCCGGGCTCAACCCGGACGAAGAAGGCGATCCGGAGGCGGTCCGGCAATCGATTCATCCGGAAGATCGGAACCGCGTCCTCTCCGAATACGCGCAGGCCGTGCAACAGGACCAGCCCTACGAGACGGTCTTCCGGTTCCTGCACAAAGACGGAACCGTGAAAAAAGTATTGAGCCGGCGGATTCCGATCAAGGACGGCAGGGGCCGGACAATCAGGTATCAGGGGTTCAACATCGATATCACGGCCTTGGACCAGATGCAGACGAGACTCAGCCGCGCCGAGCGGCTGGCGACGCTCGGCCAGATGGCGGCCGGCATCGCCCATGAGATCCGAAACCCCCTGGTCGGGATCGGCTCCACCGCCTCGCTGCTGATGGACGAGGCCGACTCGTCGGACCCCCGGCGCCCCGACCTTGAAACGATTCTCAAGGAGACCAGGCGGCTGGACCGGATCGTCAACCAGATCATTGACTATGCCCGCCCCCGCGCCATCGCCCCCGTGTCGTTTGCCATGGGGGACCTCCTCCAGGAGACGCTCGCCTTGCTTGAAGGGCCGCTCTTGAAGAAACGGATCAAGATCGAGCGGCGCATCCACCCGCAGCTCTCCCCGATTCATGCGGATCGGGACCAGATCAAGCAAGTCCTGCTCAATCTCGTTCAGAATGCCGTGGAATCGATGGGAGAGGACGGCACCTTTCGCGTGACGGCCTTCGATGCCGCGCATGGCCAGGAACCGGGCATGACGATCGTGCTGACCGACACCGGAGCCGGTATCGCGCCGGCGGACCTGCCCCACGTCTTTGAGCCGTTCTTCACGACCGGCAAGCATCGAGGCACGGGGCTGGGGCTGGCCATCTGCCGCAACATCGTCGACGCCCATCAGGGCGACATCCGGTTGGACAGCCAACAGGGCCGGGGAACGACGGTCCGGATCTGGCTGCCCCTGCAGCAACACACCCTTCTCTCGCAGGTCTGAACGATGCGCGCCACCATCTTCGTGACCGATGACGAGCCGGCCATCCGGTCGGCCATCGCCAAGCGGCTGAGCCGGCGCCAGCATCGCGTCTGCGCCTTCGAATCCGGCGAAGCCCTGGTGGCCGCGCTCGACAAGGACGTGCCGGACCTGATCCTGCTCGACGTCAAGATGCCGGGCCTGAGCGGGCTTGAGACCCTCAAGGTGCTGCGGCAGAAATCCGCCCAGTCTCTCGTGATCATGCTGACGGCCTACGGCACCGTCCAGGATGCCGTGGAGGCCATGAAGCTCGGCGCCTACGATTTTCTGATCAAGACGGTGGACCTGGATGGAATCGATCCGGTAGTGGACCGGGCCCTGGAACTGCTGGCGCTCAGGCGCCGGGCCCTCTTCGAGATGGAGCACGAAGGCGGCCGGTACCGGCTGGACAACCTCGTGGCGCACAGTCCGGCCATGCAGCACCTGGTGGTGCAACTGCGCGACGTGGCGCAGAACCCCAAAGCCACGGTGCTGCTGCAGGGCGAGACCGGGACCGGCAAGGAGTTCATCGCACGGGTCCTGCACCACAACGGCAGCCGCGCGGCCGGCCCCTTTGTCGGGGTGAACTGTACGGCCATCCCGCGGGACCTGTTCGAGAGCGAGTTGTTCGGGTACGAGCGCGGCGCGTTCACCGGTGCCACCCAACGAAAGCTCGGCCTGCTGGAACGGGCTGAAGGCGGCACGATGTTCCTGGACGAGATCGGCGATCTGGACCCGGCCATGCAGGCCAAGCTGTTGCGCGTCCTGCAAGAGCGGTCGTTCAGGCGGCTGGGCGGCATGGACGACATCGCCGTTGACTTCCGGCTGATCGCGGCCACCAACCGGGATCTCAAAAAGGAAGTCGCCCGCGGAGCCTTTCGCGAAGACCTGTATTTCCGCCTGAACGTCGTGCTGTTCGACCTGCCTCCCCTGCGAAAGCGTGTGGAAGACATCATCCCCCTTTGCATGCGCGCGCTCGTGCAGTACGGCAGGGAGTTCGGGAAAGATGTCGTGGACATCGAACCGGAAGCCCGCGCGATGCTGGAGCGGTACGCCTACCCCGGCAATGTCCGTGAGCTGCAGAACATCATCGAACGCGCCACCATTTTTTGCCATGGCCAGACCCTCACGGCCAGTTGTCTGCCCCAGGAACTGCGCGAAGCGGCCAAGCCGGTCGCCGCGACGGTGGTCCAGGGAGACGAGCAGTTCGTGAGACTGGACATCCCGCTTGGCAAGACCTCCCTGGCCGAGGTGGAGGACGCCATCATCCAGGAAGTGCTTCGCTTGGCCGGACACAACAAAAGCCTGGCCGCCAAGCACCTCGGGTTGACGCGCTTTGCCTTGGACCGCCGCCTGAAGAAGAGTCAGGACGAATAGCTTCCTTCATCGCGGGCTCACCTTTTCAATCGGACCACGATGGCCCCCATCAGGTCGCCTTTCTTGAAATCCTTCTTGGGGCTGCCGGGATGATGATTGTGGCAATCGGCACAGGCTTGCTCGATCGCAAAGTCCGCCGCGAGCCCTTTGAACTGGTTGCCGTCCGCAAAGGTCAGCACCGTTTGTTGGGGATTCTCCGTCATCCTCTTGAGGGCGTTGACCTCGGCCTCGGTCCGCGGGAAGTTCGACGCATAGGTCGGGGTCAGGGAAATGATGCCCACTTCCAGGCCTTTTGCGGCGCCCTTGAGCTCGGCCGCCGCGAGTTTCACGAACTGGAACGGCAGCATGACTGAATGAGGGTCCTTGCCCCAGTCCTCTTTGGGATAGATGCCGGCTTTTTTGACGTGCTCCGTGACGTATTCAACGTAGACCGTCCGAAACGCTTTGACCGTCGCCAGGACATATCGGACGATCTGATCGTCGGATTCTTCCGCGGCCTCCCCCGACGGAACAGCCAGGACGATGCCGAGCAGCGCCAGTGCAAGCCCCTTTTTGCCAGTTTTCCAACATCCCATGTCGGCCTCCCTACGAGGTTGAGCGCACAAGGATCACGCGCGCGAGCAGTCTATCCGGCGACAGGCTTCGTGACAACCGTCATGGCACAGGATCCTCTCAATAGATCAATGTGAGGCGAAAGATCAGCATGTCGCCGGTGCGGGAGGCGGCGTAGCTCTGGTTCACCCCTTGAAATTCGCTGTGTTCCCAGATCCACTGAAAGCGGAACTCCCGGCTGGCGTACCAGTTCACGGCCAGGCTCGTGCCCTTGGTCGTCTGAACGTATTGGGTGGCATCCGCGAAGTTCAGGCCGAACGCCGTCGGATCAATCCGCTGCTCCGAGTAACGCGCGGCCAGCGTCCAGGCGCCCCAGGCCCCTTTTTTCGAGAGGTCGAAGGGCCGCTTGGGCGTCACGCGGTTGAAGGCCGGCTCGTCGTCCGTCAGGCTGACTTCGGCCTGCACCATCCAGGCTTCGTTCTGCAGGATTGCCGACTTTCCCCTGCTCTTGTCGATTTTCGGCTCCCAGGTATGGACGAACGTGGACATGACCCCGATGCGTCTCCAGAACCAGGTCATCTGGGGCAGGACTCTTGTCGTGAAGCCGTTCCCCGTGACCGTGGGCTGGTACTGGAAGATGATCCGGTCCTGCCCCATGGTCAACATCGGCTGTTGGCAGGGAGAGTTCGTACAGTCTCCGAACAGAACCCCGACCCCCAGGTCGAGTTGTCGAAGCGCCCGGGGGCCGTCCAGGAGAAACGGTGTCACCATGACCCGAGCCATCCCCAATTTGTTGCTCTCCGACGAAGGCTCCGGAATGCTGGCGGCACCGATGGCCCCATTGTTGGTATTGAAGACCGCCAGATCATAGCGCAAGTACCGGTTGAAGACCCGCCCCGTGAGGTTGACGCCGAAGTCTCGGCGCAACGCGAAGTTCTGCACCAGGGACCGTTCTGCAAAGACCAGGTCGAACTCGCCCTGTTGGTTCTCGACGTTGAGCACCGGCTTGAACTGCCCGAAACGCAGGCGGGCCCATTCATAATAGTCCCAGTCCAGGAAGGCGTTGAACAGCTCGCTGCGACGGCGCGGGGCCAGATCCGGCATGATCTGGCCGCGGAAGTACCGGGAGATCCGGAAGTCCAGGATCGGACGGACCCGGCGGAGCACGAACCCGTTCGGTTCGGTGCCGGGGTCCGTCCCGCTGTGAGCTCCCGGATACTCATGGTAGTCGGCCTGGATGCCCCCGTTGAGGTGCAGCCGGAACAACCCGTCGGTCGAATAGAGGGCGAAGCCGCGTTCCCTGATCTCGGGCGACCAGCCCAGGCCCCGTTCCAGCACCCCCCGCCCATGGCCGCGCCCGACCGCCAGTGATTCGAGGACGCTGAGCCGGCGGTCCAGCTCGCGGATCTGCTGCCGCACCGCCGGGGATGGCTGCTGGCTCGTGCCGGGCGGCGGCGGTACTTCCGGCGCAGCTTCTTGGCCTGGGGGCTCCGGCGGCGCTTGATCCGGCTCAGCGGCCAGGACCGCACCGTTCAGCAGGATTGTGAAGAAGAGCAGCCAGAGAATGGTCACGGTTTAGAACGTCAATTGGGTGCGGAACATCAAGCCGTCTTCATGGCTGGCCGCGTGGTAGGCCGGCGTCGCACCGGTGAAGTCGGTATGGACGAAGTTCACCGTGATCCTGACGTTGCTGTTGAGGTACCAGTTCAGGCCGACGGTGGAACTCTTGGCCCGGAGTACGCTGACGCCGGGATCGGCCAGGTTGTAGGCGAAGGTCGAAGGGTCGATGTTGAGCTGGGCGTACCGGACCGCCATTTCCCAGGCCCCCCAGTGGCCCTTGGAGGGCTCGATCGGATGGCGGGGCTGGACGTGGCCGAAGGTGGCCGTGTCGTTCGTCAAAAACACAGAGGCTTGGCCGGACCAAGCGTCATGGGTTAACCGGACCGACGGCCCTCCGCCCACCAGGGTCATTTGCTGCGTGCTGCGCACGTACTGTCCCAACAGGCCGAGCCGTCCCCAGTACCAGGCGGCCTGGGGGGAGATCCGTATCCGCTCCCCGTCTCCGGTCACGTTGCTGTTGTACTGGAAGAAGGTGTAGCTGAAGGTTTCCGTCTGCATCGGGTCCTGCCCGTTGGATTGTTTGACGGACCCGGCGCTCATCCCGACGCCGAGACCCAGACCTCTGAGCCAGTCCGTCTGGCTGTCGAGGAAAGGACGTGAGAAGAGCCGCGCCTCCAGTGTTTTGGCGGAACTGGTGGCGGCGCTCTCCTGGTAAAAGTTGGCGTTGGGGACTCCGTTGAAGACCCCGAGCTGGTATTCGAGCAGCCCCCGCTGATAGACCCCCCAGACCATGGCCCCAAGATCACGGTTGGGGAGCAGGTTTCGCGTCAGGGAACGTTCCATCAGACTCAAGTTCTGCGGCGCCTGCAGCATTTCCAGCCCGATCGGACTCTTGAACTTGCCGGCGCGGATTCGGAAGAGTGAGAAGTAATCCCATTCCCCGAAGGCGTCCGGTACCTGAACCCGCCCCTGGACGTTCGGATCACTGGTAAAGCCGTTGCCGAAATCCGGCGTCATATAGCCGCGGAAGTAGCGCCAGAGCCGGAAATGCACCATGGGGCGGGCCCGCTGAAGAATGAAGGTGTTGGGACGTACGCCGGGATTCGTGCCGTTCTGTCCTCCGGGGAAGGACCGGTAGTCCACCTGCAGCAGCACCGGCAGGCGAAGAAAGAAGTCGCCCTCGCCGGACATCAGAAAAAATCCATTGTGTCTCGTATAGCCCCCGATCAGACCTGCCAGTCCCTGGTGTTCTTCCGTTCCGACCAGCACGTTTTCCAGTTCGTCCACGCGTTTGCTGAGCTTCTGGACCTCCTGTTCCAGGCCGGGACTCGGACCGGCCGGAGGGGGAACCGGCTTGGAGGGAGGAGCGGCCGGCTTTTCCGAAGGGGCGGCTTTTTCATGGGGACGTTGCGCCTGGAGCCTCTGGAACGCCTTGCGCAACTCATCGACTTCCTTGAAATCAATGGCCGGAGCGCCGTCCCGTTCATCCACGATCGGCGGGGGCAACGGTTCGGGCGGAACATAGGTCTCCTGCGGGGCTTTCACTCCCGGACGCTGTAACCGTTTCTTGGCCTCTTGCACCCGTTCCTGCACGGCATCCAGCTCGCCCTGGTCGATGGGCGGCACTTCGTCGTAATAGCCGAAATAGGGCTCGACGGCCCAGGCAGGTAGAGCCCAGTTCGCGCAGAGGAGCGAGCCCACCAGAAATGCGAGCCACCGGGCCCTCGGGTGTCGCGATTCACAACAGCAGCCCAGATGTGATAAGAGAGTCATGAGACGGCCTACCTTTCTGAACTCAGGAGGAAGCCATGGCACGGAGTCAAACAGACTGGTTGTGGCTCATCGCGATCGGAGCAGTATGGGGAATCGTCGCTTGCTCCGCCGGTTCATTCACAGAACCCCAGGCCGCTCATCTGCGGACGCCTGAGGGCCTGAACGACTGGCAGGTGAGAGAAAACGCTCTACGGGGAGACCTGCGTACCGCATCCGACCGGTACGGACATGAAGCGTCGCTCGATGCTCTCCAGGGGTACGAGAAGGCGGTCAGAACCTACCTGGACCACGGATTTGCCCTCTACAGGGCCTACAAATCCGCCCACCTTGATCCGCCGCCGGACTTGGTGCCCTCCCTCGAGCAACGTACGGCGTCGCTGATGGATGTGGCCGACGAATACATCAAACAGGGCAGCCCGACCGTGGCCGAAGGCATTGCGGCGGATGTCGTGCACAACTATTCTGACTTGCCGGTCTTTGCTCCCGCCCAGCGCCGGGCCGAAGCCGTGCTCATGCGGTATCGATACCGGCAGGACTATTGACGGTTACTCGTCCGTGGCAACGGTCCATTCGACGAGGCGTCCGTCCCGGAACACCAGATCCCATTCGTGCGGACGATCCAGCATCGCAACGTAGCGGAACCGCGTCATCGGCCCCACCGAAAACTGCTCCGCCGGCCTGCCGTAGAGCCGGACGACCTCTTCCGAGGTTGCGCCCAGCTCCAGGCCTTTCTCCGTGCGGAGCGACACGGTCTGGTGGAGAGGGGCATAGCACACTCCGGCGAGCGGCGGGTCGTAGGAGACGGTGATGGCATCCACCCGGCCGTTCACTTCAAGCCGCAGAAAGTGGTGGCCCTTGACTCCCTTGGCGTTGTAGAGATACGAAACCGTGTCGCCCGACAAGGACGGCACCAGGCAAGGAGAATTCCCGAGCTTCCGTTCCACATCCAGCGCACCATCGCGCCCCACCACCACGGTGGCGACTCCGCGATCGTTGGGCACCCCCTCCTCCTCAGCAGCCCAACTGGCAGTGCCCCAGGTCAACAGGACTGCCAGGCCCCACAGCCACGTGCGATTCCACCCCAAGTACCCCATGTAACTCCCCGCTCATTCCGTTATGTGTCCGCCCTGCCGTCATTACAAAAGAGCAATGCCCGTGCCACGAGGAATCAGCCGTTCTCGCGCAAAATCCGCTTGAACTCACCCTCGTAATGAGCGGATACGCACAGGACGCACTGTGCGGAGGATCGAGGTGAAGACTTCTGCCGGACGTGCCGGGGCGGCCGGGAGGAACGTGCCGGTTCATCCGTCGTTACTGTTCCTGAGAAGCGGCGATTCGTTGATGGAGACCGCGCGCTTCTTGCGCCGCGGTTTCGACCGTCTTCAGAAGCCGGGCGCGATCCCACGGCTTCGGAATCCATGCGAAGGCGCCATGCTCAATGACCGCATTCGCAACAACAAATTGTTCGGCGGAGACGAAGACAACGGGGATCTGCGGCCACCAGGCCTTGATAATCCGCAGGAGTTGCAGGCCGTCCATCCGGGGCAAGTGATAGTCGGTGAGAAGGACATCATAGGACTTGGTTCCCATGGATCGCAGCGCCTCGATCCCGTCGCAGGCCGCCTGCACGTCGTAGCCGGCCTGCTCCAGTTCCACGCAGAGCAGCTCGCGTATATGGTCGTTGTCTTCCACGATTAATACGGCTGATCGCTCGATATTCATGGGTCCCTCCATTGGTGAGCGAACGCTTCCCGGCGCACCGTCCCGGCATGCCCGCCGGTTTGAGCGAAAGAAGACAGAGTGAGGCCTGCCCGCTGCAGCGTCGCCAGAATCCGCTCCCCTCTGCCCCAATCGCTCCATAGCACGTTTCCGACCGGAAGGACGAACAGCTCCTCCGGGCAGCGCGTGAGCACCGACGCCGAGAAGTTCACGCAAGGCATCATGCGATACACCTTGTTCAATACTTCGGTCTCCCAGGAACTTCCGATCGCCCGCCGAATCATGGAAAAATGCGCGGCCAATTCCGGGCAAGCCCGCCGAACCAGGGTCAAGAGGGCCTTGGCCCGCGCCACCATTACCATCGTGTTCCAGAGCCAGCCCTCGGCCAGGAGCTTCCGGGCAAGCTCAGGGTGAGGTTTTTCGATGAACTGCACGACGCGTTCGACCGTGCCTGGCCCGGGCTCGCCGGGCGGTTCTTCGGATTTGACCCACCCGTACTCCGTTTCCGCGTCGGTGGCTCGGACGGCGAGCAGGACCAGGGATGTCCTGTCATCCTGGGCAAGGTGGCCCGCGGCGGCCGATACCGCTTCCATGAACGGACGTCCGGGCATAACGAAGTGGTCGGATGGAAAGACGGCCACGAGAGCGTCCGGATCCCTGTGCAGGATGTGAACGAGCGGAAGCAGGATGCCGGGACCCGTATCGCGACCAACCGGTTGAAGCAGCACGGTTCCCGGCGGCCGATCGCCCAGTGCCGAAAAAACGTAGGGCCGGTGCCGGGCCGTGGCGACGACCACCAGCCGCTCGCGCGGGATGATCATTTCGGCGCGATGCAGTGTGTGCCCGACCATGGTGCGCCGTCCTGAGAATGCGCAGAACTGCTTGGGTGCGCTGGTGCCAAGGTGCTCCCGGACGAACCCGCGCAGCCGTTCTTCCTCACCGCCGGCCAGCACGATCCCCCACAAGTTTTGTTGTCCTGCTCCCATCGGCGCCTCCGGAAAGTTCCAAGCCGTTTTCTAGCAGTCAAGGGGCGGCAACGCCGTGCTACAGAACGATCCCCCTCCCGCCGCCGACCATGCCAGCGGCCCGAATCCGTCCTGAGGGCGCCGGATGCAGGCGATTGGCCCGGATGACGGTATCCTCGATGCATCCGCAGTTGAGACAGCGGATGCCGCGGAACCACATCCGGCTTCCATCTTCGATGGGATCGTTAAAGGCCTCGACGACTGCCAATCCACCGCAACGTGGGCAGGCCATGATGTCCCTCCTGTGCCGTGCGATTCCCGTGCAAGTTCACTCACAAGCTGAAAGCTCCTGGCTCAGTCTGTTTTTACTTCAGACCCCTGTCTGGTCTTGAGCAAAGATGGTGCCATTCAGGTGGAGAGAGTTCTGCCTTCAACTGGGCGAGAACCACAGAGAATGAATGGGGATCGTGAACCAGGCGGCGGGCCGGTTGAGACCGGCTTCAGTGCCAGGATGGCACGACATGTCAGATCAGCACGACGAGCAGGCAGAAGGATGTCGTAGAGATTGGATCAGATTTAAGGATGGGAAGACCCGAGCGTCTCCCCTGACCGGCCTGGTGGAGGTGTGCTGCGGCCATACCGGTCGAGCAGGCGATAGAGGGTCCGCCTGCTGATCCCCAGCAAACGTGCGGCCCGCTCCTTGTTGCCTTGCGTGGATTCCAGGACGGCAAGGACGTGCTCACGCTGGAGCGCACTGAGGGTCCCAGGCCGGACGTGTTTCTGATCCGGCGCGACGCTCCTCCCTTTCCGGACCTCCGGCGGAAGATCGTCGGCCGACAGGACGGCATGAGTAGCCAGCGCGATGGCTCGCTCGACGACGTGCTCCAGCTCCCGGACGTTTCCCGGCCAAGGGTATCGGAGCAGAGCCGCCAATGCGCTCTCAGAGAGGGCCGTGACGTTTTTCTCCATCCCGTAGCGCGCCAGAAAGAATTCCGCGAGCAAGGGGATGTCCTCGGGGCGCTCCCGAAGGGAAGGCAGCGCCATCGTGACCGTGTTCAATCGATACAGCAAGTCCTCGCGGAAGCGCCCGGCTTCCGCCAGTTGCTGGAGGTTCCGATGGGATGCGGCGATGATCCGAAGATCCACCGCGATGGCGTCGTTGCTTCCGACCCGTCGGATCTCCCCTTCTTGCAGGACCCGCAGCAATTTCGCCTGCCCCATGGGTGACAGGTCGCCCACTTCATCCAAAAAACAGGTGCCGCCGCTCGCCTCTTCCAGCAATCCCCGCCGAAACGCGTGGGCGCCGGTAAACGCGCCCTTGACATGGCCGAACAGTTCGCTCTCGATGAGCGGGTCCGGGATCGAGCTGCAATTGACGGCGACGAAGGGCTGCGCGGCGCGGGGACTGTTGTCGTGGATCGCCCTGGCGATCAGCTCCTTCCCGGTCCCGCTTTCGCCCTGAATCAGCACGGAGGCCCGGCTCTGGGCCACCTTGCCGATCAATTTGAAGACCTCCACCATCTTACGGCTTTGCCCGATGATCGACGCGGCCCGCAGACGCTCGTTGAACGCGTGCTGCAGGTGGCGGTTTTCCCGCACCAGGCGGCAGTGTTCGACGGCCCGGCGGGCCACCAGTTCCAGCTCTTCCAGGTTCACCGGTTTGGTGATGTAGTCAAAGGCACCGTGCTTCATGGCCTGGATGGCGGAATCCACCGACCCGAACGCGGTCAACAGCACCACGGGCGTCTCCGGGGCGGTCTTGTGAAAGGCCGCCAGCACATCCATCCCCGACAGGGGCGCCATCTTGATGTCGCTGAACACCGCGTCATAGTCCCGCATCCCCCCCTTCAGCACCGCCTCTTCACCGCTCACCGCAACCTCGACCTGAAAGCCGGCTCGACCGAGGGCTTCGTCCAGCATGTCGCGGTTGCGCCGGTCGTCGTCTACAACCAGAATCCAGCGTTCAGCGTCCATCGGATTCCCCCCACTTCTCCCTCTTCCACGCAGGCAGATCAATGGTGAATTCGGTGCCGCTCCCGACGATGCTGTGGACGGCGAGCCGGCCGCCGATCGACGAGAGGACCCTGCGGCAGATTGCCAACCCGAGCCCTGTCCCGCCGTCGGCCTGGCGCGTCGTGAAAAACGGCTCGAAAATTTTGCCGAGGTGCTCGGGTGGAATCCCCTGTCCTGTGTCGCGGACGGTCAGACGGACCGCACCGCCACTCAACGCCCGGCCTCCGTCCAACACCAAGGTCCCGGCGAGCCGGTCGTCCAGAACCCGACAGGTCTTGATGTCCAGTTCCCCGCCATGAGGCATGGCCTGGACCGCGTTCATGGCCAGGTTAAACACCAACCCATGGAGAGCCCGTCGATCACCGGCGACGGACGGAAGGCGAGGCGTGAGATCGGTCTTTGCGGTAATGTCCCGGCTGGGAAGACCGGGAGAAAGCAATGTTAGGACTTCCTGGATGACCGAGTTCAGGTCCACGGAAGTCCGCCGGACCTGGACGCTGGTCGAGTCCAGGAAGTGCTGGATGATCCCCACCATGTGGTCGATCTCGTACTTGATGATCGTCAGGTGCCGCTCCCGATCACGGGGATCTTCGTCCTTGAGGAACATTTGAAGATAGCCGGAAACCGCATTGAGGGGGTTTCCCAGTTCGTGCGCCATCAGAGCCGAGAGCTCGCCCAGCGCCGCGAGTTTCTCCGTGCGCTCGACCTGGATTTGAGCTTCGGCCAGCTTCAGATTGGTCCGCCGAAGCTCGGACGTCGCATCCCCCACCCTGGCCACGAGGGAATCGTTCAGGCTGCGGATTTCACCCAGCAACCGTTCCTTGTCGGCCAGCGCCTCCCTGACTCGGCCGAGCATCCGGTTGAACTGACTGGCCAGCTCCTGAATATCAGACGGCCCCGTCACGGGCGTTTCGATCGACAGATCCCCCGATTCGGCCCGGCGCATCGTCTGCAGGAGCTGGCGAATCGGCCGGTGGACCTTCATGCGGATCAACACCAGGAAGGTCAGAGAGGTGAGCAGCACCGCCCCTAAGGCCACGTCTTTGGCGAGCTCCCGCTCTTTCCCGATCAGGCGGTCGTACTTCCAGAGAGAAAAGCGCCCGCGGAGAGCGCCGACCACACGCCCGTCCTTCACAATGGGTGCGGTAATGATCCAGGCCCGGTCGCTCGTCGAGTCGTCGAAGCGCGTCACCGAACGGCCGGCGGAGACTTCTTCCCATTCGCGCACGCCCAGCGTCTGGCCCGCGTCGTTCGGATCACTGCTCAGGATCAGCTTCCTCGAGTCCGGCGACACCTCGAACACCTGCAGGAAGCGAATGCTTGCGCGAAGCTCGAAGATGTCCTGAAACGCTTCTTGCAAGGCGGCCTTGTTGTGGATGTCCCCTTGTGCGTTGCGTACGATCCGGCTGACCGACGCGGCGGCCCGGAGGAATTCGGCGTGCAGGTTCTCGGCGGCCGTTTCCTCGATGACGACCTTGTCAAGGAGGTCCTGCGCGGCGATGGTCAGGCCGACCAGGATAATGCCGGCGCTCAGCACCCACGACAAAACCCCCTTGAACCGCCAGATGCTCATAGCAACCTCGCAGGATATTCTACACGGTACTCACCAAGGAATGGAGTCGCAGACCTCCAAATCATCAAGCAATGGGAAAAATGAAAGCAAGCGTCGAATGGAGGACGGCACAAGTACCTGTGGATGATTCGTTATCCGAAGGCGTGACCACACGCTATGCCTTCTTGCGTTATTCCTATGTTTCGAAGAGAGCTGAGAACAAGGAAGAGGATACCAGTATAAAGGCCGGCACGTACAGACCGAGGAGACTCGGGTCCACTTATTCAATCGTCTCTCGATGCAACTTTGGAACCATATATGTCAGATTATGAATGCCTTCTCGTCTGATCACAACTCAACAGGGGAGGCATCGGAGCTTCGGGCTACTCCTCTCGGCGAGCCTCAGGGGAGATTCACTTCAACGCAGTGCCGGCTCGTTCAACAGTATAACTTCATAATCCCACCGATGGGCCACGAGTTCCACTTGCTGCCGCTTTTGCAGGTGATTCAATGCGGTAAAGAGCGCATGCCACGTACAGTCCGGACAAGCCTCGGCGAGGACTGAAAACATCAGTCGTCGGTGCGCTTGCAGCAGCGCCAGTATACGCTGGTGAACCTCAGCATCCACAGCGAGAGAGTTGGAAGGAATCATAATGCCTCCTAAACTTGTTTAAAAGTGCCGGGCCGGCCACGGTTCTCGGAGAACTCATCATTGAGGGAATGCAACTCTTGCTCCCAGCTCCATTGCCGGAAGGAGGTCTCGCTCCCTTTCATTGGTCAGCACCAATTGTCTGACACTTGTAAGATACTGATAAATAAAGCGGGATGATCTGTGAAAAGCTGCTATTCAGAACCGATGACCAGAGAGCTTATCATCGGAGTGTTTCGCACAGTGCGTTTCGTGCGAAACCGCTCATCCGGCAGCGAACTGGCCAAGCTCCTTACCGTTATAGATGAGAAGAGAGCCAATACAATGCGCGTAACATTTTGACATGCCGTGTCATCGCGTCACTGTACATGACGATTCTTGAAATGCCTTCATCCAGAACTCGAAGTCAAAGCCTTCACCGAAGTCCCCAAAGTCTTCGGCATGGGCGAGACCGGAACAGCGGGCCAGTCATTCGGTTGGCCGGGATACAACGCCATGGTCCTTGCAGCCATGGAAGAAAAGCAGGCCGAACGGGTTGTGCAAAGCTTGAAAACGTTCTGCGACCACATGGTCCAGCAACAACGTATGAGCAAGCTGAAAACGTTCTCCTGAGATGGGATAAGGCTTGATAATGCAGTACGCATGGCTTACAACTTCTTACGCCCCGCGCAAGCGCATATGGCCACTCGGTTCATAGCTGATCGGAGCGTCGATGGTTCGTGCGTCGCTGAAAAATCCCTATGCAGTGGCGGCGATCAGCCTGATCGTGGTGATCCTGGGCGTCGTGTCCTACCAGAACATGGTCGTGGACATTTTCCCGGAGATCAATCTCCCGGTCGTCGCCATCGCCACTTTCTACAAAGGCATGGGGCCGTCCGAGGTCGAAGGGGCCATCACCCTGCGCCTGGAACAGCTCTACTTGCAGGCTTCCTACATCGAACACATCGAGTCGCGTTCGC
>CAZKHY010000080.1:0-15942 GCA_964552455.1 uncultured Nitrospira sp.
AGGTGGAGGAGCCGATCTACATCCGACCGGCCGAACGGGTGAACTGGCTGTAAGCTACGCCAGGGTGCCTGAGCAGTGACGGAGGGGCCGGGTCCCGCAAGGGGTCCGGCCCTTCTGTTTCCCCGCCTTATTTGGTGTGCCTGGCAAGGCGCATAGGTATTCCTTGTGAGAACTTGACGGGCTGGGCCGGCCTTGGGTAGAGTGGGGCGACGTGCGGCCTTCCGTGCCTTCTCGTTCGGAGGGATTGATGACGACTCCGCCTCCAGCGCCAGTGCCCTTCGCCGCGCAAGCGGTTCCCTTTGAGGAGTTCCTGGCCTCCGGTAAGCTTCCCCCGGATCTGCTGAGCAGCGACTATGTCGCCCAGCAATTTGTCGAGCGGCTGGTGCACTACGTACTTAGCGTACCGGCCGGCAGCTATACGATGGCTCAACTCGGACACCTGCTGGAGCAACTCGATCCCCGCCATCAGGTCTTCTTCTTCAAGCGCCTCAAGGAGAACAGCCCGGAGAGTCTGAAAGACTTCGCGCCCCTCTACTACGGATTTATGGCCGAATTTCACGCCCTCCTTTTCACCTAGGACAGAAAAAAACCGCTTGTGGGACCCCCGCCCTCATGTATAATGAGGGAAACCTTCATTCTTTCACAGCGAGGAACTGCATGAATCCGACTTTACAGAGAGCCGTGACGAGTTTTTACAACCTGGTCTATGAGGCGCAGACGTTCGCCACCACGATGGCGAGGCTTGATCTGGCGGATCAAGAGCACTATGCCGGGCGAATCGAGGGGCTCAACTGGGTGCTGGACCGGTGCCAGGAATTGGAAGACATGGATACCAACCTGACCCCCTCATCGCTGCAGCGGGTTCTGGGCGACGTCAAGTCCGACCTGGATCACGAACTGTCCGTGCAGCGTCGTGAGAAAGGGCGGCGGGCCGATGGGCGTGAAGAAGCCTTGACCTTCGTGTCGGATTATCTCACAAGCCTCATCACCGCCACCGAGATCGAGTCGTCCAAGAGTTCCGTCTGATCCACGGGCCGAGCGAGCCGCCGCAGCGTCGCAATCCTCTCGAGAAGGGAAAGCGGAAGGGTCTCATGGTTCGCGAGTGGATTATTTTCGCCATCTGTTTAGGGCTGGGGGGGCATGTTGCCTTGGGCTTCGTCCTGCATGCGCCGGACCTGTGGCCCTGGCGCGATGCGGGTCTGTATGGACTCCTGATCGGCCTCTCGGTCTACGTCGTCGTACAGGTGGCCCGCTCCCTCTGGTGGCTCCTCCGAGGCAAGGCCAAGGCCGGCGCTGAGCACCACGGTCGAACGGCCTGGTGAGAGAGCCAGACCCTGGCTTGACCCCCGTGAAAGCCTTTCGATAGAATCTGCCCATGCGTCCGCCCCGTCCCAAAGGTGCTGCAGGACCCTCCTGGCCGCTGGCTCCTCGGCCTCGTCACGCCCAGCCGCCGGCCGGTCGGGCTCCGCTGGGGGGGGCGGAATGAATCCTCCGAGGATCAATTCGGCGCCTTCCGGGCCTCTCTTCTGTATTGTCCCAGGTGCCGACAAGCCACGCCGACCCGCGAGCGGCTGCTGCTCGTCCTTCCTACGGGTAATCTGTACGAATACCTCTGCATGGAGTGCGGCACTTCCACCGGCTCCAAGACGGACGGGGAACAACAGGGGAGCCCCCTCATCATTCCCTGATCGCCCCGCTTCTTCCACCAAGCACAGGCCGGCTTTCGCGAAGCCAACGGCGTGCGGCTGCTGCCAGGCGTAAAGCAAGGTGGAACGGTGGAAGCAAGACAGGGAACGGCGAGCGGGGATGCTGGAGGACGGATGGGAACGAGCGGACGAAGTCAGGCGAGACCCTCCAGCGGAATGCCTTCCTCGATGAGCATGACGGGGATATCTTCCCTGATCGGGTAGAGGATCTTCCTGTCGGCCCGGATCAATCCGCCGTCGAGCTTTTCACCGACAGGCTGGCCCGCCTTGTTTTTTAATTCCCCCTTCTCGATCTTGGCGTTCAGTCGGGCAATCAGCGCATCCTCGGCCAGCGCCACATCCTGCTTGGTTTCCGGGCAACAGAGGATCGCCAGCAACTCCTTGTCCACGTTGACTTTGGGGGACGACGTACTCATTTCCACAAGATCCTCCCTGGTGCGACGAGTCACTGCTCACAGGCCTGATGAGGAGAGAAACCAGGCCTAGGGTAGATGAATCACCGCTCAAGATCAAGGGGCAAGGAGTGCATAAGGAGTGATGCGTCAGGGGTAAGGGAAAAAGCCTGACCGGCTACCGTGCCCTCGTCGTCTCACGTTCACGGGCCTGAAGAGGCTACAAAAGGTCTCCAGGAATCTGTTAGACTGAAACCCTGTGAGGTTCGCCGTGGGGTGGTCCCATCGGGCCAGACGGTATTGTCTGACCGGGCTGCTGGTGCTCGTGCCGGCCTGGGGCACGTTTCTGATCCTTCACGCGCTCTTCCATACCATCGACGGCATGATCGCCAATCTCCTCGGCCCCGCCATGCGGTTTGATGTTCCGGGGCTGGGGATTCTGTGTCTGTTCGGCCTCATTTTCCTGACGGGCGTCATCGCCACGCACTTCCTTGGCCAGCGGATGCTCCGCTGGACCGATGAGCAGCTCGAAAACATTCCGCTGGTGAGCAGCATCTACCTGACTCTCAAGGGGATGACCGATCTCTTCAACTTTCGGACCCGGTTCAACCGCAGCACGGTGGTGGTGTTCCCGTTTCCCCGTCGGGGGCTCTGGGCCCTGGGGTTCGTGATGGGGTCGGCTCCCGCCTCGTTGCAGGTGGTGCCGTTGAAGCACTTGCTGATGATCTTCGTCCCGACCGCCATCCATCCCTTTACCGGGTATCTGGCCTTCGTGCCTCAGAGCCAGGTGTTTCCGGTCAATCTGCCGCCCGAAGATGCGATGAAGATGGAATTTTCGGCCGGGCTGTACCGTCCTCAGCAGCGATGGTTGACCCCCTTGAACCCGCCGCAGTCCGACCAGCACGGGGACTCCTAGATCGCGGCCATGTCGAAGACAGGGCAACCCATCGTGCGCCCGGCCCGTTTGGGCGATGTCGAGACGCTGGTGGACTTCAGCGCCGCCATGGCTCTGGAGACGGAGGGCCGGACCCTGGACAGGGGCCGGCTCCGCCGGGGGATTCGCGCGGTGCTGGAATCGCCGGCTCGCGGCTTCTACCTCGTGGCTGAGCGGCCGGGCGGCTCGTCGGGCGGGGTCGCCGATGAAGTGGTCGGGCAGCTTCTGGTGACCTACGAGTGGAGCGATTGGCGCAACGCGACGTTTTGGTGGATTCAAAGCGTCTATGTTCCTGAAGCCTGGCGTCGGCGAGGGGTGTACCGCCTTCTGCACGATGCCGTTCTCGCGCAGGCCCGGTCGCGCAAGGACGTCTGCGGCATCCGCCTCTACGTGGAGCGGGAGAACAGGGTTGCCCAGACCGTGTACCGGCATGTCGGCTTGACACCCTCGGCCTACCGGGTGTTCGAAGAGGACTTCATCCTGGCCGGAAGAGAGCGTCATGGCAAGCCAGCCACGGAGGGGAAACCGTTCCCTCCCCGAAGAGGAAGGGGGCCGGGAGCAGCAAAAGGGGGTAGAGCAACATGAGCAGGGGGATGGTGCGAGGTGGCCGAATGGTACTGGCCTGTCTGGCGCTTCTGTGTCTGAGCCTGACCGGCGGGTGCTCGTTCAATCGAGGGACGATCGGCGACGAACTCAAGCAGGAGGATGTGGCCAAGGTTAAGAAGGGAGAGAGCACCCGCATCGAGGTCGTCTCGGCCCTGGGCGCGCCGGATCGGGTCGTGCAGGCCAACGGACATGAGATCTTGCAGTACTACCGCTACGACATCAAGGCCAAAGGCTTGTTCTTGATCCTCCTGAATTTCTCACGATTCAACATCAAGAGCGACGACCTCTATATCTTCCTCAACAAAGACGGGGTGGTGGACGAGGTGGTGTTCGGGAAGCGGACCGACCGCCTGGAGTTCCAGTTCTGGCCCTTCGGAGACTGACCCCATGTTCCGGAAGAAACTCGGGTTGCTTCTCGCCCTTCTTCTGCTCCTGCTCCCGCTCCCGGGCTGCGGGTTCGCCACGTTCACCAGGCTGTCGGTCAACGATCCGATCAAGCCGGAGGACGTGACGTTCATCACGCCGGGCAAGACCACCTTGGCCGAGGTGATCGCCAAACTCGGCACGCCGGACGAGGTTGTCGGTTTGAGCGACGAGGCCGGGGCGGTGGCCTTCTACTACTTCCTTGACGCCAAATATGCGCGGATCAACTACGGCTGGCCGCTCCAGTTCGTCTCGCCGGTGTCGCCCGAGATGATCGTGGCGGGCGGAGGGCTCGCGACCGATGTGTTTCAGGTCAAGTTCGACTCGCAGTGGATGGCGCAGCAACATGCCTTTGCCAAGCATGTCCATGCCAGCCAGTACAAGCTCTGGCCCTTTGCGAAAAACAACTAGGGCAGCCTCGGCGTCGCCATGCTGGTCAGGTCGCCCGTCAGGCTGTTCAGGAAGTCCACCAGATCCTTTTTCTCCGGCTCCGTCAGGCTCAGCGGGCCCATGAAGCCATCCTTCCCCGGAACCGCGTCCCCGCCCCTGTTGTAAAACTCGACGACCTCGCCGAGGCTCTTGAAGCCTCCCGTATGCATATAGGGGGCGGTCAGGGCCACGCTGCGGAGCGATGGGGTCTTGAAGGCGCCCCGGTCCGCATCCCGCCCGGTGACGTTGTACCGTCCGAGGTCTTCCTTGAGGAGACCGACCTGCGGGACGCCGAGATTGTGAAATTTGTTGTCGGTGAAGTTGGGGCCATTGTGGCAGAGCACGCAACGGGCCTTGCCCTGGAACAACTCGAGCCCCCGCTGGGCGCCGGCGGAGAGCGCATTCTTGTCGCCGGCCACGAACTTGTCAAAGGGCGAGTTGGTGGAGATCAGGGTCCGCTCGAAGGCGGCGATGGCCTTGGCAATGCCTTCGGGGGAGACGTCCTGTCCGAACACGGCGCGGAAGCGGGCCTGATAGCCCTTGACCTTGCCGAGCTTCTTGACGACCCCCTTCAGGGTCTCGGCCATTTCAACAGGGTTCTGGATGGGGCCGAGGGCCTGCTCCTCCAGCGAGCCGGCCCGGCCGTCCCAGAACTGCAGGTGATTGTAGGCGGCGTTCATGGCCGAAGGCGCGTTGCGGCCTCCTTGCTTGCCGCCCACGCCCAGGGAGAATTGGCGCGGATCGGCGAACCCAGCCGCCGGGACGTGGCAGAAGGCGCAACTAATGCTGTTGTCCTTCGAGAGGCGGGGATCAAAAAACAGAAGTTTGCCCAGCTCGGCTTTGGCGTCGAACGGCAAGTTGTCGGAGGGGATCGGGACCTTCGGCAGGCGCCCGAGGGCCAGGTTCGGCTCCTCGCTCAGACTGTGTCGGGGACCGGCCAGAAGGAGCAGTCCCGCCGCGATGATCAGGGCCGTCTTTATCCGCGTCAAGCCTCGCCGGACCATGGGCACGGCTCCCTTTCAATATGAATGCAGAGACCGGCAATTCGCCGCTCAGTCTCCCCGGTCGGACTGAGGAAGCTCACGAATTCCGAGGAAAGGCACGATAGCCTACGTAGGAAAGGGAGTCAAGGCCGATGGGGCCGCAGAAAGGAAGGCGTTGATCGTCATTCGTCACTCGTCAATCGGTGGGTGAGGGCGCGTGGAGTTGGAACAGCGCTCCGTCGCGGATGACGAATGACGGTTGACGAATTCTACGGCCCGGTCGCCGCTGTTGTTGCGATCCGCCCATCCCGCTATAATGGCGCGTCATGGCTTCTTCCCGTTCGGGCAAACGCAAGCTCCTCACCCAGATCCTTCGTTCGGCTTCCTATCGCCGTGCCGACCAGGATTTGGAATTCCTCGGCCGTGATGCGTTGCGGCCCGTCCGCTTGCAGCTGGAGCTGCTGAAACCGGAGCTGATCCAGCAGGAGGAGGACATCCGATCCACGATCGTCGTGTTCGGGAGCTCCAGGTTGGTGGAGCCGACCGAGGCCAAGCAGCGGCTGGTCAAGGCCAAGGCCGCACTGGCACGGAAGCCGTACGACCGGGAACGGAAGCGGGCGCTCGCAGTGGCACGGCACCAACTGGCCCTGTCGCCCTATTACGATGTGGCCCGGGAGTTCGGGCGCCTGGTCTCCTCGGTCTGCCAGGTGGACGGTCAGTGCGAGTTTGTCATCGTGACCGGCGGCGGCCCGGGGATCATGGAGGCTGCGAACCGGGGGGCCGCCGATGCCGGCGCCAAGTCCATGGGGCTCAACATCGTGCTCCCCCATGAGCAGGAGCCGAATCCCTACATCACGCCGGCCCTCTGTTTTCAGTTCCGCTACTTTGCCCTCCGCAAGATGCATTTCCTGCTGCGGGCCCGCGCGCTGGTGGCCTTTCCCGGCGGCTTCGGGACGATGGACGAGCTGTTCGAGGCGCTCACGCTCCTGCAAACCGGCACGGTGACCGGGGTCACCATCGTGCTGGTCGGTCGCGCCTTTTGGGAACGGCTCATCAACTGGCGCATGCTCGTGGACGAGGGATTGATCGATCAGGACGACCTGCAGCTCATCCGCTATGCGGAAACCGCCCAGGAGGCCTGGGACGTGATCGCGGCCAGCCATCCGGTGGGCCGGCTCCGATGAACCTCTCGTTTCACGGCGCAGCTCGATCCGTCACCGGCAGCCGCCACCTGATCCAGTGCGGCGGGACGCGTGTCCTGCTGGATTGCGGGCTCTTTCAAGGACGCCGCCAGGAGTCGGATTGGCGGAACCGCGACCTGGGCTTCGAGGCCAAGTCGGTGGACGCGGTGCTCCTGTCGCACGCCCACATCGACCATTCCGGAGCGCTCCCCGCGCTGGCCAAGCAGGGGTTCGCCGGCAAAGTGTACGTCACGCGGGCGACGGGCGATCTCACGGAAATGATGCTGGAGGATTCGGCCCGCATCCAGGAGAGCGACTGCGCCTACGTCAACAAAAAGGAGCGGCGGAGAGGGAAAGCCTGCCGGCGGCCCTACTACGATACGGACGACGTGCGGACCATCGCCAAACAATTGACGAGCATCCGCTACGACGACGTCGTTCCGGTGCGGCCGCGTCTGAAGGCGTCGTTTCATGACGCCGGGCACATCCTGGGCTCCGCCGCGATCCGGCTGATGGCGAGGGCGGGCGGGACCACGACCACCGTTCTCTTCACGGGGGACCTGGGCCGCAAGCAGATGCCGATTCTGCGGGACCCGGAACCTCCGCCCCCCTGCGATATCCTGATCATCGAGTCGACCTACGGCGATCGGCTTCACAGCGAGACGGAAGAGGCCGCCAAGCAAAAGGCCCAGGACCTGGTCGCCCACGCGGTCGCCCACCGCTGCAAGATCATCGTGCCGGCCTTCGCCGTCGGCCGGACCCAGGATCTCGTCATGTGGATCAAGGAGCTCGTCAAGGAGGGACGGATCGAGCCGCTGCCGATTTACATCGATTCGCCGATGGCGGTCAGGGCGACCGAGATCTTCCGGCGGCATCCGGAATGTTATGACGAGGAGACCTACCGGATCTTGACCTCCGAAGGGGACCCCTTTGTGGCCCGCTATATCCACTATGTCTCGTCGGTCCAGGAGAGCCAGAAGCTGAACGGTGTGAAGGGTCCCTGCGTGATCATCGCCGCCTCGGGCATGTGCGAGGGAGGCCGCATCCTCCACCACCTCAAACATGCGATCCAGGACGAGGCCAACATCATCGCGATCGTGGGGTTCCAGGCGGAACATACGTTGGGCCGCAAGCTGGTCGAAGGATGGGACATGGTGCCGATCTTCGGCGTGCCGACCCCCCGGCGGGCCCAGGTCGTGCGGTTCAACGGGCTCTCCGCCCACGCCGACCGGAACGATCTGCTGGCGTACGTCCGGGCGATCAACCCGGCCCCGGCGAAAATCTTTGTCGTGCACGGGGAAGAGAAGCAGTCCTGCTCGCTGGCTGCGGCCATCCGGGCCGAACATCCGCGCCTCGATGTGGTCGTGCCGGAACCGGACTCAACCCATGAACTCTAGCCACGAGCCGGTGGCAGAAAGGTGATGGCATGACCCGGTTCCGATATCGGCGAACCGTGAAAGGGCGGCGCTGTTTCGGGCTCGCCGCGGGTGTCGTGCTGCTCTGTTCCGTCGTCCCGGTCTGGGATACGGACCCTGCGGCTGGTGCAGGCACGGAGGAGCCGAGACGGCGCGCGCGCGAACTGGGCATCACGGTGGGGCGCTATCAACCGGGGCCGAACAACGCCATCACGGACGTGGCTGGCGTGAAGGTCGGACAGGTGACGGTGGTCAGGGGGGACGGGGCCCTCAAGCCGGGCGAAGGGCCGGTCCGCACAGGCGTGACCGTCGTCATCCCGCGCGACGATGTCTGGCACAAGAAAGTCCCGGCCGGCTCCTTCGTGCTGAACGGCACGGGCGAGATGACCGGCCTGGCCTGGGTCGCCGAATCGGGGTTTCTGGAATACCCGGTCGCGCTCACCAACACCTTGAACGTGCCGCGGGTGGCCAACGGGGTCATGAGTTGGATGATCAAGCGCTATCCCGGGATCGGGATCAGCGACGACACGCTGACCCCGGTGGTGGCCGAGTGTGACGACAGCCGGCTCAATGACAGTCAGGGCCGGCACGTCTCCGAAACGGACGTGCTGGCGGCGCTGGACGGAGCCGCCGGCGGGCCCGTGGCCGAAGGATCGGTGGGGGCGGGCACCGGCATGGTGTCCTACGGTTTCAAGGGGGGGATCGGCACCTCGTCACGCCGCCTGCCGGACGAAGAGGGAGGCTACACGGTCGGCGTGCTGGTCAATGCCAATCACGGTCGCCGCGAGGAATTGGTCGTGGCGGGGGTTCCGGTCGGCAAGCTATACGAGCGGGAAGGGGCCCCGCTCGGAAGCGCAAGGCCCGGCCGGCTCACCGACTCGCCGGCGTCCGCAGACGTGACGCACGTTATTCCGCGCATTGCGGACCCCGCACCCACTCAGCCAAACCGACTTACGGGCATCCTACCTGAATCCGACCACGAGGGTTCCATCATCATAATCATTGCCACCGATGCGCCGGTGGATGCGCGCCAACTGGGACGGCTCGCGAAGCGGGCGGCCTTGGGGCTCGCCAGGACCGGCTCGACCGCGCGTCACGGCAGCGGCGACTTCATGCTGGCCTTTTCGACCGGGAACACCGTCCCGCACTATCCGAAAGACCGGACCTTTTCCATGACGCACCTGGCCGATACCCACCTGAATCCGCTCCTGAGCGCGACGGTCGAGGCGACGGAGGAAGCCGTCCTGAACGCCTTGACCATGGCCACCACGATGGTGGGGAGGGACGGGCGCCGCGTGGAGGCCATCTCCTTGAGCAAGCTGCGGACCTTGCTGGACGGCGGTCGCCGGTGAATGCGCGCTGGAGAAAGTCCATGGGAAGGCCGGGGAAAAAGCCGTGACGGACATCGACTTCATGAAGCTGGCGATCGAGACCGCCAGGGAAGGCATGAAACGGGGGCAGGCGCCGTTCGGGGCCTGCATCGTCAAGGACGGGTTGGTGGTCAGTTGCGTGCACAACGACGCGTTCAAAACCGTGGACATCACCGCCCATGCGGAGATCCAGGCGATCAGGAATGCCTGCAGCAAACTGAACGACCTTCATCTGCCGGGCTGCGTGATCTATTCCACCTGCGAACCCTGCCCGATGTGTTTCAGCGCCTGCTATTGGGCCAACCTCTCCAGAATCGTCTACGGAGCCAGGATCGAAGATGCGGAGAGGATCGGGATCAGGCAAATCCCGATCACCGCGCAGACCATGCACCGGTTGAGCAAGAGCGCCATGGACGTCAAAGGCGACGTGCTGCGGGACGAGAGCGTCGGCCTGTTCGTCGCCTGGTCGAAGAGCGGGAACCGGCGGGTGCAGTAGGCGTCCCGGGCGGGGCCGGGCCACGGGCTCCTCGGTCCTTGCATTTTCAGGAGGGGACTGACTATGCTGCCCACGCAACCGGACCACAGAGCAGGGGAGACCAGGACCATGGCTGATTACCAGATCGGTGGAGGCTTGAAGCTGTTTACGGCGCTGGAGAAGACCCAGGCCTTTGCCGAGTTCCTTCAAACCCGCATGACGCGGGCGCTGGAGAGCGAAGATCCGACGGAGCTACATTATCTCCTCGCCCAACTGGACGATTACCATTCCTACATGTGGCGCTACCACAAAAAGCTCCAGGCGGAGCGCGGCGAGCGCGCGCCTTTGGGAGAGTAGCCGGAACAAGCCGCCGTGCGCGGGCAAACGGGAAGTTGATGTCGGACGCAGCCATGCTGGCGAAGAATGAGACGGGGCTCCGCTTTTCGGCGGCGGTGTCGCGGGAGGCCGATGCGGCGGAGGCGGGGCTGGCCCTGGCACGGGCCGTCAGGAGCGGGTTGGGAGAGGGGACGGTCGACCTGGCCTTTCTCTTCCTGTCATCCCACTATGCGCAGCAGGCGGAAGACCTCTGCGCTGCCGTCCGCAGCGAGCTGGCGCCGGGGCTTCTGGTCGGCTGCACGGGGGAAGGCGTCATCGCCGGGTCGGAGGAAATCGAGACCGCCGCGGCGGCCACCCTCTGGGCGGCCCGGATGCCGGGCGTAGAGCTGACTCCCTTGCGCCTGTCTTCTCCGCAAGGGGCCGACGGGTTGACGATCCACGGGTGGCCGGAGGGACTGGGGACCGGGCGCGAGAAGCCGGTGTTCATTCTGCTGGCCGATCCTTTTTCCGCGCCGGTCGATGAAGTCCTGTCTGTGCTGGCGGACCGCTGCCCCGGCTCGGCGGCCATCGGAGGGTTGGCGGGCGGGGGCCATGACTCAGGCGAGAACCGCTTGCTCCTGGACGACGAGGTCTATGACGGAGGCCTGGTCGGGGTGGCCTTGTCCGGCCGGATCGCCGTCCGGACGGTGGTCTCGCAGGGGTGCCGGCCGATCGGAGACCCCTACGTCGTCACGAAGGCGGAGCAGAACGTCATTCATGAGCTCGGGGGTACCCCGGCTCTGGAGCGTCTGCAGGCCCTGTTCGAATCGCTGGGCGGCGACGAGCGGCACATCGCCCACCGGGCCCTGCACCTGGGCATCGTGATCGACGAGCATCGCGACCGGTTCGAGCGGGGGGATTTCCTCGTGCGGAACCTGATCGGCGCGGATCGCGGCTCCGGCAGCGTGGCCATCGGCGATCAGGTCCAGGAGGGACAGACGGTGCAGTTCCACCTGCGCGATGCACGGTCGGCGAGCGAGGACCTGAACCTGCTGCTGGCCGCCGACCGGGCCAGGCATCAGGCCCCGCTGGGCGCGCTGCTGTTCAGTTGTTGCGGCCGCGGTCGCGGCCTGTTCGGCCGTCCGCACCACGACGTCATGACGGTCCGCAATCGCGAGGGCGACATTCCGATCGCCGGCTTCTTTGCCCAGGGCGAGATCGGACCGGTGGGCGGCAGCAACTTCCTCCACGGCTACACCGCCAGCCTCGCTTTGTTCTCGGAGCCGAGCCCGTAAATTCCAGGCCGGCGCCGGGGGGACGGCGGCCGGGCGCGTCACGTCACGGTGAAATGTTCCGTTCGGAAGGAAAGGAAGAGTGCCTATGCGGCGACTGGTCCTGTTCGGCTGCGTGATGCTGTTGTTGGGCCTGGGCTCGCTCGTCCAGGCCGAGGACAAGGGGGCCGGGGCAGAGGCCGCCGGGCAAGCGGTGACGACCGAGTCGGGCTTGCAGTACGTCGATCTGGCGGCGGGCCAGGGGCGCCAGGCCGAGCCGGGCGACACGGCCACGGTCCATTACACGGGCTGGCTCGCCAACGGGACCAAGTTCGACAGCTCGCTGGACCGCAAAGAGCCTTTCTCGTTCCGGGTCGGCGCGGGCCGCGTCATCAGGGGCTGGGACGAAGGCGTCGCCGGGATGAAGGTCGGCGGCAAGCGCAAGCTGATCATTCCGCCTGATCTGGCCTACGGGCCGCGCGGCGCAGGGAACGTGATCCCGCCCAATGCCACGCTCACCTTCGAAGTCGAATTGCTGGGATTGCGATGAACGTCGTAAAGTCCATCAAGTTGGAAAGTCATCAAGCCCTTGCCCTGAGAATTCATGACTTGACAGACTTTGAGACTTTTAGACCTGGAGACTGTCTTTTATGAAACGTACTCCCCTCTATGAAGGACATGTTGCGGCCGGGGCCAAGCTGGTGGACTTTGCCGGTTGGGAGATGCCGATCCAGTATTCCGGCGTCGTGGACGAGTACCAGACCGTCCGCAAGGCGGCGGGCCTCTTCGACGTGAGCCACATGGGGCGGGTGCTGGTGTCGGGAGCCGGCGCTCTGTCGTTCCTCCAGCGCGTCACGACCAACGACGTGGCGAAGCTGGCCGTCCTGGAGTCCCACTATTCGATGGTGTGCAATCCGAACGGGGGGATCAAGGACGACATCTTCGTCTACCGGATCAAGCCGGACGAATATTACCTCTGCGTCAATGCGTCGAACCGCGAGAAAATCGTGGCCTGGCTGCAGGAGCAAGTGAAGGGGGCCGCCGGGGTGACGATCCAGGATCGTTCGGCCGAAGTCGCGCAACTGGCGCTGCAGGGCCCTGCGTCCCGTGCGATCCTGGGCGAGCTGGGCGTGCCGGACCTGGCCTCGCTCAAGCCTCGCCATTGCCTGGAGGCAAAGCTGAAGGGCGCACCGTCGTTGATCACGAGGACTGGCTATACGGGCGAGCTGGGCTACGAGCTCTACGTGCCGGCCGACAATGCGCTTCACATCTGGAACGAGCTGCTCAAGGTCGGGAAAACGGCGGGCCTCAAACCGGCGGGTCTGGGCTCACGCGATCTGTTGCGTCTGGAGATGGCCTATCTGCTCTACGGGAACGATATCTCGGAAGAGACGACGCCGCTGGAAGCGGGGGCCGAGTGGGTCGTGAATTTTCAAAAAGGCGACTTCATCGGGCGGGACCGGCTGCAGAAGCAAAAGACGGAAGGCCCTGCGCGTCGATTGATCGCCTTCGAGCTGCTCCAGAAGGCGGTCCCGAGGCACGGATTCAAAATTCTGGCGCAGAGTCGGTCTCAAGGCAAGGAGATCGGGGAGGTGACGAGCGGCAACCTCTCGCCTCTCCTGCAAAAAGGCATCGGCCTCGGTTATGTCTCTCCGGAGATGGCGACGGTCGGGGCCTTTCTCTCAATCGACATCCGGGGCAAAGTGGTCCCGGCGGCGGTGGTCAAGCCGCCGTTCTATAAACGCAAGAACCGTGAAGCGTGAAGCGTAAGACGCGAAACGAGATACGAACGACGAGATACGAGAGACGAATTTAGGTCGCCATGGTCAAGAACGTCTTCAAAGGCCGGGTCCTCACGCTCAACCTGGAAACGATTCCGCTTCCGAACGGGAGCAGCGTCGAGCTGGAGATCATCCGCCACCCAGGCGCCGCCGCGATCGTCCCGATGAAGGAGGACGGGACCGTCGTCCTGATCAAACAGTACCGCCACGCGATCGGCGACTTCATCTACGAGATTCCGGCCGGCAAGCTGCATCCAGGCGAAGACCCGCTCCTCTGCGCGTCACGCGAACTGGAGGAGGAAGTCGGCTATCACGCGGCGAAGCTGGAGTTGCTGTCCAGCATCTTGACCGCCCCCGGCTTCGCCGACGAGGTCATCCACATTTATAAAGGCACCGGGCTGGTTCCGGGCAAACAGCAGCTCGACCACGACGAGGTGCTGGAGGTCGTCGAACTGCCGCTCGACAAAGCCCTGGCTTTGATCCAGGACGGGGCGATCCGAGACGCCAAAACCATCGTCGGCCTCCAGTCCGTTTACCTCCGTCAGCACTCCCCCCAATAGAAAGGTTAAGGATGAGTGACCGGATTCGCCTTTGCAGGAAAGCCAAATGGGAGTATCATACGGCCGAATATCCTGTCTGAAGGCATGGGGGGCGTATGATCCAGCATCATGACGTGGTGGATGCCTTTGAACGCGAGTTGGTCCGCCGGAGTCCCCCCGACTATTTCCAGAATCTAAAGGTTGTTGAGGCGCTGTACAACGAAGCCCGCGCGTTAGGGGTCCTGCCGCCGGCCGATCCTCTGGATGGCATCGAGGTGGATATCCATCTAGCCAGGGTGCTGAACGAGTTGGCTTGAAGAGTTTTCCACGACGACCGGAGAGCCGCTGCTGGCGAGGTTCAATCAGATTGTGAACGCGATCAAGCCGTAGAGGTGGCTTCGTTTCTTCACCCGCCTTTGCAGGAAGCCAGACCACCAGACCGTAGGACTCCACCCTGACGCCAAAACCATCGTCGGCCTCCAGTCCGTCTATCTGCAAGCACGAAGCAAAGCATCAGCAAAGTAGCCCGCCCTTTTCTCTTGCCAAGCTGTTCTTACGTCCCTTCGGCAGGTAACTGAGAAGCGCCACCGAAGCCTTAAAGACTGCGGCTCAGCGGCGGCTGCTCACACTTCATGCAGTCGTCGGGTGCAGCAGCCTTGTAGGTTGCTGCCTCATTAGCTCATTGCCTCTCGACTTCAGAGAAATCGAAGTTTGCCGGTATCTCACGGCCTACAACTTGCGCGACGCGCCGCAACAACGATCGAGGTGTTTCGCTGTCCTCAACTGTCATGTCGAGTAAGGTGCGTGCATAAACTTGCAGTGAAGGGACATCAGACAAACTGAGCTTGCCTCGCTGAAACCACTCACCCAGCTGCTGAGAGGTAATGATCTTACCGACCTCCAGTCGCTGCTGGTTCTTTATCGCTGTACCTGCGAATAGCAGCGTGATATACGATGTGCTTGCTAACGCGAGGGCGAGCGCTACAGCAACTCCTCGACCCTCGAATGTCTTGACGCCGGAAGGCACGAGAGCGATGTTCACGACGCCAATCACAAGCGCCAAGATGACAAGCACTACGCCGACGATGCTATCTGCCTTCTGACCGGCTAGCGACGCGATTTGGGGGGCGCTGAAGTCGTAGTAGGTTCGAGACAGGCGTTCCATCAGGTCAGGCGAGAGTTCAATCAACCCCTTGAGCACGTATAAGGAGCCTACGGCTCCAAACAGCGTCGCTAGGAGGTTGAGAAAACGGTCGAGATCCATTATCTTCCTGCTAGGCTAGTCCGCCGCCTAACCACTAAGTAAGCTGATCAGCCTATCTCGATTCACGAATTCTTGCCGCGCCAGATTCTAGGCTTCTTTCGGGCAGTTGGCAAGAAATGGCAACGAGTCTGGACAGTGCAAACACCGCACGCTTTGTCGTGCTCACGTCTTTAAAGGGGGAACCAGGTCTACAAGCGACCTGGCTCCCTTAACTTTTCTCTTTCTGGCTCGGATGGAAGGGGTGGACGCGAAAAATCCGGCACTATAAGATAACTCTGCCCAACAGGGGCGGCCTGGCTGATCCCTTACTGCGCGCGTCCACCGAGCACAGCCCGATTTGATAGAAATTCGATGGATTCTGCGTGCGCGGTGCGCGAGCACGGGGATTAGCCAGGCCGCTTCGTCTCTCCCGCCTTTAGCCGCGCAGCGCCCGAGTCACGCGCAGGGTTGTTTCGACTTCCTCCGGCGAGGTCAGGAGGCTGGGGGCCAGGCGGACGTACTTGGTCGCGTAGGGGGTCTCGCTGGCGATGATCCGTTTCTGCCGCAGGTGCTTGACGACTTCGGCCGGCTTCCAGCCTTCGATTTCAAAGCAGACAATCCCCGCCGACAGTTCATCCGCCAGAGGCGTGTGCAGCGTCACGCCTTTCATACGGGCCAACCCTTCTTTGAGCTGCCGGTTCAGCCCGTGAATCCGCTCCTCGATCCTGGCCTTGCCGATGGAAAGATGGAAACGGAAGGCTTCGCTCAGTGCCCACCGGTGCTCGAAGGAATGAAAGCCCCCCGGCGTCATCAGCGCGGCTTTGGGCATCTCCCTGGGCGGAATGTCCTGCATCCAGATCCGGTAGGCATCCATGTTGA
>CAZKHY010000081.1:0-15698 GCA_964552455.1 uncultured Nitrospira sp.
GGTCGGGAGAGCCGACGAATCGGCGAATGGCTCGTCGAGGGAAGCCACCGCTTGGGCGACCAGGGCCGCGGGATCCAGGTGAAGGGTGACCTGATGATGCCGGGTGCCCAACCGGTCGGCGACCAGCCGTGCAAAAGGCGCTTCGTCCACGTCAGTCCCGGGAAACGAGACACAGAAGGTCTGCATCCGGCTGTGGCGCTGTGCCAGCGCCACGATCGTCGACGAATCCACCCCCCCGGAGAGGAACGCCGCGACGGGCACATCGGCGACCAGGTGCGACTGGACGGAGGATTCCAGCAGGTGCGCCAGGACCTCCGACGCACCTTTGCGCGAGCGCGGCACGGTTGTTGGTTGCGGCGTCCAATAGATCCGCCGTTGGAGCTTCCCGTCCGTCCAGACCGCCAGCTCGGCCGGCAAGAGTTTGTGGATGCCCTGTATCATGCTCAAGGGCGCGGGGATGTAGGAGAAGGCCAGGTAGGCATAGAGGGCTTCGGGATCCACCTCGGCGCCGACCAGGCCGCTTCGCAGCACCGCGGTCAACTCGGAGGCGAAACAGACCGCTTCGCCTCGTTGGGCGAGGTACAAGGGCTTGATGCCGAAGCGGTCGCGCGCCAGCAGGAGCCGCCGGGAGGGAGCGTCCCACAGCGCCAGCGCGAACATGCCGTCAAGCTGCGACAGACAGTCGTCGCCATATTCCTCGTAGAGGTGCAGCACCACCTCGGAATCGGAGGCGCTGCGAAAGGCATGGCCCCGCGCACACAGGTCGGCCCGGAGCTGGCGGTAGTTGTAGATCTCCCCGTTGACGACCAGGTGAAGGGTGCCGTCCTCGTTCGTCATCGGTTGCCGGCCGGTGTCTTCCAGGTCAATGATCGCCAGCCGCCTATGGCCCAGAGCGATGCCGTCGGCTGCAAAGCAGCCTCCGCCGTCGGGACCTCGGTGGGACATGGCCAGATCCATGCGCTCGACCCGTTCTTCCAACCAGGTCGCCGGTCGTCCCGGAGCCACTATGCCGGCAATGCCGCACACGAATTGTTACCCTCTCGGTCGGAAAGACCGTGGACTACTCCGATCGACCTCTCCACCGTCCGTCATCGCTGCACACCCATCGAGACGCCCCGCACCGTGCATGCGCTCACCCGGTCACGGCCAGCCGGCACGCCTTATCCTGTCCGTCCGGAAGCCCCCGCCATCCGGCGCTGCATGAACCGGATCGTTTCCTCCGCGGCATGGCGCCATGTCCGCTGTTTCCGGACATAGTCGAGGCCGGCTGCGCTCAGGCGTCTGCGCAAGTCATCGTTCTCCATGAGGGCCCGCAAGCCGGCCTCCATGGCCTGCGGATCTTCCGGTGGTACGCGATAGACCTTGTCCCCAAGGAGCGCCGCGCTCGGTGTGTCGGGATAGTCCGTCACCAGCACGGGCAGGCCGGCGGCCATGTAATCCCACAGTTTCGCAGCCAGCGCCCCGTTCTGCTGCCTGATTTTGCTGCCCGTGAGCGGCAGGACACCGATGTCTGCCGCCTGAAAATAGGCCGGCATGTCCTCATAAGGACGGGCCTCCAACATGCTGACATGGGACGCGAGCCCCAGGGCCACGACCCGGCTCCGTATCGGCTGCCACTGGCTCCCTTGTCCGACGAGGACCAGGGTAACCGGCGTCCCCGGGACAACCAGCCGCGCAAACGCGTCGATAAGGGTGGGCAAATCATGGTGCGGGTGGAAACTGCCGGCAAACAGAATGATCAGCCCATCGACGGGCAACCCTGTTGCCTGACGAGCCCGTTGACGATCGCCGGGAGTATAGTGCTCCACGTTCGTCCCGAGCTCCTGGACTAGGATTCGCTCACTCGGAATGCCATAACACCGGGTTATCTTCTCCGCATTCCCCGCGGTACTGACCACCAGGCCCGTCGCGGCAGCCAGCAGCTTCTGCTGACCGCGCTGGACCGCACGTATCTCGCGATGCGAAGCCCCCAGCAGGCGCAGATCGTCAAGCACCCACCCGTTGACCTCGACGAAATAGGGCAATTCCAGCCGATGCAAGAGCCGGGGCAGAGACGGATGCCGCAGGAATTCCCGCACATACAGAACGTCGAAGGGGTGCGCCCGGTGCAGCCGAAACAGACGCCAGACGCTTTCCAGGAAGAAGGTCAGCTGTCGAGGCCGGTCAAACCCCCACCATCGTACCCAAGCGTGCCGCACCCCTGACCACGTTTGCTTCCGCAGGGGCCGCGGCAGGATCACGGTCACGTCATGGCCCAGCAGCGCCCACTGCTCGCTGATTTCTCGCGTATGGATCAAACAGGCGTTGGCGACATCGATCTCGACGAACGCCACGTACGCGATACGCATTGCACTCCATGCCTTTCGCTGGACAAGGCCCGGGATGCTACGGCTGCGTCCTGAGCGCACCCCACAACATTATAAGGAATCCTGCGTGGCGCAGCCACAAGTAAACGGCCCAAAGCCCCGTGAAGACGACCGGAGCCACCCCCGGCCACGGGCCGGCGTGGGGGCTCAGGAGCCAGACCAGGGAAGCCAACAAGGCTGTCGCTGCGATCGGCTCCCAGGACCGTCCCACCAGACGAATCACAGCCGGTTCCACTCGCTGCGCGCCCCAGAGGTGCCCGATCAAGCTGAGCGCATAGACCAAGACCAGGCAGCCCGCCGCTCCGGTCATACCCCAGCGGGCGGTCATGGGAACGATCAACAGGCTGAAACAGAGCACTTCCGCCAGCTTGATGCGGGACAGGTACGCGGTTTTCCCCCCGGCCAAAATGAGCGTCCCGCAGGCGGCCGCCGCAGCCCGCAGCGACTCCGCCAGGGCCAGGACCGCAAAGGGGATGGCCGCCGGCAGCCATTGGGACCCCAGAAACAACGCCACGAACTCGGTCGGGAACAGGATCAACAGGGAGGCGATCGGCAGCAACAGCAGCAAGTGCAGCCGCCACACGTGATCGAAGGCATCGGCCAGGCTGCGCCCTTCCGAGGTGATGCGTGAATAGGCCGGGAACACGACCTTGCTCACCACGTCGCTCAATCCCCGGGTCAGCATCTCTGCGATCCCGAACACCACCTGATACTGTCCCAGTTCCGCGACCCCTCGCAGCTTTCCCACCGTGATGTCGTCCCCTCTCGTGACCACGTAGGCCAACAGGCCGCTCGCGTAGAGGTGCCGGCCGAACTCCCAATAGTCGGCCAGGGCGACCCGGTCCAGCGCCCAGTGCGGCCGGAACCCGTGCACGAACCAGACCGCCACCGCGGCCACCATCTGGCCGAGCAACAAGCCGAGCAACAGCGCCCACACATTCCTCAGCCAAATGGCCAGGGCGACCGCCGCGACCGTCCCGACCACATCGCGACCGGCGTCGAGCGCCACTCGATCCCGAAAACGCAGTTCCCGCAACAACAGGGCCGCCGGCACCGCCGGCACATTCACAAGCAGGAAACTGGCGGCCCCGACGCGCAACAGCAACTCGGCGTCGGGACGCCCAAAGGCGGCGGCAATCCAGGGAGCGGTCACCTGCGCGACCAGAAACAAGCCCCCTCCGCGCAAGATCGTCAGAGTCCACGCCGTGCCCAACATTCGCGGGAGCAGCTCGGCCCGCTGGATGAGGGCGCTCTCCACTCCCCATTCGGTCAACATGAAACCGGCAAACAAGGCCAGGGTGACGATACCGGCCAGCCCGAAATCTTCCGGGGTCAGGAGGCGGGCTAAGATCAGGGTCCGGAGGACAGCGATTCCCTGCTGCCCGACGAACCCCAGTCCGACCCAGAGTCCACCGCGGACCACGTTGTGACGGTACTTGGAGTCATTCATGCGCGTGCCACCGGATCGGCAAGCCCTCAAGCAGCCATCCCGCTCGGATCGGCATCAGCGCAAGGCTCCGCCCCGATAGCACAGCACGTACAGCCGGTAATAGGGGAACCTCCGCAGGAAAGGCAGCTTGCCGAGCCAGCGATTGACGGACTCGCGGGACAAGAGATTCATCGCATGCGTGATCCAGGCCGGCTGGTTGTCCCAGACGGGCAGGACAAACCCGACCCCGCCGGTCTTCACGATGGTGAATCCGTGGCGCTGGAGGCGGGTTTCGAAGCCATGCCAGGTCTCGAATTTATGGGAGAACCCCGTAATGGCGATCGAAGAGAGTTCGCGCACGTGCTCCTTTTCGTCACAGTACACGGGACGTCGCGCTTGCCGCATCTGCCGCAGGCTGCGCAGCGTGACGGAGGGGACCGTGATGACGAGATGCCCCTGCGGACGCAGACAGCGTGCAAACTCCCTGAGCGCCCCGTCGAGATCCGGGACATGTTCGAGCGTTTCGACGCTCGCGATCCCCTGCAGGGTCGCATCCCTCAGCGGGATGGAGGTCACGGCTCCTTGCATCAAGGCCCAGTATGGACGGGATCGTGCGCGGGCCAGGCGTCGGGGGTCCAGGTCCAGACCGACAACCTGTTTGTTCCCTCGGACCAACTGACACAATTGTCCTTCACCGCAGGCCGCATCCAGCCAGGTCTGCCCGGGCAGGCGGTTGATCCATCGGGCCACCTCTTCCAGCAGCAGGGCGGGCCAGGGCCAGATCTTGCGCATGGCCGGATTGTAGCGCGCTCGATCATACCCTTCCGCCCCTTCCGCGGGGGAACCCAGCGGCGAATCAGCCTCCACGCTCCCTCCCAACCGCAAACACGCCGCCGCCCGGTTCACCGCCGAACTCTTTGATCAAGCGCCCGCGCGCCACTTCCTTTAGGACCCATGACGGCACCTCGGTCCCCCAGCGGGCCGCCTGATTCCCGGCCTCTATCGGATGCCACACCAGCCAATACTTCCCGGCCCAGGGCGTATCGACCCGCCTCGTCCAATAAAAAGGCCGTTCCCCTTCTTTTTCACCTTTCCAGGTTGCCACTTGCGGCAGAGGATCGAATCTGTGGAGATACGGAAGGATTTGGGCCGTCAGGGGGTCTGTCAGAATCGCCTCCCCCGGCTCCCATGGAACCGCCATTGCTTCCTTTCTGACTATTTCGTTTCGATCAACTAGTTCAAGATATTCTTGAGATTTAAACCACCCCCAATTGCCTATCAGAAGGAGAACCAGGATGGTCGGCAGGAATGGCTGCGGCATCCGGTGCGCCAGGATGATCGAGAGAGTCGCAAACATGGCCGCCGCTGCCCCTATGACAATCATGTGGTCCTGCCGCACCAAGCCGATCCCCAGAAGTCCTGCCGCCGCCAGTCCGACGAGCCAGATCGCGGACCGTAGGACCGCGGGTATCTGCGCGAAGGACAGGCGCAGACAGGTGCCGGCCACCAATATACCCGCGGGCATAATCATAGGAGCTCCATAGCGGAGCTCCAATCTGACCGGAGACCATCGGCTGATACTGGTCGAGAAATGGCTGAGAGTCACCAGGGCGGCCACAACGGCCAGCGCCAAGTAGAGGCGGCTGTGGTCCCCGCCTTGACCGGGGTCTTTTCCCATGAGAACTGCGGCCACCACCACGGGGAAGACAGCGAACAAATACCCTTCGATCGAGGCCCGAAGGATTGCCAACCCCGTCAGCCTGATGACCAATGGCATTCCTTCAGGCGGCTGCAGCCATGGTGCGCCGGCAAGGTTATATCCACCCTGCGCCGCATGCAGGAAATAGAACGGAGTCCCCGTGTGCCACCATAAAGTCAGCAGATAGGCCCCGGCAACCGTGCAACAGCCCCACAGCCATGCCGCGATCGGAAACTCGCGCAACGCAGCCCGCCGCCACCCGATGATCACAAACCCCGCCAGAGTCAGCAGCGCCATCGGGGCGATACTTTCACGGGTCGCCACCGCCCAAGCGCAAGCCAGACCGGACAGCACTGCCCAGCTCCGCCGCCGCTCGACGCGGTTCGCCGCAAGCAACACCCACCCGACGACAAACAATCCGTAGAGAAAGCCGGCCGGCATATCGGCCAGCCCGGTCGAACCGACTCGATACAGGATCGGGCTGAAGCCGCACAGGAGCGCCGCCCAGGCCCCGGCCGAGCCGCCGTAGAGACGGTCCGCCGCAGACCCGGCGATGAGCACGGAGGCCAGACTGGACAAGAGCGGGAACGCCACGGTGGTCCAGTCATGCACGCCGAAAATCTGATAGAGCACCGCCATTGGGACAAGGAAACCAAGGCGATAGGTGTGGGTGTTGATCCCGAAGGTGGGATGCCCCTCGGCCATGTCCGACGCCAGCCTGGCGTAAAGCACATCGTCTCCGTCCAGAACCACGCCTTGATAGACAAGGAGCGGAGCGCTCAGGGCCAGCCCGTAGGCGAGCATCGTCCAAGTCGATTTCACAAGACCCCGGTTACTCTGATGGAAAATGCTGGCCCTTGATGGCGCCCGACGCGATCGGCCCGGCCGCCCATCGAGGCCGCGCAACCCCGCGCCGCCGCAAGGGCAGACGCGACGGGCTACAGATAGAGGGGCAGCCGCGTGGAAAAATACCGGTACATCCGTTCGACCCCTTCGTCCAAGGACACGGTGGGCTTCCAGCCGGTCATCCGTTGCAATTTGCTGATGTCCAGGCTCACGTCGCCGGTTTCCACCCGTTCGTAATCCGGCGGCCAGGGGACATACTCGATCGTGCCCTTCTTGAGCACACGGACGACCGTTTCCGCCATCTCCCGAAACGGGACGGCCCGACCGGATCCGCAGTTGAACAGCTCGCTGGGAGCCGCCGCGGCCAGCCCTGCCGCCAGGAAGGCCCCGGCCAAGTCGGTCGCGTAGACATAGTCCCGCAACTGGTGGCCGTCGCCGAAGATCCTGATCGGTTTCCCTTCCAGCGCCAACCGCATGAACCAGCCCGGCAGGGAATACTTGCCGTGCTTCAATTGCTGCCGCTCGCCGTAGGGGTTGGCGATTCTCAGCACCGCCGTCTTGATCCCGTATATGGATGAATAGAGCCGGTGATACTTCTCCGCCGCCAGCTTGTGCACGCCGTAGAGCGACAGAGGCTCGGTAGGGTGATCCTCGCGCACCGGCTGGGTGACGACTTTTCCCAGCACGAGTCTGGAACTGGCGAAAACGACCCGCACGGCCGGATTCACCTCCCGGCAGAGTTCGAGCAACTGGAGCGTCCCCCGGCAATTCAGGTCCAGGTCGTCAAAGGGGATGCGGGAGCTGTCGATGTAGCTCACCTGGGCGGCAAGATGCATGATCAGGTCTGCCTCACGGACGAGCGACTTCATCAGCACGGGATCACGATAGTCGTGGACATGCACGGTGATGCGGTCGCGAATCTCCTCGACGTTGGCCTGGTTGCCTCCGTAGAGCGGAAGCAACCCGTCCACGATGGTGACCTTCGCTCCGTGGGGCACCAGGGCATGGGCGATGTTGCTGCCGATGAATCCCAGCCCGCCCGTAATCAACACGCGCTGATCCCGATAGGCACGAACATCGCTCATCGGGCGGGCTCCTCGTCCTCCGGAAACCCGATCCGTTCTTGCACGATGTAGAGAGGTCGTCCCTTGAGTTCCTCGTAGATGCGCCCGACGTATTGGCCCATCATCCCCAAGACCGCCAACTGCACGGACCCGATGAAGATCACCACGGCGACCAAGGACGCCCAGCCACGAACCGGCACTCCCCAGAGCAACTTTTTCACGAACTCGATCGTCAGGTAGACGAGGCAGACGCCCACCCCGGCAAACCCCAGCCAACTGGCCATCCGCAGCGGAACGTCGGAAAACGACACGAGACCGTCCAAGGCCAGCTTGACCAGCCTGGCCAGAGAATACTGGGAGTGTCCGGCGAAGCGCGGAGCACGCTTGTAGTACACCGGCGCCTGGGAGTACCCCAGCCAGCTCACCATCCCCCTGACGAAACGCGAACGCTCCCGAAGCCGGTTGAAGCTATCCATCGCCCGCCGGCTCAGCAGCCGGAAGTCACCGGAATCCAGGGCGATCTCCGTTCTCGTCAGTTTGCGCAGGAGCCGGTAAAACAAGGCGGCTGTCCATCGCTTGAACCGAGACTCCCCCGGACGCTCGAGCCTGACGCCGTAGACCACGTCGAACCCCTCCCGCCACTTGGCCAAAAACTCGGGGATGACTTCGGGCGGGTCCTGGAGATCGCCGTCCATGACCAGGACCGCCTCTCCCCTGCTGCCGTCAAACCCGGCCGTGATCGCGAATTGATGGCCGAAATTCCGCGACAGCCCGAGCAGCTTGACCCTGGGATCCTGCGCGCAGAGCCGCCGAAGCACCTCGCGCGACCGGTCTCGGCTCCCGTCGTCGACAAAGATCATTTCGTAGTCTTCGACCTGTACCCCGGAGAGGGTCGTGCGAAGCCGGTGAAAGAGCTCATCGAGGCAGTCGGCATTGTTATAGATGGGAATGACAACGGAAAGCAGCGCGTGGGCGGCCGGTCCGTTGCCCCTCATGATTGGTTCATCGGCCGCATGGTGATGAGAGGCCTCTCCGATCTGACGCGGCGGGGGGAGCCTGGGCACAGCCCGGACCCCGTGCGGATCTGCTGCCCGCAGCGGGCGACAGGATCAACGACGCCCCGAGCAGACGACCGTGATCGGTCGCCGTCATTGGAATCAATCCGGTTCGCCACCGGACCGTCGATCTGCCTCTACACACGGCGGATGCCGGAGGTCCAGGCGAAGCCGGTCCTGGCGTCCGGCCCCGCCTTCGTCGCTTCCCCGGTGGCTTCCGGTTGGTTTTCCCGGGCCTCCTCCTGACTCAGCAGGTAGCTCTTCATCACCAAGGCCGCGAACAGCCAGTACGGCTCCATGATGCGCACAATGATAAAGCTATTGCCGCCAATCGCGTGTACCAATGTGCCGAGGTGACCGAGCAGAAACCCGAAGGCGATCCCCTTGGTGAAGGGCTCTTTGGCTTCCTTGTAACAGGTCCAGCCGACCCGGAAGACCATGAAGCAGAGCCAGAGAAATGCGACCAGCCCGAGCAAGCCCGTTTCGCTCAAAGTCCGAGGATACATCCCGTCAATAAAATATTTCGAACCGGTGACTCCCATCCCGTAGATCGGTGATTTCCGAAACGTCTCTATAGCCTGCTCCCAATTCCGAAGTCGTTCCGAGGTGGACGTGTCCACCCTGACGCCCGCGATCTTTTCCTGGCCGAGTTCCCTGGGGGACTGCGTAAAGGTAAAAAAGACGCGTTCTTTCACCGCCGTGGGGAGCCACCAGGGGGAGGCGGCCAGTATCATGAACATGAGCGAAAACAGCAAGGGCCTCCGGTAGCTGAGCTTTCCCACGATCACCAGGAGGACGACCAGGGCCGCCAGATAGGACGAACGGGACAGGGTCACCAGCAACGCGACCCCCCCGACAACCAGCAGGACATTCAACGGCCACTTTCTGGAGACCGCCCCGGGCGTCATCAACAATCCACCGACGATCGACAGCATGAACACGAGGTAGCCGCCGAGGGTGTTGGGCTCGCCCTCTTTCCCTTCAAAAGGCGCGGAAGCCCGCTCCCCGCTCGGGATCTGGGAGATCGCAAACAGCGAGACAAAAAAGCAGGTCCAGAGGCTGGCGGTGATCAGCCCTTTGACCTGCTCTTTGGTCCCCACGACGTTGAGCACCATGAAGTACAAGAAAAAATACTCGAAATATTTTAGGTTGAAAAAAAACCCCGGCAACGGCCGCACGCGGCCCGCAAAGACCCCCATCAGCGTCGCGAAGCCGCAGGCAGCCACGTAGAACATGATCGGGCCGTTCAACGGGGTGTACTTCAAGGGCGCCTCTTGTTTATGGATCGAGGCCTTGACCAACCAAATCAATCCGACGATGACCAACAGGAAATCGTCCATCCGAAGGGTCATCCCGTGCCCCAACCCGCCGGTGCCCTTCTTGGTCGCCTGCGCGCCGACGAATTCCCCGCCGAACTCGAGTTCGGGACCAAGCAGCATGGAGTACACGAGGAAGTAGAGGGCGAGGCGGGTCGAGAGGAATGCCGCGATCATGAAGGCGGTGCCGGCCACCACGGCCACCACCATCGTCGCCTGGCCGCTGTTCATGGCCACGCCCACCCCGATCGCCAGCACGACGAGGACGACCAGCTCAATCGGTCCGATCCGCAGATTCTCCATGCTCGACGACCCGCCCGTGAGGAGCGACTACTTATAGGAGTAGCGATACATCTCGTAATCGGGCGTCAGCTCGGCGCTGACGTTGCTCAATACGATCCCGATGACGGTCGCGTGGGCGTTTTCCAACAACGTCTTGGCCCGCCGGAGCGCGTTCCGTCCCACCCGGCCGACCTGGTAGACCATCACGACGCCGTCCACCTTGGAACCCAGCGTCACGCCATCCGTCACCGGCAGGATCGGCGGGCAGTCGAAGAGGGTGACGTCATATTCTTTCCGCACCACCTCGATCAATTCTTTGAGACGGGGGGAGTTCATGAACTCGGCGGGATTATCCGGCCGCTTGCCGGAGGGGAGGACATTGAGGTTGTCGATGCCGGGCGCATTGATCACCTGGTCGACGCCCAATTTGCCCAGCATCAAATCCGTGACGGTGCGGATCGCTTCGGTATAGGGCACCGTTCCCAGCAACACTTCGCTCAGACCGGGAGACTGCTCCAGCCCAAGCCGCTCATGGATGGTCGGTTTCCTGAGATCGGCATCCACCAGGAGGATGCGCTTCCCATCCTGCGCCAGGGCAATGGCCAGGTTCACCGCGCTGGTTGATTTGCCTTCCTGGGCGCCGGCGCTGACGAAGGCCAGCACCCGCTGCCCCTGGGCACCGCCGGCAAACTGGATGTTGGTCCGCAACGACCGGTATCCCTCCGCCAGCGGGGACGTGGGATCGAACAGCGCGACCAGGTGGCAGTACAGATCCATCGTCTCCGTATCGAGTTTCTCCTTGAACCCTTGTTGGATTTCCCGCTCGACCTCCCGCCGGTCCACGCGCGGGATGACCCCCAGCACCGGCACTTTCAGGTAGGCCTCGACCTCCTCGATGGTGCCGATGGAGGTATCGAACGATTCTTTCAGGAAGGCCGCCACGAGGCCCACCATGGTGCCCATCAGCATGCCCAGGAAAGCGTTCAGCGGAAGGTTGGGGGCGTTCGTCGGTCTGGTGGGGGCCAGCGCCGGCTCGATGATCGTCACCTCCTCGATCTGCTCGGCGCCGCGGATCATGAACTCCTGATGCTTCGCCTTGAGGGCGGCGTACAAATTACTGTTCACCATGACGTCGCGCTCGAGCCGGGCCAACTGGATCGCGGCCTGCGGCAGACTGAGGTAGCGCTCGCGATAGCGGCCGATGGATTCCCGGAGCGCCCGCTCGCGCTCCGAGAACGTGCCGAGCTTGGATTCGAGCTCACGGATCATCTCCTGGCGAACGTTCAAGATGCGCCGGTCGAGTTCCCGAACCAGCGCGTGCTGCGGCGTGTAGTTGATGAGCAGGGTGTCTCGCTCCTGCGTCAGGTCCACCATCCGCTTGTTGAGCGTGCTGAGGAGAGCTTCGACCTCCTCGGAATACACCCGGACCTGCACCCCCGCATCCTTTCCCGCCCGCTTCAGCGACTCGAGCTGGGTGGTCACCTCCCTCTCGACCCGGAGCAACCGCTCCTGTTCGGCCTCGAGCCTCTGGTATTGCCCGAGCGCTTCTCTCGCCTCTTCCGTAACGAAAACCTGCCCTTCCTGTTCTTTGAACGTCGTCAGCGCCTGCTCCGACTCATGCAGGCTGGCCGCCAAGGTCTTGAGCTGTCCTTCGACGAACTGTCTGGCTTCGATCACCTGGCGATTGCGGTTGTAGATGTTTTCTTCGCGATAGGCTTCGGCGGTGAGCGTGGCGTACCGTTCGACAAGATTGGGGTCGGAGGCCGTCGAGGTAATCTTGAGGATGTTGGTGCCCCCCTCCTGCGAGGCCTCGATGTGGCCTTGAAGATCGTAGATGGTGTCCAGGTACTCCGCGGAACCGCGGATATCCTTCGAATCGAGCGATTTGTCGATCAGTCCCAGGGCTTTGGCCACGCGCTCCATGACGGGAAAACTGCGGATGACTTCCGCCTGCGTCCCGATGTCGCTGCCTTCCGACACCGACACCTGCTCCTGAAGCAGCCCGGTCGCCGTCGTGGACCGCTCGTACTTGACGCGCGAGGAGGCTTTGTAGATGGGGGGCGGCCCGACCAGATAGGGCATGATCGCGGTAAAGACCGCCACCAGGATGATCGTGAAGAGGATGATGACCTTGCGGCGGCGGACGATCAGCCAGAAATCGACGAGGTTGAGATCGTATTGCGCCATAGTCCGTGCTACCGGCGAATGTCCGGCCCGGCAGTCTGCATCACGGCCGACTCCCGCGGCCGGAGAGGCCCCGCTTTTCCCGCATCGACGGCCAGGATCGCCTGCCCGAGCAGCCAGTCGAACAGGGGCCTGACCACGGCTTGAAGGCCCGGGTGCCGCCGCAACACCTGCGCCACCCGTTGTCCATACCGCGAATAGAGATTCGCGAACAGCCGGCCATGCCAGTGTTCGGAAAGCGGACCCCGAATATACCAGCGGAGGAGATGCGTCTGCCAGGCATGTTCGCCATACAAGGTGGCGGCAACCCAGCAAACCGGGACCGTGGCCTGCGCAGCGGTCGGCTCCGGCGTGGCGAAGAGCACCTGCAAGGTCTTGCCGATGAAGGTCGCGTTCAATGTCAAGAAGAGGGTGTTCATGACCGGCAGAAGAGCCCGGTTGTAATAAGTGTTCCAGTCACCGATCGCCGATCGCGGAATAAATACCACGTCATTGTCTTCGAGCATCAGGTCGGCGCGGGTATCTCCCGTCACCAGGGTCATTTGGAGGTTCGCCACCCGGATCAACGGCGTCTCTCCTCGCTTCGAGATGACCACGACCTTCGTGAGGTCTGCGAGATCGGTATGCCCTCCCGAACTGGAGATGGCTTGCAGGAGCGTCATGCGGCGTCCAAGGGGAAACTTTCCGCCCGCCTTCACCTCGCCCAGCACGTAAAAGCTCTTGGGTCGCGTGATGCCCTTTTGCATGATCCGGACCTGCACGCGAGGCTGCCTGATGACGAGGGACAGCTTCTCTTCAATGCGTGCTTCCGCCTCGGCCTCACTCAACCCCTTCACATTGACTTCCATGAACGACACCGTGACGTTGCCGTTGGCACGCACGGTCGCATCGTACTTCTCCTCCCCGGCCCCGCGACGGACGACGATGCCCAGCGTATCCCCGGGCTCGATCAAATCCTCCGGATCGACGACGGGCTTGCTCATGACGCCGGGCACTTCACCGGCCCCCGGAGGCGTGCCTGTCAGCTCGTACACCGGTTCGGTATTATTGCGGGGCACCGCGGGGGAGATCTCGACGTACGAACAGCCGGCTCCCGCCCCCAGCAGGATCGCCAACAGCAACGACGTCACATTCCCGTGCCTCTGCTTTGTTCCCCCTCTTGTCGTTATTACACTCCCCTTCATGAATGGCTAACCTTTGAGGAAGACCACACGGCCTGCAGAGTCAGGATGGACGTGAACCAATGGAGCGGAAAAATGTACGACGAACAATCGGTCAGCAAGGCTTCCTGGCACCTCCCGATCGAGTCCTGCGGGCCAGCGGACCGTTGAGCCTAAAAAACGACCTCACGCGGTCAACTGGAGCTTATCAACAATCTCCCCCACGTGCACCAGCGGAGACTGGCTCAGATCGAGTTCCTTTGGTTCGCGGAGGCGGAGCCCGCCTTGATCAACCATGATTCTGACAGCCGGCCGAAGGGGAAACCGTGGGTTCGACCGGACGACCTCTCCGATCTCCCCCGACGTAAGCTTGACCCAGGTCCCGACCGGAAACAGCGAAAACTGATTGAGCAGACTCTTGAAGGCCCGCGTCGGGAAGCCGGTTTTTTCACGAGCCAGCAGAAGACGCACCGCCTCGTGTGGCAGGAGCGCCTTCCGGTTCAGCCTGGCCCGCAGCATGGCATCCAGTACATCGGCCATTCCGATGACCAAGGCAAACTCGTGAATCTGGGGCCCTTGCAGCCCCTGCGGATAGCCACTGCCGTTCAGCCGTTCATGCTCCTGCACCACGATCTCGGCCAGCCACGGCTGGTCCGGTGCGGCCTGCTTCAACAAATCCGCCCCCATCGTCGGGTGGCGGCGCAACAAGTCAACTTGGTCCGGCGACCATCGGCCCGCTTCATCCAACATCTTCTCCGGGAGGAGGAACATGCCCATATCATGAACCAGCGCCGCCAAGGCCAGCCGCGAAAGTTCGTCCGGCCGATACCCCATGCCTATGCCGATCTTGATCGCAAAGATAGCCGTGTGAACCAAATTCCCCACGAGCGAGGGCCCGCTCTGGTGAGAGATCGCACGAACGAGCAGGGCATCATCCTGAGCGAGAGCTGCGACCAGGCCATTGGCAATCTGCGGAAGGTCGCCGAGGGAGAATGCCCGTTGATTCCGGACCGTCTTGGTGATCGCCAGGAGGGACGTTTCAGCTTTGGCGTACCAATCAACCGTCGGAACGGCCGGGGTGACGGCGGCGGGAGCGCTTGGCGACGGAGGGGGCGCCTCTTGCAGTCCTGCAAGCGCCACGAGCCTGGGCGAACCAGGAGGGCCCTCGTTCGACGGCACCGGAGGCGGCGCAGGAATGACGGGCTGGGACGCCTCACGCTGGACCTGTTCCTGCAGTGTCCGGAGCTGGATCGGCTGGGCTTGCACAGGGGGCGGCGCCGCCGGGGCTTCTGAGGCCTGGGCTTCCTTCTCAGGCTCCTCAGGCTCTTCCGGCGGAACTTTCGTGCCCCTGATCAGGTCAGTGAGCCGCACCACCCTGTTCTCCTAGCTTAAAATCCGCGATCACTCGCGTCACGATGCCTGCATCAATCTGGGCTTTTCTTTCCAAAAAACCGCTCAGGAGAGACAGATCGGACAAGGTATTGATGTTCCGCGGAATCCCCTCGGAATGCTGGAAGATCAGATCGATGGCTTCAGTGGAAAAAATCGGACGCTGATCGGCCCCGGCGGTTTTGAGCCGAAACTCCATATAGCGCCTGGTCTCCGGCAGGTCGAAGGCCGGCAGATGAAACCGAATGGCGACCCTCTGGGCAAATTGTTTGATCGCGTTGATCCTGGCGTTCAGCTCCGGCTGCCCCAGAAGGATCAAAGTCAGCAAAAACCGGTCGTTCAACTGAAAGTTCAGCAACAGGCGCAGCTCCTCAAAGACCACGTCGTCTTTGATCGTCTGGGCTTCATCAACGATGATGACGGTATCCTTCCCCCGCTTCAGGTTCTCCAACAGGTGTTCGTTGAGCCCGTGCAACCGATCGAGCTTGGAGCCGGTCACCGTCATTCCAAGTTGATACAGGACTTCGCCCAGAAATTCCTGGGAATCGATCGAGGGGTTGGCAATGAGGGCGGTATCGTAGCGCTCTTGCGCCAGGTGCTGGATAAACTGGCGACTTAATGTGGTTTTTCCGCACCCGATTTCTCCGGTCAGCAGTACGGCGCCCTTTCGCGCTTCAACACCGTAGAGAAGCCTGTGCAGCCCCTCCTCATGCTTTGGGGAAGGGAAATAAAACTTCGGGTCCGGGACATTTTCGAATGGAGCGAGTTTCAGCCCCCAATAGGCTTCGTAATGCACGTTATCTTCCAATGGCGTGGAAGAACAGACCGCAGGCCGTTACAAAGTATGCACCGCAACTTCATGATTTGTCAAGCGATTCCAATAAATTACAGGGGTTTTCCACTTAGTA
>CAZKHY010000082.1:0-15688 GCA_964552455.1 uncultured Nitrospira sp.
ACTCCGTCTGCTACGACCCTCTGCAACTCTATCGAGTGTCGGAAGTCGCCTAGTTGTTCCGCGTCAAACCGAACACGATCTATAGCTAGGTGGCCCAGCGGAAGATTCGGTTTGTCAAAGGCAACGGTGCGCTCCGGTTTCGTCGGGCAGATCTGGAAGCGCTGGGGCAACCTGTCGAAGCTTCCACGCACGTCCGACCGTCAGTGAAGTCCGACTCCCCGTCTGCTCATACCCCAGCAATCCACGAGGTCGTAGCCAGAGTGCGGCGGAACCTGATTTAGCCCGAAGGCTTGTCCTGTTCTTGGCTTTCCGCTACACTCGCCCTCGTGTGCGGAGAGCTTGCATCGGGACGAAAGGAGGTTAGTCCGATGGGGCTCTTTCGACGTTCCCAATCCCCACATTGGTGGGTCTCGTTTTCGCATCACGGGCGGCAGTACCGGATCTCCACCGGCACGACGGATCGGAAGCTGGCCGAGACGATTGCGGCCAAGGTCCGGGTGGAGGTGGACACCGAACGGTGGTTCCCGAGCAACCCGGCCTCTCGCCGGACCTTTCGGGAACTGATGGACAAGTACCTGGCCGAGCACTCGGCGCGGAACAAGAAGCCGATGAGCGCCAAGCGGGACCGTGGCTTAGCGAAGCATCTGCTGGCCGTCTTCGGGAGCCTGACGCTCGCGGAGATTATGCCGGCGCACATCGCGGCCTATCAGGCGGCTCGGCGTGCGACGGGGGTCACGGCTCGGACGGTCAACCTGGAAGTGGCTCTGGCCCGCCATGCGCTGAACCTGGGCATCCGTCAGTGGCAGTGGTGCTCGACGAATCCATTTGCCATGGTGATTCCGGAGCGGGTACCGCCCGATCTCGAACGCTGGCTCACGATCGAGGAGGAAGCCGTTCTGCTGCCGGCCTGTCCGGCCTGGCTCCGGGAGGTGGTCATCATGGCCTTGCATACGGGCATGCGGCTGGGAGAGATTCGCTCCCTCCGCTGGACCATGGTGGATCTCCCGCGTCGGCGGGCGGTGGTGCAGACCGTGTTGTCGAAAACCTCGCGCGCCCGGACGATCCCGCTGAACCGGACCGCTCGCACGATGCTGGCTGCCCGAGCCTTACGGAGTGGGCAGCACCCGGAGGCCCTGGTCTTTTGTACGTCCAGGGGGACCGCCTACACCGGCAGCAACGTGGAGCGGGCGTTTCGGGAGGTGGTCAACAAGACCGGGCTGGCGAGACTGCGCCTCCATGACCTGCGCCATACGTTCGCCACCCGGCTCGTGCAGAAGGGGGTCGATCTCTACACAGTGCAACGACTGCTCGGCCATACGACGCCGGCCATGACGCAACGGTACGCGCATCACAGTACTAGCAGCTTGGCTCCTGCCGTGGGGTTGCTGGATGAGCCGGACGAGGTGGGCAGAGTCGGGTTAGCACAAATTTAGCACACTGACCGACAGAGGCTTGCGTGGTCTGTGCTAAGATGTCGAAATTCCTCGGAGGCTGGCGTAGCTCAATCGGCAGAGCAGCGGTTTTGTAAACCGCCGGTTGGAGGTTCGATTCCTCTCGCCAGCTCCACCCTGTTAAGGCAAGTAAATCCAACCGAAGAGGGGCTTCACGATCAGGGACAGGTCGCCACGACCCCAGCGGAGAGAATCTCCGAGGGGTCGTGGGCGTTGAGTCCGGATGGGGCCGCGCGTCCGTCCGATGGCGTCGAGCTTACTTGCCACCTGCCGGCGCGGGGACCGTATCCGTCGACCAAATTTCGCCTTGGTAGGGCGCGGCCTTGGGAGCCGGTGCCGGCGCCTTCTTGGGCGGCTCAGGCATGGCCGTGTCCGTCGACCAGATGGGCTCCGGGTACTGCTTCGCCGAACTGGACGAATCCGCCACCTTGGGCGCCTCTTTGCCTTTCTTGTCCGCCACCTTGCTCGCAGACGCTTGATCTGCAGCCCCGGCGAGTGTGGTCACGGGCACCCCGAAGGTTCCCAGAACCGCCATACACACCACTATACCCATCGCGCGTTTCATGACGTCCTCCTTCCTAGCCGCGGGCTCCCCCCCTCGGCGTGTTTAAGGTTGTACTTCCTTATCGGATGAATGCTCCCGGACTATAGGGACAAATGCGCCCTGAACAATCGTGGATGAAATGGAGAAGAATGAGCAAAACTCGTCAAGTAGAGGCTCGCTTCCTCTCGCCGGTCCACCATTTGATCAACCGGCCACTCAACAATGGTGAAGAACGGCTCAATTCAAACAGAACGGTTCATGCCCATTGCCGAGAAGAGTATCGAAGGATCGCGGAGGTTTCGGGGCGGCGACCGAGCTGGCCCTTGCGAGCCACCCCCTTCAGACGAAGCCATCTTTCAGGTTCGCCTGGCGGCACAGCCCGTGGCAAAGCAGGAGAGCGATGCAGGAGAGACCGCCGCCTGGGTCGCGACCGACGAAGGACCTGCGGCAACGGGCCCAATCGAAGCGATCATGGAAGCGGCTATCATGCGAAGGAGGGGCGCTCCGCATTCTATCGTCACGCGGAGCGCCCCTCCTTCGTGTCATGACATAGACCCGCCGCAATGCCGGCCAGCACGCCGGCTCACAGGGTACCTGTGGCCGTACCGCCCTCTACGCAAGGGTCAGTCATCCATGAGCGACAATATAGTCGACACCCCGCTGAAGGGCGGTTCGCCATTGCTGTTCCAGCGACGGGCTGAGTTTCGCATCACATTCTCTGACCACGGCCATCAAGCTGTCGATCCAGTAGGGGTAGAGACGATGAGGAACGTTGAACTTCCCCTTCGCCCCGTGGCTTGCGCCGATCCGATCCAAGGTCATTTTTGCCAACGGCTTCCCTGATTCCAGCATCAGCAGCGTGGCCACCCCTGCCCGGAGCAGCCCCTTTTGCTTGGCAAAATCGGTATTCCTGAACATCGGCGCAATGTCCGGATGACTCTTCAAAAAGACCTCGTAAAAGCGATCGAAGAATTTGGGATTCAATGCACAACGTCCGTAGCTTGCTTCCACTTCCGAATGCGCCATCGCGATTCTCCTTCCTCGTAAGGGGTTGGGGTGGCTGCCACATCTGCCCGGGTGACGGACAGAAATCAGGAACTTACACAATCCTTTCCTGCAACCAGCCGGCTGGAGGGTCGAGCCCTTTCACCGGTTTCACGTTCAACGTGCTCGCGAAAAACGGACGTCCGTGTCGTCGAGACGCGGTCGGCTGCGCATCGTTCTGCCGGAACAATCGGCCATTGAGAACAATCATGACGCACGCACGCGGACCAGGACCGACGAGGGGATTTGCGACAAGGGCAGGACCTTGTCCACTCCGCCGAGCCTGATGGCTTCCTTGGGCATGCCGAAGACGACGCAACTGTCCTCATCCTGCGCGATCGTATAGGCCCCGGCCCTTTTCATCTCGAGCAAACCGGCCGCGCCGTCCGCGCCCATGCCGGTCAGGATCACGCCGATGCTGTTCGCGCCGGCGTGCTCGGCCACCGAACGGAACATCACGTCCACCGAGGGGCGGTGCCGGTTCACCGGCGGATCCTGGTTGAGTCGCACCGAATAGCGGGCGCCGCTGCGGGTCAATGTCATATGGTAGTTGCCGGGGGCGATGAGCGCATGTCCGGGAAGGACGCTGTCGCCGTTTTCCGCCTCTTTCACCGAGATCCGGCAGAGGGAATCCAGGCGGTCGGCAAAGGTCTTGGTGAATTTCTCCGGCATGTGCTGGGTCACCACAATCGGGGGCGTGTTCGGCGGCAGGACCTCCAGCAACTCCCGAATCGCCTCGGTCCCTCCGGTTGAGGCGCCGATGGCAATGACCGTATCCGTGGTTTTGATCATCGCGCTGGAGACCGTCGGACGCACGGCGTCCGGGGAGAGCGGCTCCGAGACGTGCCCGACGCCGCCCTCCTTGCGCCTCACGCGGGCGAGGGCCGCCCCTTTGACCTTGGCGATCAACTCCCGCGCCTGGTCCTCCATGCCGTCGCGCAGGTCAATCTTGGGCTTGGTGCAGAAGTCCACCGCCCCGAGTTCCAGCGCGCGCAGCGTCGTCTGACACCCGGCCTCGGTCAGGGAGCTGACCATGACTACCGGCATCGGGTGGCCGATCATCAGTTTCTCCAGGAACGTGAGCCCGTCCATCCGGGGCATCTCAACGTCCAGCGTCAGCACGTCCGGGTTGAGCGCCTTGATCTTCTCGCGGGCAAAGTACGGGTCCTGGGCGGTGCCCACCACCTGGATGTCTGGGTCCTGGGAGAGCAACTCGGTGAGGATCTGGCGCATGAGCGCCGAGTCGGCCACGATCAGGACGCGGAACTTCGTCATATCCCTTCCCTCCACCCACCCATGGATCACGCGCATGCGGACGGCGGGCGGCTCAAGGCACGAGCACAGTGCCGGCACGCTGGGCCAGCCGCGCGGCCAGGTCTCCGGCCGACACGGGATGGCTGAAATAATACCCTTGCATCTCGAAACACCGCTCGGCACGCAAGACGGCGCCCTGCTGCTCCGTTTCGACGCCTTCCGCGACCACCTCCAGATTGAGACTGCGAGCCAGCGCAATAATCGCCTTGACGATCGAGGCGTCCTTCGCGCTGGTGGTGAGCTGCCGCACGAAGGACTGGTCGATTTTCAAGACATTGACCGGCAGGTGCTTGAGATACCCCAGCGAGGAATATCCGGTTCCGAAGTCGTCGATTGACAGTCGAACGCCCAGATCGTGCAGCGTCTGCAAGACATCGATCGTCCGTTCCATGTTGCGGATCAGGAGGTTTTCGGTCAGCTCCAACTCCAAGCAGCGCGGATCAAAGTCCGTCTCCTGCAGGATGCGGCGGATCATCCCGACGAGGTTGGGCTGCAGCAACTGGCGGCTTGAGAGGTTGACCGCCAGGCGCAGCCGCGGACAGCCGTCCACCTGCCAGGCCTTCACCTGGGCGCAGGCCGTGCGCAGCACCCACTCACCGATCGGCACGATCAAGCCCGTTTCCTCGGCCACGGGAATAAAGTCGCCCGGCGGCATCAGCCCATGATCCGGGTGCTGCCAGCGAATGAGTGCCTCGACACCGACCGTCGCCCCGCTTCGGACATCGACCTGGGGCTGGTAGTGCAGCACAAACTCGTGCCGTTGCAGCGCGTGCCGCAGGCTCGTTTCCAACCGGAGCCGTTCATCCGCCCTGTTATTCATGTCCGACGCATAGAACTGGAACGTGCCGCGGCGCTCCTTGGCGGCATACATGGCCGTATCGGCGTTGATCATGAGGCTGTCGGCATCCGCGCCGTCCGAGGGAAACAGCGCGATCCCGATGCTGCTGGTGACGAAGATATCCCGTCCTTTGACCGCGAACGGGAGGGCCAGTGCGTCGAGGATGCGACGAGCCACCAGCACGGCCTCGTCCGAACAGAGAAGGTCTTCAAGAATGATGGTGAATTCATCGCCCCCCAGGCGGGACACCGTATCCGTCGTCCTCACGCACCCCGTCAGCCTGGTGGCGAACGCCTTCAGCAGGAGATCGGCGCAGGCATGCCCCAGCGTGTCGTTGATGAGCTTGAACCGGTCCAGGTCCAGGAACAGCAACGCTACATGCCGTTTCGTCCTGCCGGCGCGCGCCAGCGCTTTCGGCAGCAGGTTCACGAACAGGCGGCGATTCGGCAACCCGGTGAGCGCATCGTAGTGAGCCATGTCTTTGAGCTGCGCTTCCACCTGCTTGCGTTGGCTGACATCCGTGAACGCCACGACCGCCCCCTTGATGAGCCCATCCTCGGAGAGGGGCGCAGCCGAGTACTCCACCGGAAACGACGTTCCGTCCCTCCGCCAGAACACTTCATCGTCCGCCCGGCAGGCTAATCCGGTTTGGACCGACCGGAAAATGGGGCACGCGGCGGCTGGATAGAGGGAGCCGTCCGCCCGGCTGTGATGCAGAAGCGCGTGCATGTTGCGGCCCAGGATTTCCTCCGGCTGATAGCCCAGCATCGCCGCGCCGGCCTTGTTGACAAAGATGCACCGTCCGTCCAGGTCCACCCCGTAGATGCCTTCGCCCGTGGATTCGAGCAGCGTGCGGGACCGGCTTTCGGCGGATCGGAGTCCGATGATCAATCGATTCTTTTCGATCGCCGCTCCGGCCGCCAGGGCCAGCGTGGCCATCATCTGCTCATCCAACTCCGTAAACTCATCGGCGCCCTGCTTCTCGGTCAGGTAGAAGCGTCCCGTGATCCGGCCGTGCACGCGCACGGACACGCCGAGGAACGAGTGCATCTCCGGATGACCCTCGGGGAATCCGACCGACGCCGGATGTCGGGAGAGGTCCTTCAAGCGAAGCACCCCGTCCTGGCTGGCCAGATGCCCCAACAGACCCCGGCCGGTCGGCAGCCTCGCGATCCGGCTTCGCACCGCCTCATCCATCCCCGACGTGACGAAGTGGCTGAGTTGCGCGCCGGTGGCGTCGAACACCCCCAGGGCCGCATAGGTCGCCCCGGTGAGCCGACGGGCGACGTCGGCCAGGCGTCCCAGCAGGGAGTCGAGGTCCGACTCCTCCGCAAGCCCCCGCGTGGCCTCCTCCAGCGCCTGAAGACCCCTGGCCCGCTCCTCGCTCAAAGCCCATTCCGTCCTCAGGCATCGGATGGACCAGAACAGGAAGCCCAGGATCGGCAGGACCACCAACGCCCCCACCGCGACCAGCCTCCACAGCAGCGCGCGAATCGGAGCCAGGACATCCTCCCGAGCCATGCGGACCAGGATGACCCAGCGGTGTCCCATGAATTCCGCATAGCCCTCGGTGTGGGCATAGCCCGTGACCACCGGCAGGCCCCGGCGCTCGTGGAGTTCCTCGACATAGCCCGGCTCCCCCGACAAGCCCAGCGACGCCGACGCCACCTGCAGTCGCTGGAGATTGGCCTTTCCCTCCTCCCGCAACAGGGAATCGGCGATCAGCTTCCCGTCGCGGCGCAAAAACTGCCATTCGATCGGCCCCGATCCGCCTAACTGATCCTGAAGCCGGGAGATGTTCCGCGTGCAGATATCCTCCAACTCGGAGAGCCCCACGCGCGTCGTCACCACGCCGAGAAACGTGCCCTGCGCGTCGAGGATCGGGGCGGAAAATCCCACCGCCTGGACCTCGCCGGTCTCTTCCGACACCGAGAAATCCGCCATGTGCGCGCTTCGCCCGGCGCGAACAGCCTGAAACCAGGCGGCACCGCTTCGGTCTTCCCCCACGCTGGCCGGGTCGGTGGAGGCCACGATGCGGCCCGCGGCATCGGTCACCCCGAGCCACCGATACAGGAGGTACCGCTCCTTCATCCGGTTGAGGTACCGGGTCAGGGCCGGGCGATCGCGCATCATGCCGGGAAGGGCCTCGGCCATTATGTGAATGTCGCCATACCGGTCGAAGAGGACGCGGTCCAGCGCGTCCGCGATGTCGGCGGCGGCCATGGCCAGGCGCTCCCCCGCATCCACGAGGAGACGGGTCTGGACGTAGACGAGGCAGGCGGCCGCGGTGACGAGGGTGACCGTCGCCAGCAGGACCACGAGGCCTGGCTGCCACGCATAGCGCCCTTGCACGATTCGTTTCGCCACGGTCAACGCCCCTCAGAACAGCATGATCTCGCCGCCCGCCGCTGCCGCAAGAAGGCTTGGTACCGCTCTTCCCGCTCGAAGATCGTCCGGCTCTCGAGTCGGTCGGTCTTCTTCAACAGCACGCGTCCAGACTCGGTGAAGTAGTAGATCTTCCTGGGATAGAGGTCCCCCAGATCGGTCGTGACCGGTCGGAACCCTTTCCGCTCGAGGTAGTTCAGCACCCAGGCCACGTTGGCGGCCCCGATATCCAGATGACTGTCGTAGATCCTGCCGCCGCCGAAGACCTTCACCTCCAACCGGTCTCGGCATCCCCCGCGCTTCAGGATCTCGCCGATGAGCAATTCCATCGCGTAGCACCCGTACCGCGCGGACGCCCCCCACGAGTCGGACCGACCGTCCCCCGCGGGAACCGGCAGCATGAAGTGATTCATCCCGCCGACACCCGACAACGGATCGCGGACACAGGCTGAAACGCAGGAGCCCAGCACCGTGCGGACGATCATCGGGACTTGGCTCACGAAGTATTCGCCCGGCATGATGGTGGCGATCTCGTGCGGATACCTCTCGTCGCGCATGCGCCGGATGTGGGGAAATTCGCGGGTTGCCACGCTCACGGCTTTCGGGAGCTCCCGCGACATTTCCCGCTTTATGCGGTTTGCGTTCCGTTCCATGCGCACCCCTCACACGGCCTTCTGATAGATCGTGGGGGCCACGGCGCGAAACGGATGCGTCACCCACTGCAGGCTCTCGGAATGTCCGATGAACAGGTGCCCGCCCGGCTTCAGGTAGCGATGAAACTTGTTCACAAGGCGTTGCTGCGTCGGGCGGTCGAAGTAGATCATCACGTTCCGGCAGAAAATGACGTCCAGGGGGGTCTTGATCGGGTACCGCTCGTCCATCAAATTGATCCGCCGGAACAGAATCATGTCGGACAAGTGCGGCCTGACCTTGACCATCCCGGCCTCCCTTCCCCGGCCCTTCAGGAAGTGGCGCCGGATCACCTCCGGCGAGAGCTCGCGCACCCGTTCCTCCTCATAGACGCCGGGCGCCGCTTGGGCCAGGACGCGCGTCGAGAGGTCCGACGCCAGGATCTTCCAATCCCATTGAAGCGGAGCGGCCACCCCGTCAAACAGCGTCATGGCAATCGTGTAGGGCTCCTCACCGGAGGAACAGGCCGAAGACCAGATGCGGATGCGTTTGAGGGAGTCGAGGGCCGGCAGGACACGCTCGCGCAGGAATTCAAAGTGCACGGGTTCGCGGAAGAAATCGGTCTTGTTCGTGGCGATGCAGTCCAGCATCTGCGTGAACTCATCGCCGGCGGGCTCCTCCAACACGCGCTCGTAGTAGTCGCGGAAGGTCGCCAACCCCAAGGTTCGGAGACGCTTGGACAACCGCGCGACCAGCAATGACTTCTTGCTGTCGTTCAGGCTGATCCCGCTTTCCCGGTACACCAGCGAGCGAAACCGTTCGAATTCCTCGTCCGTGATCGCGTAGTCCATCGTCCCCATTCGTATGCGTTCGGCGCCTTCGGTACTTCCCCTCTCTCCACGGGGAAGCGCGGTTCGAGTCAGCCCGCCGGGTACCAGACGAACAGCATCAGATAGACCACGTACGCGGTCACCAGGGTGCCCGTGAAGCTCCAAACCAGAAACGTACCCAGGCGGCGATGCAGCGGCATGCCGGCCGCCATCGCGCCGACGCTTCCGCGCTGCAGCCGCGTGAGACCGACGTACAGGTTGTACGCGCCCACCCCGATGGTCGCCACGGCCAGCCCCATGTGCACCGAGAACACCGGGACGTACAGGGACCAGTACTCCGCCTCGGTCCCCCCAAACCGCTCGCGTCCGAAGAGCAGCTGTTTGGTGACGTAGGCCACCAGCCAGATGCCGACGATCGTGCAGGCCCGGATCATCAAGCGCGAATGGTGGGCCACGTCATGGTGCCGAGCCGACCGCACCCCGGCCAAGGCGACCAGGTAGGCCCCCGTGACACTGAAAAGCACGCCGTACCAGAGGACTGTCTTCGCATCCATGGTTGCCTCTCGCCGCTTCCTCTTCACCAAGGAGAGCCGGGCGGAGTTTGAAGACCGCCCGATCTCTTTTCCCACCCCGTACAGGACGAGGTGAGAAAAGAGACAGGACGCGTTGCCCCGGGCCTTCCCTCGAGGGGGGGAGGGAACGACCGGCGGCAACCTCAGAACTCTTCAAATCCGTCCTTCATGCCGGCGTGCAGCGTGCCGTGACCGTTGCCATTGGCTTTCCCGGCCCCGGCGCCCACCGGTTCCTCTTTCTGGTGAGCCGGCTTCTTCGCCTGCTGGGCGTGCGCGGCCGGCTTGTGCCCGGTGGAATGCCCCGCGGCCTGCGTCGCGGGCTTCGCCGTCGCCGCGGCCTGCCCCTTCGGGGCCCCCGCATGAAGCCCGCTTCCCGTGCCGTCGGAGACCTTGAAGAATTCCACCTGGGCCAAGAGTTCCGCCGATTGCTGCTGCAGGTTCTCCGCAGCCGAGGCGGACTCCTCGACCAGCGCCGCGTTCTGCTGGGTCGTCTCGTCCATCTGCATGACCGCCTTGTTCACCTGGTCGATGCCGGTCGCCTGTTCCTGCGACGCCGCCGCGATCTCCGAGACGATGTCGGTCACCCGCTTGACCGAGGTGACGATTTCCTCCAGCGTTTGGCCGCACTGATTCACGAGTTCGCTGCCTCCGGCCACTTTCTGGACGGATTCGTTGATCAGCCCCTTGATCTCCTTGGCCGCTGTCGCGGAGCGTTGCGCCAGGTTCCGCACTTCCGCGGCCACCACCGCAAACCCGCGCCCCTGTTCGCCGGCCCTGGCCGCTTCCACCGCCGCGTTCAGCGCTAACAGATTCGTCTGGAAGGCGATCTCATCGATGACGCCGATGATGTCGGCGATCTTCTTGGAGGACTTGTTGATCTCATCCATCGACGACACGGCCTGAGACACCACCTGGCTGCCTTTTTCCGCCGTCTCGCGGGCGGCGATCCCCAACTGATTGGCCTGCTTGGCGTTGTCGGCGTTCTGCTTGACCGTCGAGGTCATCTCCTCCATGGCGCTCGACGTTTCCTCCAGCGCCGAGGCCTGCTCGGACGTCCGCTGCGAGAGATCCTGGGTGCCGACGCTGATCTGGGCGGAGGCCGACGAGACCTGCTCGGACCCGTTCCGCACCTCGCCCACCACCCGGGCGATGTTCTCCATCATCTTGTTGAAGGCGGCCCCCATCGTTCCGATCTCGTCCTTGGTGTCGATCGACACCCGCTTGGTGAGATCGCCTTCCGCCGCCCGCTGGGCCACGTCGTTCACCTGGTTGAGGCCCTTGGCGATCAGCCGCGCGATCACCCACCCCAGGAGCAGGCCCAGGCCGATCCCTCCGACGATGACGCCGGTCAGCAGCGCCTTGGAATCGGCATAGACCTTGTTGGCTTCATCGTACTTCCGTTGCGCGATCATCACCTTGACGTCGACCAGCTTATTGATCGCCTCGATGGACGCCTTGAATTTCACGGCGCCGTCCGCCTTCAAATTCGCCAGGGCGCCCGGCTGATCGCCGGCCAGCAGCGGTTTGTACACCGCCGTATCCCGATAGTTCCGGTAATCCTCATAGGCCTTGTTGAACTCTTCGTACGCCTTCTGCACTTCCTCGGCTTTGATGGATTTCGCAAACGCCTCTTTGTTGTCGTCGAACTGCTTGCTGAAGTCCTTCACCTTGGCGAGCGCGTCCTCGCGATCCGCCGCGCTCTGCGTCAGCACCGCCGTCATCGTATAGGCCCTCATCTGATGAACCAGCCCGCGCATTTTGGTGAGGGTCATGAGCGGCTTCAGTTGCACGTTGTAGATGTTTTCGGTGCTCTCGTTGATGCGGCCCATGTTGGCCACGCCCATGTAGCCCACGAAGGCCATGATGCCCCCGACCAGCGCGAAGCCCACCATGAGCTTCCACATCGTCTTCATATTGCCGAACCAGCTCAACATCGTCGCCTCCTCCTTCCGTGGAATGAATGATGGTCGTCGCTATCGTCCTGAAGGATTGCGCTCCCGATCCCGGACCGCTTCATCATCGGCCTCATGCCGACAAGGCCGCCACCTCGGCCGCTTCTCCGTCGAGCAGCACCCGATCGATGTCCAGGATCGTCACCAGGCGCTCCCCGCACTTTCCGATGCCTTTCACGAAGCTGACATCCACCCTGGTTCCGAACTCCGGCGGCGGCTGGACATCCTTGGCGGCGATGTTCAGCACGTCCGACACCGCGTCCACGACGAGCCCCATGACCCGGTCCCGGACCACCACGACCACGATGACGGTGAACATCGTGGCCTCCACCTTTTCCAGCCCGAACTTGGTGCGCAGATCCACGATCGGCACGATCGTGCCGCGCAGATTCAGCACCCCTTTGATGTAGTCCGGCGTGTTGGGAATCCGGGTGACCGCCGTGTAGCCTTTGATCTCCTGGACCCGGAGAATATCGACGCCGTACTGTTCCTCGCCGATGATGAAGGTCAGATACTGGCAGCCGTCCGATGCGAGTCCGACCTGCTTATCCGCGTCGCCTGTTCCGATCTGCGTTGCTGTCGCCATCTTCCCTCCTCCCGTTCTCCCGCCTGTGACCGTTGTTCAGACGCCCACCGCCGCTCCCTGCCGGGCCAACTCGATGAGGCCCCGCACATCCAGGATGAACGCGACGGTCCCGTCGCCCAGGATCGTGGCCCCGGCCAGGCCTTCCACTTTCTGGAAGTTCTTTTCCAGGCTCTTGATCACCACCTGCTGCTGTCCCAGCAGTTCGTCCACCATCACCGCCACCCGCTCCCCCTCGGTCTCCAGGATCACCAGGATCGCTTGGGCCGGGTCGGTACAATCCGGCGGCACGCCGAAGACCCCGGCCAGACGCACCACCGGGTGGTAGACCTCGCGCACGTTCACCACCTCACCCTGCCCGGCGACCGTCTGGACGGCGGATCGCCGGGGCTGGATGGATTCGACCACCGAGAGGAGCGGCACGATGTACGTTTCCGGCCCCACCCGCACGGTCAGGCCGTCGATAATGGCCAGGGTCAACGGCAGCTTGAGCGTGAACGTCGTCCCCTGGCCGGCGACCGTCTGGATGCCGACGGTGCCGCCCAGGGTTTCAATGTTCCGCTTGACCACGTCCATGCCCACGCCGCGCCCGGACACGTCCGTGATCTGGTCGGCGGTGGAGAATCCCGGCCGGAAAATCAGCGGCCAGATCTGCTCGTCCGTCAGTTTGTCCGCCTCACCGATCAGGCCCTGTTGAAGGGCCTTGGCCAGAATCTTCTCGCGGTTCAGCCCGCGCCCGTCGTCCGTGACCGTAATGCAGATGCTGCCGCCTTCATGGAAGGCGTTGAGCGTGATCGTGCCTTGCTCCGGCTTGCCGGCCGCCAGACGCTCGTCGGGGGGCTCGAGCCCGTGATCGGCCGAATTCCTGACCAGGTGCGTCAGCGGATCGCCGATGGACTCGATCACGGTCTTGTCCAGCTCGGTGTCCTCGCCGGCCATGAGCAATTGGATCTGCTTGCCGTTTTTGGCCGCCAGATCCCGGACCAACCGCGGAAAGCGGTTGAAGGCGGTCCCGATGGGCAGCATCCGGACGGCCATCACCCGTTCCTGGATCTCGCGGGTGTTGCGTTCGAGCTGGGCGAGGCGCTCCAGCAGCACCGGCACCCGGCCCGGCTCGAAATGGGTCCCCAGGTCGCTCAACATGGACTGGGTGATGACAAGCTCACCGACCAGATTGATCAGCTTGTCGATCTTGTCCGTATCCACCCGGATCGACGCCGTCTCGACTTTCCGGACCGGCGCGGCTTGCTCCAGCTTCCGCTGCTTGTCCAGGGCTTGGGCGATCTGCTGAGGCGTGGCGGCATGCTGCTCGACCAGAATCTCGCCCAGCCGCTTTTGCTGCGCAAGGGCCTGGTGCAGCACGTCCGGGGAAATGACCCCTTCTTCCAGCAGGATCTCACCGAGGGGTTTGTGCAAATCGCTCGCATCACGTCCCTCGTGAAGCGCATCGCGTGCTGACGCTCCCCGCTTCACGGGAGGCGATTCACGGACACTTGGCCGTTCCGCGATCGTGAGTTCGCTGTCGTCGCAGACGAAAAGAAAGACATCTTCGACGTCCGATCGGGGACGGTCAGTCTCCAGCGTGAACGCCCAGGACTGAACGGGCCCGTCGGCCGCCAACGCTTCAAGGGATGGAAGGTGGTCCAGATCCGTCGCGGATGAGAGGTCGCCGAGACTCCGGAGTTCCCGGACGATCTGGCTCGGATGGAGCCCCCGCGAAAACACCGTCGGGGCCGGCGCCCAATGGATGTCGTATCGCGTCACTCGTCGCCCGTCGTTCGTCGTTCGTATCTCGCAAGACGCCTCACGCTTCACGTCTGATGCGCGATCCGCTGCCCCACTGCCGCCGCGGCAGGCCTCCAGGCGCGCGCGCAAGGGCCCGATCAGGGCCTCATCCGGCGCCCTGTTCGTCCTCGCCGCTTCCAAGAGCCCCTTCACCGCATCGGTGGCTTCCAGCAGGAGATCGATCAGGGGCTTGTCCGCCTCGATCTGGCCGTTGCGGAGGGCGTCCAGGAGATTCTCCATCTTGTGGGTGAACTCCCCGACCGCCGTGAACCCGAACATGCCGGCGTTGCCTTTGATGGAATGGGCCGCGCGGAAAATGCGGTTGAGCAGGTCGAGGTCGCCCGGCTGTTGCTCGAGCTGCAGCAGCCCCTCCTCCATGGTCGCCACGTGCTCGGCGCTCTCGTCGAAAAACGCGGATTGAAATTTCGACAGATCGACGCTCATCTCTTTCCCCCAGCCCCCAGTCAAAAAGTCATAAAGTCGTCACGTCTGAACGTCACGCGGCCGGCGCCTTGAAACTTTACGGACTTTGCGACTTTCCAACTTTCAGACTCATCCTTACGCCGGCATCACCTTGGCGATGACTTTGAGCATCTGCTCGGGATTAAACGGCTTGACGATCCAGCCCGTCGCCCCGGCCGCCTGGCCTTCCTTCTTCTTGCCATCGTCGGACTCCGTGGTCAGCATCAGCACCGGCGTGAATTTGAACGTGGGCATGGCCCGCACGGCTTTGATCAACGAAATCCCGTCCATCTTGGGCATGTTGAGGTCCGTGATCACGAGGTTCGGCTTGGCCCCGGCATTCAGTTTTCCGACCGCCTCCTGGCCGTCCCCGGCTTCCACCACCTCAAAGCCCGCGCTGGTGAGGGTGAAGCTGACCATCTGCCGCATGGTGGCGGAATCGTCCACAATCAAGATTTGTTTGCCCATACCCACCTCCGCTTGGAAGCCTTCAGCTTTCAGCCATCAGCTTCCGGCTGAGTGCTGGTCGTTGACGGCCGGCCTTTTCTAAAACAGCGTCACGTTGTCGTTCGAGGCCCCTCCGGCCGCCACCGCCGCAGGCGAGGCGCCGTCACGCACCGCTCGCAGAATCGTCCGTTCCGCTTCCATGGTGTAACTCTGATCCAGCCTGCATAGGTCCCGGAGTACCTCGGAGGTCGAAGCCGGCCGATCGTCCTTGGCTGCAATCAACCCGGTCATCTGTTCATGCATTCTGAGGAGTGGGGCATTGACGTGCTCGATCATCTGCCGGGTCATGTCCTGAAACTGCATGGACATCACGATCTGGGAAATGTCGCGCACGAGCTCTTCGGCCTGACCGTTGGTCTGGAGAATCCGGGACCGCAGTTCGGCATTCCGCTGCACCATGGCGCGGGCCCGCTCTTCCACCCGTCCCTTGGCGGCCAGGGTCTGGCTCAGATCCACCGAGGCGAGCGTCGCCAGTTCCTTCATGGCCCGCCCCGTGCTGTCGCGAACCGTGCCGATGAGCGTACGGATATTGGTGGCTGAACTGCCCGATCGGTTCGCCAGCTTCGCCACCTCGTCGGCCACCACCGCGAACCCCCGTCCGTGCTCCCCGGCCCGCGCCGCCTCGATCGCGGCATTCAAGGCGAGCAAGCGCGTTTGATCGGCGATGAACTCCACTTCCGCCAGGCTCCCGGCGATCGCCTTCGTATTCGCATCCACTTCGCTCATGACCGTGCCCACGCTCGCCGCCACATGGGCGGTCTTCCGAACATCCTGGACGAACTGATTCAACG
>CAZKHY010000083.1:0-15640 GCA_964552455.1 uncultured Nitrospira sp.
TGGCAATCATTCAATCATCAATCGTGGCAATCGCGCAATTCTGGCAATCACGCAATCGTCAATCCCTCAATCGTTCGATTCTTTTTTGCCCTCGCCCCACTCCGTCACGATCCGGGCCATTTCGACCAGGCGTTTCTCCACTTTGCCGAACAAGGTGTTCTCCGGATACTGCCCGTCGGGCCCTCGTTCTCCCGCCGGCAGACCGGTCAAGAGTTCCAGGGCCTCTTCCACCTGATTGACGGCGTAGACCGAAAACGTCCCCGCCCTGACCGCTTCCACCACCTCCCGACGCAAGGCCAGATGCTTGCTGTTGCGGACCGGGATGATCACTCCCTGCTCGCCCGTCAGCCCATGCTGCACGCAGGACTCGAAAAATCCCTCGATCTTCTCGTTGACCCCGCCGATCGGCTGGACCTCCCCGAGTTGGTTCACGGACCCGGTGACGGCCAAGTGCTGACGCACCGGCACCTCCGCGAGGCTGGAGAGGATGGCGGTCAACTCGGCCACTGCGGCGCTGTCCCCTTCGACTTCGGAATAAGTCTGCTCGAACGTCAGCGTGGCACTGAGGGCAAAGGGATGGGCCCCGGCGAACTTGCCGGCTAAGTAGCCGGCCAGCGTCATGACCCCTTTGCTGTGGACATGGCCAGCCAGTTCGGCCTCGCGCTGGATGTCGATCACGCCCTTGGTGCCGACGAAGGTTCTCGCCGTGATCCGGCAGGGACGCCCGAAGGCATAGTCGCCCAGCAGATGCACCGAGAGCCCGTTGACCTGCCCGACGACCGTCCCCTCCAGGGCGACGATCAGGCCGCCTTCTTTGATTTCGTCCTGGACCCACTGTTCCGGCAGATTGGCGCGGTGCCGCTTCTTGGCGATGGTTGTTTCGACATCGGCCCGCGACACCACCTTTCGCCCCTCGCGGCCGGCCCAAAACGCCGACTCCCGGACCACGTCGCTTAGCAGGCTCAGCCGGAGCGACAGCCGGTCATGGCGCTCGGCCAGGCGAGCCCCCTGCCGGATCAGTTCGGCGACGGCGTCGGCGCCAAAGGGCGGCAATCCTTCATCCCGGCAAAGCTTGGCCACAAACCGGCCGTACAGCCGATCCTGGGTTTCATCGCGGCCCACATCCACGTCGAAGTCGGCCTTCACCTTGAAGATCTTCTGAAAATCCTCTTCATAGGCCTGCAGGAGGTGGTAGATGATCGGGGGACCGACCATGATGACCTTGACATCGACCGGCACCGGTTGGGGCCGGAGGCCGGTCGTCGAGAAGCCGAAGAATTCACCGGGGTCCTCGATTTTGACCGCACGCGTCTTGATCACCCGCTTGAGGGCGTCCCAGGCGAAGGGCTGCCGCAGCAGATCCAGGGCGCTCAGGATCAGATACCCTCCGCTGGCCTGCAGGACCGCGCCGGCCTTGATCTCGGTGAAGTCCGTATAGACGACGCCCAGGTGGGCTTTGCGCTCGATCTTGCCGATCAGGTTGGCATAGGTCGGGTGCGACTCATCCACGACCGGCGCGCCTTTGTCCGTCGCATGTTCCACGACCAGGTTCACCTGGTAGCGCGTGAGGTCCGGATGGCGCCCCACGGGTCCCAGGCCTGGAATCGGCAGGGGCGCGGCTTCCCGCTGAAGGAAATCCTTGTAGGTGGTCAGGATGTCCTCATGGACCGCGTCCAAATGGTCGAGGACCTGGGGGAGCCCTTCATAAGCCCGTCTGAGCGCCTCGAAGCGGCCCTCGAGCACGTTCTTGACCACCTGGCGGTCCATTTCGCGTACCCGCTCTTCGGCCTCACGGTCCAGTGCATGCACGCGGATGTGAAAATCCCGGATCTCGCTCTCCAGCGCCTTCCTCCGTTCGGCGATCTCGCTCCGCTCTTCATCCGACAACGCGATCAGCTCCTCCTCGGTCATGGGATTCCCGGCCTTCAGAGGCACCAGGCCGAAGCCCATCGGCGTCTCTTCAAAGCCAAAGCCCCTGATCCGACCCAGCTCGGCGAGTTCCTTGAACAGGGCTTTTTTCCTGCTCTCCGCCTCCTCGACGATCCTGGCCCTGGCTTCCAGATAGGTGGTGCTTTCGAAGAGCTTGGGCAGATCGCGGCGCAAGCCCTCGATCAGCGTGGCCATCGCCAGTTTGAAGGCCCGGCCTTGCGCGGCGGGGAACGAGAGACACTTGGGTTTGGAAGGGTCCTGGAAATTATTGACGTAGCACCAATCGGGCGGCGCGGGAGCCGACTGGGCCAGCCGCTGGACCATTTCCTTGGCCAGGGACCACTTGCCCGAGCCGATCGGCCCCGACACGTAGATATTAAAGCCGGGGCTCTGCATGCGCAGGCCGAACTCCAGCGCTTCCACGGCCCGCTCCTGGCCGATCGGCTCCTCGAGCGGAGGCAGCGCGCTGGTGTCCGTGAAGCCGAGCTGCTTCGGCTCGACGTGAGGCGCCAGGGCTTCGACTGGAAGCTTCAGCTTCTCGATCATGGAGCGATCACCGGCACCGGGTTGACGGTGGTGGCTTGCGGCCCTTTCTCGCCCGGTTCGACGTTGAACGCCACTTCCGTCCCGTCTTCCAGCTTTTCGAACGTGAGGCCGTGCAGGGCGTTCTTGTGGAAATACACTTCCCCCCCGCCTTCTTGCAGGATGAAGCCGTAGCCTTCTTGAGGGAACAGCTTGCAGATGACCCCGCGCAGAGGGACGGCCGGAGGCCGGACCTCCTTCGAGGCGCGCTTCTCCCGGTATTTCCGCAACTCGATGTCCACGGCGATAAAGGCGGCGCGGATCGCTTCCTCGAAGGTCTTGTCCTCTTTCCTGGCCGTGAAGGTGTGCCGGCCCGGGAGCGTGACCACCACCAGCGCTTCGGCGACGTTCGTGATCTTCTTGTGGTGCTTGTTCTTGGTGAGCGTGACCCGGCCATGCAGGATATCCTCATGGCCGACGTTCAAGTCCTCCATCCGTCTCTCGATTTCGTCCTTCCATCTCGGCGTCATCGCCACGTTCCGGCTTTCGACATGCAGTTCCATAGATCCCCCCATACCAACCTTCGGTTGAGCCGCCGCGTTTGATCATACCGTCGTGAGAGCCGTCCTTCTCGATCGAAAAAGGAGCGGATCGTTAATTCGTCTCTCGTAGGCTTAAATTCTTCGCGGCGGATAGCTAGTTTGCCACAAATGAGCGTTGTTCGAGCAAATTATTGAGTCATCGTTTCATTTTACTGGCTTAGTGGTAACTCTCTCTTCCTATGTCCACGTATCCACGCAAAGCCCATGCCATAGGGTTGTGCAGCCATTGAATGATTGACGATTGCAGAAGAATTGACGATTTGCTGGGAGTTGACGGAAATCTAGCTTCCGAATTAATCGTCAATGAGACAATCAGTCAATAAATCAATTCCTCGGGGCTGGTGCATAATTCCTCAGTCACCTTCCTCCAGGTGGAGCCGAATGCGGCAGTCTTCCGAAAACAGCCATCAGCTATCGGCCGTCAGCAATCACAATCAGTGATTAGCAGGCCCCGGGCGGATGGAATAGGGCTTGCACATCCCTCTGAAAGCTGATAGCTGATCGCGGCAGCTCGACCGGGAGTCCCTTATGCCAGCCCTGCATCGGCAGAAACTCGAAGCCTATCTGCGCCACAAGTTCGGGCCCAAGGTGGAGTTGCTGGCGTTCGGCCCCATCGGACAGGAGACCTCCGGAGCTTCGCTCAAGAAGTACGGCTATGGGGCTCCGATCCGGCTGACCTTCCGGGTCGGGCCTACGACGAAGCGGGCGGTTCTGGAGACCATGAGTCCGGGCCCTTTTGGACACGAGCACCAAGCCGATCGGGCCCAGGCGCTCTTGTGGGATTTCGATTCCTACGGCAGGCTGCCGCGGCACGTGCCGGCGCTGGATGTCGGCGCCTTCACCGCCGACGGGTCGCTCTTCTCCGTTGCGTCGGCGGGCGAGTTCTTCGTCATCACGGATTGGGCCGATGGGACCAGCTACCACAAGGACCTGGAGCGATTGAGCCGAACCGGCCGGCTCCAGAAAAGTGACCGGGGCCGGGCCGATGCGCTGGCCCGCTATCTGGTCCAGATCCATCGGGTCAAGCGGCGCCAGCCGGACCTCTACCGGCGCCGGCTCCGCGAGCTGATCGGCCATGGCGAGTGCATCATGGGCCTGACGGACAGCTATCCGCCTCGTTTCGGCTTCATCACGCAGGGCTTGCTGCGCTCCATCGAGGAATCCTGCAACCGCTGGCGCTGGCGCATGCGAAATCGGGCAAACCGCCTGTCGCAAGTCCACGGCGACTTCCACCCCTGGAACGTGCTCTTTCGCCGCGGGACCGACTTCTCCGTCCTGGACCGCTCGCGCGGCGAATGGGGCGAGCCCGCCGACGACGTGACCGCCATGACGATCAACTATCTCTTCTTCTCGCTCTGTCGCTGGGGAACGCTGCGGGGACCGTTCGAGGTTCTGTTCCGCTCGTTCTGGGACCGCTACCTGGGCGAGAGCGGAGACCGAGCGGTGACGGAGTGCACCGCGCCCTTCTTCGCGTTCCGCGGCCTCGTCATCGCCAGCCCGCTCTGGTATCCCAAGCTCACAATCGAGGTTCGTCGCAGCATCTTCCGATTCATCGAAAACGTGCTGGTCGCGGACCGCTTCGAGCCGGCCGAGGTGAACCGGTACCTTGAGAATTGACAATTGCCACGATTGGCCATTGCCAAAATTGACGAATCCGTTAATCGTCGATGAATCGATTCGATAATCATCAATTCTTCCGTAATCGCCAATTCTGTGCAATTCGTCAATAATCAATCATGGCAATCACTCAATCATCAATTCCCCAAGGATTCGCCGTCTGGCTCACGGGGCTCCCGGGCTCCGGGAAGAGTGCGATCACGGCGGCGCTGAAGCCGAAGCTCGAAGCACTGGGCTTGCGGGTGGAGGTGCTGGAATCGGACGAGCTGCGTCGCGCGCTCACCCCCTCCCCGACTTATTCCCGTGAAGAACGGGACCTGTTCTATCGGGCGCTGGCCTTCATGGGGAGCCGCCTGGTCGCCCACGGAGTGGCGGTGATTTTCGACGCGACGGCGAATCGCCGGGCCTACCGGGATGTCGCCCGAACGCTGATTCCCCGCTTCCTGGAAGTGTCGGTCGAGTGTCCGCTGGAAGTCTGCATGGCTCGGGACAAGAAAGGGACCTACAGGAAAGGCCTGGCCGGCGAGTCGGCCACGGTGCCGGGGCTCCAAGATCCCTACGAGGCCCCGCTCGAGCCGGAACTCAGGATCGATACGACCCGTACCACGCCGGAGACTGCGGCCGACAAGATCCTGGCCGTGGTGCGAGCGAATTTTCTCTCGCGTGACTGACGGTCTCCCCTAGCCGTGCTCCCCGCTTCTCCGCAACTCTTCCAGCGCCTTGAGGATTTCGGCAGGCCGCGGCGGGCAGCCCGGGATGCGGACGTCCACGGGCACATGCCGCTCGACCGGACCGGTCACGGCGTAACTTCCCTTGAAGACCCCGCAGTTGATCGCGCAGTCCCCCAGGGCGATCACGATCTTGGGATCGGGCGTGGCCTTGTAGACGTCTTTCAGGGCCCGCTCCATGTTGACCGTGACCGGTCCGGTGACGACCAGCGCGTCGGCGTGGCGAGGGGAGGCCGCGACGTGGAGACCGAACCGCTCCGCGTCGTACACCGGATTCATCAAGGCGTTCATCTCCATCTCGCAGGCGTTGCAGGAGCCCGTATCCACTTCACGGACGGTCAATGATCGCCTGAACGGCGCCGCCTTTCCTTTTGACTCCGAAGCGACCGGTTGAGCAGCGGGCCCGGCTTCCGGATGCTGGCCCGTCACAACCCCGGTCTTGAGGCTTTTCTTGACGATGCGAAACATCTTTCCCCCCTAACATTGCCAAAACGCCGGAATTGCCATGATCGCCGGGATTGCCAGGATTACTGATCCCCAATCCATCAATTCTGGCAATTTTGGCAATCGTCAATTCCTCACAGATCGTTCCCCGCATACGACAGGTTGAAGCTCTTGTTGATGAGCGGAAAGTCCGGGACGATATTGCCCAGAACCGCCCACTGGATCGCCGGCCAGTTCACAAACGACGGATCGCGCACCTTGCAACGGTGAATCAGCCCCTCCTCGCCGGCCATGACCATGTAGAGGATCTCGCCGCGCCAGCCTTCGACCGCCGAGAGGGCCCATGCGCCCGCCGCCGGGACGCGGGACGGCTCCGCCGCGACGGGGCCTTGCGGAATCCGCCCACAGATTTCCCTGATGAGGCGCATGGACTCGTGGATCTCATCCATGCGGACCCTCAGACGGGCCCGCACGTCGCCATAGCGATAGAGGGCTACGTTGACCGGCAACTCGTCGTAAGCCGCGAAGGGACGGTCTCGGCGGAGGTCCCGGTCGATGCCGGAGGCCCGTCCCACCACGCCCATGACCGCGTGGTCCCAGGCGGTGCGTTCCTTGAGAATCCCCGTCGCCTCCAACCGGTCCGTGAGGGACGCGTTGGCGAAAATGATGGCTTCCAGCTCGGAGAAATCCCGCTCGATCGGGTCGATGGCGTCCACCACCTCGGTCAATTGCTCGGCCGTGAGGTTCAGCCCGAGGCCGCCCACCAGATTGACGCCGCGGAGGAAACGGGAGCCGGTCAGCCGGTCGTTGAGCTGCATGATCCGTTCTTTCATCCGGCTGCAATGGGCATGGGCCAGGGCATAGGCGGTGTCGTTGCAGATGGCCCCGACGTCGCCCAGGTGGTTGTGCAGCCGCTCCAGCTCGAGGAAGAGACTGCGCAAGTACTTGGCCCGCCGTGGAACGTCCAGCCCCAGCAGCGTTTCGACCGCCTGACAGTAGGCCAGGCTGTGGCCGACGGTCGTATCGCCGGAGACCCGCTCGGCCAGCGGCACGGCGGCGCCCAGCCGCTGCCGCTCGAAGAGTTTTTCGACTCCCCGGTGCTTCCAGAAGTGATGCAACTCGAGCTGCATGATCGGCTCCCCGGCGACCGAGAACCGGAAATGTCCCGGCTCGATGATCCCGGCATGGATCGGCCCGACCGGCACCTCGAAGACCCCTTCCCCCTCGATGCGGCGAAAGGCGTGCCGGCCCTCTTGCCGCCCCATCACCCGATCCCAGGGAAAATCTTTCTTGAGCGGGTGGGTTCCTTTGGGCCAGTGTTCGTGCCGCACCAGCCGGCGCAGGTCCGGGTGCCCCTGGGCGATCAGGCCGAAGAGGTCCCGGATCTCCCGTTCGTACCACTTGGCCGCGTGGATGTGGGGGGTGATGGACCGGAACAGCCGGTCGTCACCGCGCAGATCCGAGCAGAGCAGCAGCCAGTCCCGGCTGGCCGCCAGCGTGAACAAGTAGCAGAGTTCGTACCGGGCCTCGCGCGGCCGGTGGTCCACCGCCCAGAGGAGCGAGAGCGACCCGCGCAGCTCCGGATGCGTGTGGACGAAGTGGGCCACGAGAGGCAGGTTCTCCTTGTCCAGCCTGATCATGGGCACCCCATGGACCAGGCTCACGTCCGTGATGGCCCCCCCGAACGTATCTTGTAATCTCTCCGACGGAGTCATGCCAACCTTTGGTTGAACCGCCATACCGAACTTCGTTTGAACGGCGGGCTCTTTATCGCTTTATCGAACTTGATGCCCGCCGAGAAACCCCGCCAGTGTTTCTTGGTTGTTTCCTCCGCGGGCGCATAGTTATTGTGCCTCCAGTGAGTATCTCCCATGCGTCACCTCGCCAGCAGCACGCTCGTCGCTTGATCCAACAGCGCCTTGAGCCCTTCGGGAAGCGCCACGCCCAGCGCCACCAGCATCAGGACCGTCACAATCAACGGCACATGGCCCACATCCCATCCCTCACCGCGCCTCACGCCCTCCGGCGGCGTTCCCCAGACCATCGCCGTGAGGCGATAGGCGAACCCGCCGAACAGGATCACGGCAAAGATCAGGAAGACCGACACCACCCCGAGGCTCCGCACCTCATCGGACATCGTGATGGTCGCAAATTGACCGATCTGCAGCGTATTCGATGCAAACGCCTCCGTCGCCAGCGCCGAGACAACGAGCACCTCGCTGACGAACGTGGAGAACGGGGGCATGCCGACGAGGGCAAGCCCGGCCACCAGGAACGCGACCGCCGTGAGCGGCTGCGTCCTGGAGAGGCCTTGCACCGCCCCGATCTCGCGGGTGTCGAACCGTCGATGGATGTTGCCGGCGGCAAAAAACGCCAGCGACTTGGCCAACGCATGGTTGAGGAGGTGGAACAGTCCGCCGAAACTGCCGACCAGCCCCCCGACCCCGAATCCGGCCATCGCCAGCCCCATGTGTTCGATGCTGGAATAGGCCAGGAGCCGTTTGTAGTCCCGCTGAATGAGGATGAGCAGGGCGGCCAAGCCGAAGGAGACCAGCCCGAACAGCAATAACAGATTTCCGGCGAACTCGGGAGGGAGGGCCTGGTCCACGATGGTCTTGGAGCGCAGCACCGCGTAGACCGCGACCGTCTCCAGCACGCCGGCCAGCATCGCCGTCACTGGCGCGGGGGCCTCGCCGTAGGCCTCCGGCACCCACGCATGCATCGGCACCAATCCGACCTTCGTTCCGTAACCGACCAGGAGAAAGATAAAGGCGAGTTTGAGCACGTGCGGATCGAGCCGATCCGCCACTTCCTGGAGCTTCGTGACGTTGAGCGCCGTGCTGACATCCCCCAGCACCCGCACGGACGAGTAGTAGGTCAAGACAGTGCCGAACAGGGCCAGCGCAATCCCCACCGAACAGAGGATCAAGTACTTCCAGCCCGCCTCCAGCCCTTCGCGTTTTCTGAAAAACGCGATCAGAAACGTGGTGGCCAGAGTCGTCCCCTCGATCGCCACCCACAGCACGCCGAGGCTGTTCGCCATCGTCGCCGCGATCATGGCGAACAGAAACAGGTGAAACAGGAAAAAAAACCGGCTGAGACGGTGCGGCGCCACCACCCCGCGGGCCACGTAGTCATCGAGGTAGGACCAGGTATACAACGAACAGGTCAGCCCGATGGCTGCGATGATGAACAGAATGAAGGCCGAGAGGGCATCCACATAGACGAGGTCTCCGAGCGTCGTGAACGGCCCCTGCGCCAGCACCCGTCCCGTCAGGGCCATGTCCGCGACCACGAGCGCCGCCATCGTGGCCAGGTTCACCCCGTGCAGGAGGCGTACGTTCCCGATCGCCAGGCTCAGGAATCCGGCCAGGAGCGGCGCTCCCAGGAAGACCAGTACGGCCGCACTCATCGGTACCATCGCAGCTTCTCCATACCGAGCTGGCTCGGGAGTAGTCGGTTTTGAGTCATCGGTCTTCCGTCGTGAAACCGAGAACCGAAAGCTGAGGACCGACAACTTCGCCCTTGCTGTGAGCGGAGAGTTCTTTGCCCCCAGTAAACATCAACTGCCGAAGAGCCGCACAATCGACCCGAGCAGGGTCCCGCACCTTGCCGGTACCTGCAACCCGATCGTACCCAACGCCGCCAGGTTGAGCCACATGGCGACGGACATGAACGACCGGTTTCGGCTTCCCAGCGCCGTTCCCGCCTCCAGCGGCTCCCCCAGCGCCATCCTGAGCACCTGGTAAAGGAGCGTGGCGAAGGCCAGGGTCAGGAGCGACAGCAATCCATAGGCCACTTCCGGCTTCGCAGCATAGGCCCCGATCGCGATCAGCACTTCGCTGGCGAAGAGCCCGAAGGGAGGCATGCCGGAGAGCGCCACCCCCGCCGCCAGAATGGCTCCGCCGGCGAGCGGCATCTGCCGCAGGAGCCCCGGCACCCGCTCCAGCATCTTGTGTTCGTGCTTCAGCAGCACGAGCCCCGAGGCGTAGAACGCGACGGATTTGGCCAGCGCGTGGTTCAGCAGGTGCCAGAACGCAGCGAAGACGCCCGCCCCCCCGATCCCGAAGCCGATGAGCGTGATCCCGATGTGCTCGATGCTCGAATAGGCAAAGAGCCGTTTATAGTCCCGCTGCACGAGCAGGAACACGGCCGCCACCGCCACGGAGAGGAGCCCGAGCCCCACCATGAGCGTTCCGGAAAACGACGAGCCGACCGTCCGATCCACCACGGCCTTGAATCGCAGGATGGCATAGACCGCCACCGCCAGCATGTTGGCCGAGAGCATGGCGCTCACCGGAGTGGGCGCCTCGGCGTGCGCGTCGGGCAGCCAGGTGTGCATCGGCGCCACGCCGGCCTTGGTCCCGTAGCCGATCAACACGAACACGAAGGCCACCTTGATCGCGGTCGGGTCGAGCGCCTCCGCCACCCGATAGAGCTCCGACCAGCGGAGGGCCTCGCTCGTGACGCCCAGCACGTGCTCCGAGGAGTAGTAGACCAGGATCGTCCCGAACAGCGCCAGCGCAATGCCCACCGAGCTGAGGATCACGTACTTCCAGCCCGCCTCCAGCGCCGCCTTCTTTCGCTCAAACCCGATCAGCAGGGCCGCCGAGAGCGTCGAGCCCTCCACGGCGATCCACATGATCGCCACGTTCTCCACGTTCACCGCCGCCAGCATCGCGGCCAGGTACAGGTCGAACAGGCAGAAGAACTGCCGGTACCGTCTCATCGAAACGCGGCTTCGGTCCAGTTCCTCGCCCAAGTAACCCACCGCGTAGAGCGTGCCCGTCCCCCCCACCACGCCCAGGATCAGGTCCATCCAGGCGCTCATCGCATCGGCCTGGAGGAGGAGACCGACCGAGGCCTGCCCCTCCGTCACGACCCGCTCGACGACGAGCATGGCGGCGGACACGAGGATTCCGGCTTGCCCGCACTGCAGGACCTCCACGAGACGCCGGTCGCGGGCCCACAGGCTCCCGAGACCGGCGAGGACCGGCATCGCGATCAACACGAGGAGGGGCCAGGCCATCGGATTCACTCCTTGAGCACGGTCAGCTTGCTGGTGTCCACGCTGTCGAAGGCGCCCTGGATCCGGTGGGTGTAGATCCCGATGATCAGACCCGCCACCAGCACGTCGAAGAACACGCCCAGCTCGACGATGAGCGGCATGCCGTAGGCGGCCGCCGTGGCGCCCAGGAACAGCCCGTTCTCCATGACCAGGAACCCCACCACCTGCGTGACCGCCTTCTTGCGGGCGATCATCGTGAAGAACCCGATCAGCACGATGGCCAAGGCGATCGCCAGCGAGTCCCGGGTGAGCAGGAACCCCAGCGGGATGATGGGCTGCGTGATGAAGAACGCCAGGATCACCAAGGCACCGCAGATCAGGAGCCCCGCGGGAATGTTGATGTTCATCTGCAGCTCGCGGGTCACGTTCAGCCGCACGATCACCTTCTTGAGAATGCGCGGGATCACGACGGCCTTGATCACCACGGTCAGTGCGGCCGCGACGTAGATGTGGCGGATGTCCGTGAGGAACGCGACCAGGGCGGCCGTGGCCGCGAGGAAGACCGACTGCAGCGCGAACAGGTCCACGCAGGCCGAGAGCCGACGCTGGGCCACGATGGCGAAACAGGTCAGCAGCAGCAGCGCGGCGCAGAGGTCCACCAGTTGGGAGCCGAGCTGGGGGGAAATCTGGAGCACGTCAGCCTCGCAGAATGTAGAAGAACACCAGCGCCAGCAGCGCCAGGATGAACGCGACGCCCAGGAACTCGGACACCCGGAACAGGCGCAGCTTGGCAAACATGGATTCGATGACGCCGATCAGCACCGCCAGGCCCGAGACCTTGACGAGGTAGACCGCCAGGCCGAGGCCGATCGCAGCCGGGGTCGGGCTGGTCGCGATCCCCCAGGGGGCGAAGACGTTCGCGATCAGGGTCAGGAAGACCAGCAGCTTCATCCCCGCCGCCCACTCGACCAGGGCCAGGTACCGCCCGGAGTACTCCAGCACCATCGCCTCGTGGATCATCGTCAGTTCCAGGTGCGTGGCGGGGTTGTCCACCGGCACGCGGCCGGTCTCGGCGATGGCCACGATGAAGAGGGCCGCCAGGGCCATCAGGTGCGGCGAGGGATCGGTGACGATCCCTTCCAGCAGCGCGGTCTTGTGGACGATCGTGCTCAGGTTGGTGGAGCCGGCCGTGAGCGCGATCGCAAAGATGGACATGATCATGGCCGGCTCCGTGAGCGAGGCCACGATCGCCTCGCGGCTGCTCCCCATGCCGCCGAAGGCCGAGCCGGCATCCAGCCCGGCCAGGATCAGGAAGAAAGTGCCCAGCGCCAGGAGGTACACCAGCGCGATGATGTTGCCGGCGAAATTGAGCGGCATGTGCGAGGCGAAGGCCGGCACCAACAGACCGGCGGCCAGCGTGGAGGCGAACAGGATGTAGGGCGTGACCGTAAAGATCCAGGACGTGGTGGTCGACACGACCGGCTCCTTCCGGAACAGCTTGGCCAAGTCCGCGTAGGGCTGGAACAGGCTGGCCCCGCGCCGGCACTGCAGGCGCGCCTTGACCTTGCGGATCACCCCGACGATGAAGGGGGAAACGACCAGGAACAGGATCGCTTGCGCGACAACGAGCGCGAGACTCTGCAGCATGAATCCGGCCTCCTACACGGCGACCAGGAGCAGCACGACCAGGGTCACGAAAATATAGGTCAAGTAGAGATGCAGGCTGCCGGCCTGGACGATCCGGAGGCGGTCGGCCGCCGCCGAAAAGAACAGCACCACCGGATCGTAGAGGTATTTCTGGAACACCGGCTCGATGTGGAACTCGAACCGCCTGCGCTTGGCAAAGTAGTGTGACTCCTCCAGGAACTCCGTCTCCAGCTTGATCGTGGGCCGGTAGAGGGTGCTGAAGATCCGTTTGACCGGCTGGACGAAGCCGGTCGCGGTATATTCCATCCGGGGCGTGAGGTTGATCCCGCAGCCCCAGGTCTTGTAGTAGCGCTTCCTGAGGCGGCCGCCGAAGGCCCAGGCCAGCACCAGGCCGAGCCCGGCCAGCGAGACCAGCATCAGGGCGAGCGCCGGCGTGGAGAGGCTGGAAAACTCCACGTTCGTGGGGGCCAGAGCCCATCCATCGAGCGCCAGCACGCGGCCTTCGATCGAAACCCCGGCCAACGGCCCGATCACCCGGTCCAGCAAGGGCACGACCACCATCGGGGCCAACCCGAGGAAGACGCAGGCGATCGCCAGCCCGCCCATTCCGACGCGCATGGGAAGGGGGACTTCTTCGGCATGGCGCGCGTGCGAGCTGCGCGGCAGGGCCAGGAACGACAGGCCGAAGGCCTTGGCGAAGCAGGCCAGCGCGAGCACGCCCGTGAGGGCCAGCATGGCCGCCGCGATCGGCAGGATCAGGTTCAGCAGCACCACCGGCAAGTGAAAGCTGAGGAACAGGCTCTGAAAGACCAGCCATTCGCTGACGAATCCGTTGGTGGGCGGCAAGGCGGAGATCGAGACCGCCCCGACCAGGAAAAAGAACCCGGTCCAGGGCATCCGCCGGAGCAGGCCGCCGTACTCTTCCATGTTCCTCGTGTGGGTCGCATAGAGCAGCGACCCCGCCCCCAGAAACAGCAACGCCTTGAAGAGGGCGTGGTTGATCGTGTGGTAGAGACCGGCCAGCAGCCCCAGCGCGGCGAATTCCTGCAATCCGTAGGTCTGGAAGGTCATCCCGGCGCCGATGCCCAGCAGGATGATCCCGATGTTCTCGACGCTGTGAAAGGCCAGCAGGCTCTTGAGGTCATGTTCCATCAGCGCGTACATGACGCCCAGCAGGGCCGACACCGCCCCGACCGTCAGGATCGTCAAGCCCCACCACCAGGGGAACTGACCGCCCAGAAAGTCGAAGTAGACGCGGAGGAGCGCATAGATCGCCGTCTTGATCATCACCCCGGACATGAGCGCCGACACGTGCGAGGGAGCGGCCGGATGGGCATAGGGCAGCCAGACGTGCAACGGGACGATCCCGGCCTTGGTGCCGAACCCGATCAACGCAGCCAGAAAGGCCAGCGTCCGCAGCCCCTCGGGCAGGGGCTGCTCCGGGTGCCGGAAGGCCTCGAACGAAAACGACCCGGCCTCCTGGAAGAAAATCAGGAACGTCAGGATGATGAAGGCGGTCCCCACGTGCGTCATGATCAGATAGAACAAGCCCGCGTAGCGCACCTCGGCTTTTTCATGCTCCGTCACGACCAGGAAATAGGAGACCAGCGACATCAGCTCCCAGACGATCAGGAAAAAGAACCCGTTGTCGGCGATGACCACCAGCGTCATGGACAGGAGGAAGCCGTTGTAGAGGGCCCCCATCAGCCCGATGGACGATCGTCCGTAGAACTCGGTGAGATAGCCGAGGGCATAGACGGAGACCGCCAGCCCGGCCAGCGAGATCGTGAGCACGAAGAAGGCCGCCAGCGGGTCGATTCTCACGGCAAAGGCGAGGAAGGGAAGCGTGGAAGAAATGGACGCGGTCAGCGGGGTGGCCGCCAGCAACCCCGCCAGGCCCAGGATGAGGCCGAACAGGCCCGCCACAATGGCCAGGCCGTTGGCAACGAGGTTCTGGGCCTTGGGGCGCCCCGGCAGGCAGGGAGGGAGCAGGATGCCGGCGGCGTAGCAGGCCAGCAAACCCACCAGTGAGATCGTCATCATCACGACAATGTCATCCGCACGAATACGGCCGTGGAAAAGAAGGCTCCCGACACAACGGGACGTTCGCTACCGGGCATCTTGAACACAAGAAGGACGAGGATGCGCTCCGCCACTGAGCCGGCTCCCAAGAGAAACGCGTACCATGCCCGCAGCGGACGACGCTAGTTCCTGGCCGTTCCCGTGGCGCCCTTCGGCGCCTCGAACTCCTGACAGGCTGCGGATCGGACCGGCTCCCGGTACAAGATCGGATTGCCCAGCGGCACAATGGCCTTGCCGGTAAAGGCCTGCGAAAGGCTGGCGATGGCGTGATAGAAGGCGAGCACGCCGATGGCCAGATGTCCCAGTCCCGGGAGCGTCTTCGAGATCAGTCCCAGTCCCACGCACACGGCGGCCAGGAAGGTCAGCGTGATGACCAAATGCAGGAAGCTCAAGGCGACGGAGCGATAGGCGGTCAGGTAGACCATCACGGCCGAGAAAAACAAGTACACCAGTTTGATCGGCACGTACAGCCAGCCGTCGAAATCGAACGCGGTGCTCTCGCTCAGCAACTCGGCCCCGAACACCGTGAGCCAATAAAATCCGTACATCGTCAAGGCGGTCCCGCCCAATTGCTCATTGTAGCGGATATCGGTGAATCCGGCCAGCAATTGCACGACCCCGCCGAAGACCATCGCGATGACGAAGACCCCGACCTTGTCCCCTTCGCCGAGCAGCTTGAGTTGCGCCATGCCCAACGTCAGGGCCCCCACGGACAGGCCGAACAATCCGATGGCGAGCACATCGATGCGGCGGTTCAGGTTTTCGGCCGTGGTCATTCGTTCCCTCTTTGATTGACGTGGTTCCGCTTAAGCGGACAGGCGGGATGAATCGGGACGTTCAGCCGAGTCCGGATGCGCAGGTCAACATGCCGAGAAAAAACCTTTCGAAGAGGCGAGGGGTAAAGGTTTCTGCGACTCCAGCGTCACCATCCTTGTGGCTCAGGGTGTTCCACGGTTCGGCCTCCACCACCCGGAGCTGGGTGCTTCGTCCCCTGGTCACTCCGTGTTCAGCGATCCTGCTTCTTGATCATCGGATCGATTTCTCTCTTCGTTTCCTCGGAC
>CAZKHY010000084.1:0-7835 GCA_964552455.1 uncultured Nitrospira sp.
TGTTCACGCTGCTGCGTCATCCTTCACCCGTTGCACTTGGAACTTGAAACCGCCCTGCATAATGAGCTCATGGTCGGCCCGCCGGGGTCCGGCAAGACGATGTTGGCAAGGCGTCTTCCCGGCATCCTGCCTCCTATGGAGCAGGCGGAGGCCATCGAAACCACGCGGGTGCATAGTGTGCGGGGCTGTTGACGGACGGGCGACCCTTGGTCACGAGCCGGCCTTTCAGGGCGCCCCATCACAGCATCTCCGACGCAGGTCTGATCGGCGAAGGAACGGCGCCCCGTCCGGGGGAGGTCTCGCTGGCTCACCACGGGGTTCTCTTTCTGGACGAGTTGCCGGAATTCAAACGCCACGTGCTGGAAGGGTTCAGGCAATCCCTGGAGGACGGGACCGTGACCGTGACCAGGGCGAGCGCCTCCTTGAAATCACTCGGCTCCAGTCGGTAACCTCTTCAGATTCGCCCGTCTACATTATTGATTGACACGGCTAGCTAGCCTGCGGTAAGTATCGTGGTCGACAACTGAAAAACCTCTCGGATGCCCGCAAGGGCGTAACAGGGAAGTCCGGTGAAAATCCGGCGCGGTCCCGCCACTGTAAGTGGGGAGCACCTCGTTCAAGCCACTCGACAAGCTAGTCGGGGAAGGCTTGGGGTAGCGTTGAAGGTCTGACCTTCTGAACCTACGAGCCAGGAGACCTATCCGAGGTGACATGGCATTGTTTCTCCGCGCGGTAACGGAGATCTCTCCCGCCTCTATTCGGTAGGTGACCTCTTGTTCCCGTTGCGGGGCAGGAGGCTGTTTTTGCCCTCCGCTATCCTGGATCAGCACGAGGCTGATCGCAAATCCACAGACTTGGCAGCCTGTCCCAGACCGGTCCGTGTCGCATGATCACGGGACTGCTCATCGTCGGGCACGGCAGCCGCGATCCAAACGCCAATGCCGAGTTCGAATTCTTAGTCGCTGCCTATCGTGCGGCACGCCCTGATATTGAGGTCGCGCATGGATATGTGGAGCTCGTCCATCCACCTTTGTCGACTGCCCTTCGCGAGCTGGCTCAGCGGGTCGATTCCGTTGTCGTGCTGCCGTTGTTCCTCTTTGCCGCGGGGCATGTGAAGAACGATATTCCTCTTGCACTCTCGCGGGCACGGCAGGATTTTCCCACCGTCCGTTTTACCGTGGCTAACGCCTTGGGCGTCCATCCGAACCTCGTGGAACTGGCATTCGAGCGTGCACGAACGGCGCTGGAAGGCGCCCGCGGGTCTGCGAAGACCGCCGTCGTTGTCGTGGGCCGTGGCTCAAGCGACCCGGACGCGAACGGTGACTTCTACAAAGTCGTTCGCCTCCTCGCAGAAGGGCGCAAGATCGATTGGGTGGTGCCCTGTTTCATCGGCGTCACGAGACCGCTTTTTGAGGAGACGGCAGAACTGGTCGCGCGTGCGCGCCCCGAACGCATCGTTGTTGTGCCGTACTTTCTCTTTGGCGGACGGTTGATCTCCAAGATTCACGAACAGGTGACAGCGTTCCAGGCTCGCTATCCGTGGATAAAGACCGAGCTTACACCGCATTTGGGAAACGATGACCGACTCTTCAAGCTGATGGACGAGCGCCTCTACGAAGCGATAGAAGGAAAACATCCGCTCCCCTGTGACACCTGTCAGTATCGTGTGCCGGTTTCTGCTGTAACCGAGAATGTAGGCGGTCTCAAAGCGTTGCTCTGGAGCTTGCGACACGGGTTTACCCATGCGCAGGCCATGCCACATGTGCATGCTCATCGCCCACTCGCCAAACATGTCCTGGTCTGTGGGAATGTCGACTGCGCCGACGCCGGAAGCATCACGTTGATTGCCACATTGCGGCGGCTCCTCAAAGAAACCGGCCGAGAACAGGATATTCGTGTGACCCGGACATCCTGCATGGGCCGCTGTGGAGAGGGTCCAACGGTTGCTGTATATCCAGACGGTATCTGGTATCGGGGCGTGAAAGAGACGGATGCCAAAGAGCTGGTCGAGGAACACTTGCTCGGTGATCGGCTCGTGAGTCGTCTAGTCGACAACATTATGCAGTAATGGAGGGTTCTCGATGGCCTGTCACGAAATTGCAGGGCTTCGACTGGGCTTGATGGAAATACTGGGGGTGAAGAACGAAGCCGAGCGGCAGCACGAGTTGGCTGAGCTTGGCACTGGGGCCGATCAGCCTGGGCCTATCCGGTCCATGTGCGGAGCCAAGGATTTGGCCACGCTCAAGCAGTTTTATGAAGGAGCGGTGGCTGCGCTTGAGGAGCGCGTGTCGGCAACGCGCTCCGACGACCCGAAACTCCCGTACCTGCGTACGCTCATTGTGCTTACAAAGAAGGTCGATCTCGACCTGGCGCATCAGATCGAAGGCCTCACGCATCTCTACCGTGACCTTGATGAGATGCATGATTTTGTCCATGAGATTTATCCAGCGGAGTAGCGGCGATGGCTGTTGCGAGGACTGCCCGGGTAGTTGGAACAGAGAGGATGGGGCCCGATACCCTGCTCCTCGATCTGCTCGCGGCCGAGCCGTTGGGGTTCGTCGGCGGACAGTACCTCATCCTCGATAGCCGAATCGTCTTGCCGAGCGGCAAGGCCGTCAAGCGGGCCTACTCGTTGCTCACCAGCGATGCGGAGCAAATTTGCTTTCAGCTCGCGGTGAAGCGCATCCCCAATGGACCGGGCTCAGCATTCGTTCATGGGCTTAAAGCGGGAATGGGCATTTCGTTCAGCGGACCCTGGGGCAAGTTTTTCCTGCGAGAGGGTGCATCGGGCAGCACGCTGATCCTTGCGACGGACACAGGGATCACTGCAGCGCTTGGCTTCGTGCACGCCACCCGGTTCGCACCGTTGCTCCCGAAGGCTCTGCTCATTTGGCTGCGCGGTTCGTCGGATTACTTTCTCCCGGAAGAGTTCGTGCGCGAGCGCATCCCTGCGGATTGCGGGGAAATTCGAATCGAAGCGATCCCTGCGATCGGTCACCCGGAACGGGTTCCTCATGCCCGAGCCATTCTCCGCCAAGTGATGTCGCGCGGTGGCCTCGTGCAGGCATTCATCGCGGGCGATGGCGTCGTGAACGAGGCTTTGCTCGATGATCTGGTGGCCGCCGGAGTGCCTGTAAGCAGGGACAACGTAGAGTCGTTCTTTAATATGCCAAAGAAATCCGCATGACTGACCGGGATCAAATCATCGCGGCTCTCGATGCCGCGCTCGCCTTTGCGGAGACGAGCGTCATCGTCCGTTCGGCGGGTGCGATCGCCGAGGTACATGACCTACTCACGTTGCGGCAAGGGGCTGAGTGGGTCACGCTTGGCGAGGAGGGAGGCACACACGTCCACCTCAAGATTCAGGATGGATGTAGGCTCCGCTATAAACAGCCAGACGAGGGCGATGCGGCGCTTGAGCTGCTGGGGTCTGAAGGTGACGTGCTCTGTCGTGTATCATTCCGAGGCACGAACCCGGCGCGAACAGAGAGCTACAACCGTGAACGTGCAGCGAACGTACGCGTGCGTTTCGGCCGTCTGGCGGAGTGCGCAGGCACATGACCTATGGGTACGAACGTGCCGTCAAACAATCGAAAGGGGCTGCGCACCGGGTTCACCACCGGCGCGTGTGCAGCGGCAGCAGCCAAGGCCGCGACCCGCTGTCTCGTGAAGGGCACCATGCTGTCAGAAATTGAGACGACGTTGCCGAATCGGACGCGAGTCGCATTCGTCCTCGCACGCTGCGAGCGCGTGGGCACCCATGCGATCTGCAGCATTATCAAGGACGCCGGCGACGATCCCGACTGCACGCACGGGGCCGAGTTGATTGCCGAAGTCGAGCTGCGCACCGAGCCCGGCATTGAGATCAGAGGAGGCCGTGGCGTCGCCACGGTCACCAAGGCCGGTTTGGGCCTGGAGATCGGTGGGCCTGCGATCAACCCGGTCCCGCGGCGAAACATCATGGAGATGGTAGGAGAAGAGCTCGCGGGCGCTCCCTACGAAGGCGCCGTCGTGACGATCAGCGTGCCCAGCGGTGAAGAAATGGCCAAGAAAACTACCAACGCGCGTCTCGGTCTCTTGGGCGGCATCTCTATTCTCGGCACGACGGGCATCGTGAAGCCCTACTCCACGGCGGCCTTCAAAGCGAGCCTCATGCAGGAGATCGACGTCGCCGCGGCAGGCGGTCTGCGTGAACTGGTGCTGACGACCGGCGGTAAATCGGAACAGTATGCGATGGCGCTGTACCCGCATTTGCCGGAACAGGCGTTTATCCAGGTGGGCGACTTCATTGGCGTCGGCGTCAGGCAGTGCGCGCGGCGAGGGATCACGCGCGCCACCGTCGTGGGGATGATGGGAAAACTCTCGAAGATGGCCAACGGCCGGATGCAGACGCACGCGGCCGGATCGGAAGTGGACATGGAGTTCCTGGCTTCACTGGCGGCCGAGCTGGCTGCCTCAGACGAGCTGATTGCGTCCATCCGCCAGGCCAATACCGCCCGACATGTGCTTGAACTCTGCCGCAAGGCGGGTCTCGTCGGCATCACATCACTTATCTGCAGGAAGGTCGTCGAGCACTGTCGGCACCACGCGGGTGGCACGCTGACGATGCAGGCGTGCCTCGTGGACTTTGGCGGTGAGTTGCTCGGTCGCTACCCGGAGGTTTCAGAATGAACGACATGCGACAGATGACCGCGCTTGGACGAAGCATCGAGGATGGGAGTTTCGCCATCATCGACCGCGAGGCTGGCGCGCACGACTTCGAGCCCGCCGAGTGGGAGGTTGTGCGCCGTGTCATCCACGCCACGGCGGACTTCGAGTTTAAGGCGCTCATGCGCTTCCATCCGGACGCAGTTCGTGCCGGTGTGGCGGCACTTCAAGGCGGCTGCCCGCTATTGGTAGATGTGAAGATGATTGTTGCCGGCCTCAACGAGGAGCGGCTTTCTGCCTATGGCTGCAGGGTGCATTCTTTTATTTCGGACGAGGATGTCATCGCGACCGCTAAAGCCAATAACGCGACACGCGCGATCGAGGCGATGCGGAAGGCGCATCGCCTCAACCTGCTCAACGGGGCGGTGGTGGCGATTGGAAACGCACCGACCGCGTTACTGGAGGTGGCGCGCCTGATTCGCGAGGAGGCGGCGCGGCCAGCGCTCATCATTGGCGTTCCGGTTGGTTTCGTGTCGGCGGCTGAGTCGAAGGACGTGACACTTGAACTGCCTACTCCCTTTATCGTGGCCCGTGGTCGCAAGGGTGGAAGCCCCATCGCCGTCGCGATCATCCATGCCCTGTTGTTACTGTCGACGAAGGAACCGGCATGAGTCCCCGGCGCGCAATTACCCTGGTGGGCATCGGGGATGACGGCTGCGCAAGCCTCACAAGTCGTGCCGTGAGCGCAGTGATGAAGGCGGGGGTGCTCGTGGGCGGTGAGCGGCACCTCGAGTTTTTCCCCCAGTTTCACGGCGAGCGGATCGTCCTCAAGGATGGTCTTGCGGCGGTGCTCGACCGGGTAGCTGAACTTGCCGAGGAACAGAATGTCTGTGTGCTGGCCTCTGGCGATCCGTTGTTCTTCGGCATCGGCGGCCTGGTCCTCAAGCGGTTCGGCGCCGAACATGTTGAGATCTTGCCGCAGCCGAGTTCGGTACAGTGGGCCTTCGCGCGCGCCGGCCTCAAGTGGGATGATGCGGTGTTTCTTTCCGTGCATGGCCGCTCGCCGGAGGGATTTCTCACCCGGATCAAACGCCACGCCAAGTTGGCGATTCTTACCGATGAGAAAAACTCGCCGCCAATCCTGGCGAGGCAAATGACTGAGCACGGAGAGCTGGCCTGGATTGCTTGGGTGTGTGAAAACCTGGGTGGCTCCGATGAGCGGGTCCGGCGATTCGATGTGGTGGATTTGGCCGCCTGCCAGGACGTGGGGCCGCTCAACATCCTGTTACTCGTCCGCTCCGATCCCTCATGGCGAGCCCCCTGCACCATTTCCTTCCTCCATGAGGATGTGTTTGCGAAGCGGATGCCCAAGAAGGGACTCATCACCAAGCGTGAAGTGCGGCTGTTGTCCCTGGCGGCGATGTGCATCCGACCGGATAGCGTGATCTGGGACATTGGGGCTGGCTCTGGCTCTGTGTCGATCGAGGCCGCACTGCTCGCACCGGAAGGGCGGGTGTACGCCGTCGAGGTCGATCCGGAAGGCGTTGAGATTTGCCGCGAGAATTTGCGCGCTCACGCGGTGGACAACGTGCGTGTCATCGCCGGCCGAGCGCCCGAGGCACTCGCAGACCTTGAGTCTCCCGATGCGGTCTTCATCGGTGGAAGCAAGGGGAGCATGGAGGAGATCATCGACGTTGTCATCGACCGGCTGCAACCGGGCGGCCGCCTGGTCATCAACGCCATCACGCTTGAGAATGTGGGGGAGACCTATCAGGCCTTGCGCCGGCGAGGGTTGGTGCCGGATGTCACGCTCCTCCAAGTTTCGCGGGCCGAGCCCTTGGCTCACTACCTTCGCTACGAGGCCCTGAACCCCATTCAAATCTTCGCGGTCTCGAAGCCCACCCAGACAGGAGCGGCCTCATGAACTACGGAATACTGTACGGCGTCGGGGTCGGTCCGGGCGCGCCGGATCTGATCACCCTGCGCGCGCTCAATACCTTAAAGAACGCGCAGGTCCTCGCGCTGCCGCGCAGCTCCGATTACGGGGAGTCGATGGCCTGGAAGATTCTCAAACCGACCTTGGGTGAGATTCCCGGACAAGAACGTCTTTTTCTGACGTTCCCGATGAACAAGGACCCGGAGCGTCTTCGGCCTGCCTGGGACGCCGCCTTTGCGGCCATTGGGGAGCGTCTGGAGCGTGGGTTATCGGTTGCGTTCGCGACGGAAGGCGATCCGTCGCTCTTTAGCACGTTCATCTATCTGCGCCGGGAAGCCCCGCTGCGATGGCCTGGTATCCGCATCGAGGTCGTCCCAGGTGTGTCGTCGATTGTAGCGGTGCCGGCGGTGACCGGAATCCCGCTGGCCGACGGACAAGAGCGGATCGCCATTCTTCCAGCAAGCTACGGGGTAGAGGATCTCAGCCAGGTGTTGGAGATGTTCGACACCATCATCTTGATGAAGATGGGTGCCGAGATTCCCAAGGTGGTCGAAGCGCTTGAGCGCCAGGGACTAGCCGACCGAGCGGTCTATGTGTCGAGGGCCACCATGGCCGAAGAGCGGATTGTCCGAGATATACGCGCGATTCAAGCTGAGCGTGGTGATTGTTTTGCGATGATCGTCGTTTCGCGCAAGGAGCGCAGTGGGCTGCTGGCTGGCTTGGTGCCCGCGATGCCAAGAGCGGCCACCCGAGAGACTAGGGCATGATATCCGAACGCAAGCCATTCGCCGTGTACGCCATCACGCGGCACGGTCTCGGGATCGCCGCTCGCTTGCTCCCACAGCTTCCGGGAGGCGACCTCTTCGTTTCGGAGAAGCTGATCGCGTCGGCGCCCCCCGGCGCTCTTCGTCTGCCGCTACCGATGGGCCCCACGCTGTCCGAAACCTTCCCTGTCTACGACTGCCATATCTTTATTGTCAGCGTCGGGGCGGTGGTTCGGATGATCGCGCCGCTGTTGAAGAACAAGAAGGTCGACCCGGCGGTGGTGTGCATCGACGACGCCACCCGTTTCTCGATCTGCGTACTCTCAGGTCACGTTGGCCGCGGCAATATTTTCACCGAACGGGTCGCAGCATTGCTTGGCGCGCAGTCGGTCGTGACGACCGCGTCGGATGCGATCGGCACCCTAACGGTGGATATCCTCGGTCGTGAGCTGGGATGGACGCTCGACGATCCGGACCGAAACGTGACG